>JAQGIW010000260.1 GCA_028290905.1 Caulobacteraceae bacterium | reverse complement strand
ACAAATCGTCTGCTACGAAAAGCGGACATATCGTGTGCTACCTACACAGGCCAATTGCAGATTGACATTGCCGCACAATATATTCATAATGCAATTATTCGCTTGAACACTCACTCACCGAACCCAGAGCCCCCCACCCCGATGCCCGCCCTCCAAAACCGCCGCTACGAAGCCTTCGCCCAGGCCCGCGCCAAGGGTGCGCTGCTGATCGACGCCTACGAATCCGCCGGGTTCGTGCGCCACCGGGGCCATCCGAGCCGCCTCGCCTGGAAGGCCGAGGTCGCCGACCGGATCGCCGAACTTCGCGCATCGCAAACCGACGCTGAGGACCTCAGCCCCCAGGGCCTGCTCGCTTCGCTGCGTCGGATCATCAAGGCCGGCGAGACGTCCGACAATCCGACCCTGGTCAACGCCGCGCGGCTCGCCATCGTCGACGCCGCCCGCCTGCAAGCCGAACTGGCGCGCCAGCAGGCCAACGACCGGTGGTATATCGATAAGGATTTCAAGGAGTTCTCGGCGATCACCGCCGACGACGCGAGCCAGGAAAAGCCGGCGGAGCGCCCTTCGCCGCCCCGTCAGGCGCCCGCCGCCGCCCCGCCAGCGCCCCGCGGACTCCCCGCAATCGCCCCGCGGGCTCACGTAAACCTCCTCGCCAGCGCCGCGACATCTCCCCTGGCGCTCCCCGGCCTCCCTCTCGGGGCCGCCAGGCGGCCGCCTTCGCTGACGCCACCGCTTCGTCGGCCCGGCGCCGCGCTCGAGCGCGGCGCCGGCGCAATCAACGCTGCATCTGCATGAGGCGGTCCATCGGCATCATGTGAACGTTCAGTTGCGACATGATCCACAGCGATCCGATCACCATCAGCCCGATGATCAGCAGGGTGACGAGCAGGGCGAGGATGTTGGTCTTCTGCGCCGGGGCTGTCGTGATGTGGAGAAAGAAGATCAGGTGCACGAGCATCTGGCCAATCGCCAACACCACCAACGCGGCGACCAGGCTGGCCGGGGTCAGCATGTGGCCTGTGGCGAGCCAGAACGAGGCGGCGGTCAGCGCCGCGGCCAGAACGAACCCGGTCAGGTAACTGGACCACGGCCCCACGGTTCCGCGGACGTCGGTCCCAGGCGTGCGCAGCTGTATCGGAGCGCGGGAGGCGGTGTCGGTCATGATTGGACGCCCAGCAGATAGACGAAGGTGAAGATCGCGATCCAGACGATGTCCAGCACGTGCCAGAACAGCGAGAAGCAGAACAGGCGGCGCCTGTAGCTGGCGGAAAAGCCCATCGTCTGCACGTGGATCAACAGCAGGATGATCCAGACGAGGCCGACCGTGATGTGGAGGCCGTGCGCTCCGACCAGGGCGAAGAAGGCGGAAAGGAAGGCGCTGCGATCGGGGCCCGCGCCCGCATGGATCATGCCCAGGAACTCGTGGATCTCGAGGCTGAGGAACCCCAACCCGAGCAGGAACACGGCGCCAAGGCTCAGGATCAGCGGCAGACGCCTGCGCGCCTCCGCCGCCAGCATCGCCAGACCACCGACGAAGCTGCTGGTGAGGAGGCAGGCCGTTTCCCAGCCCACGTTCTTCACATCGAACAGGGCTTGCGCGCCGGGGCCGCCGGCGGTGGCGCCCTTCAGGACCGCAAAGATGGCGAAGAGCGCCGAGAACAGGATCGCGTCGCTCAACAGGTAGACGTAGAACCCGAAGCCGGTGACGCCGAAGCGGGTGGCCGGGTGGTAGCGTGCGGGCGCGTGTTCGCCCGAAGCCATTTGCATTACACTCATCGCGAAACCTCAGGCTCTGATGCAGACCGGTGATCCGGCGGTGATCCGGCCGCGGCGTTCGATGTCCGCCACTTCATCCGCGGAGACGACGTATTCCGCGTGTGCTCGCCAGGACGAGGCGATCAGCACGGCGATCGCCGCGGCGAAGCCGCCCAGAGCCAGCCACCAGATGTGCCAGACGACCGCAAAGCCGGTCGCCACGGCGCAGAACGCCAGCAGGAAGCCGGCCGGGGCGTTTTTCGGCAGCTCGATATCTTCGTAGGCGGGCGACTCGCTGCGCGCGGCGCCCTTGGCGCGCCAGTAGGCGTCAAGGCCGTCCACCTCGGGCGTCAGGGCGAAGTTGTAGACGGGAGGGGGCGAGGCCACCGACCATTCGAAAGTCCGCCCGTCCCAGGGATCGCCGGTGAGGTCGCGACGGCTGCGCCAGGTCCGTATACTGACGACCAGCTGCAAGATCTGGAGCACGATGCCGCCAAAGATCAGGAAGGCGCCTGCGCAAGCGACCAGGAGGTAGGGCGTCCACGCCGGATTGTCGTAGTGGTTCATCCGCCGGGTCATGCCGAGGAACCCGAGGACGTAGAGCGGCATGAACGCCAGGTAGAAGCCGATCAGCCAGCACCAGAACGCCGCCTTGCCGAGCCGTGGCTCCAACAGGAAGCCGAAGGCCTTCGGGAACCAGTAGTTCATGCCGGCGAAGCAGCCGAAGAGGACGCCGCCGATGATCACGTTGTGGAAGTGGGCGACCAGGAACAGCGAGTTGTGCAGCAGGAAGTCGTTCGACGGCACGGCCATCAGTACGCCCGTCATCCCGCCGATGACGAAGGTCACCATGAAGCCGAGGGTCCAGAGCACCGGCGTCTCGAAGCGGATGCGGCCGCCGTACATGGTGAACAGCCAATTGAACACCTTCACCCCGGTGGGGATGGCGATGATCATCGTGGCGACGCCGAAGAAGGCGTTCACGTCCGCCCCGGCGCCCATGGTGAAGAAGTGGTGCAGCCAGACAACGAAGGCCAGGATGGTGATGACCAGCGTGGCGACAACCATCGAGCGGTAGCCGAACAGCGGCTTGCCCGAGAAGGTGGCGATCACTTCGGAGAAGACGCCGAACGCCGGCAGGATGAGGATGTAGACCTCCGGGTGTCCCCAGCACCAGATCAGATTAATGAACATCATCGGGCTACCGCCCGCGTCATTGGTGAAAAAGTGGAAGCCGAGGTACCGGTCCAGCATCAGCAACCCGAAGGTGACGGTGAGGATCGGGAACGACGCCACGATCAGCATGTTCGATCCCAACGCCGTCCAGGTGAACACAGGCATCATCCCCAGCTCCATGCCGGGCGCGCGCATCTTCAGGATGGTGGTGATCAGGTTGATGCCGGAGAGCAGCGTGCCGATGCCTGAAATCTGCAGCGCCACCAGGTAGTAGTCGACACCGACCCCCGGGCTGAACGCCAGCTCCGAGAGCGGCGGGTAGGCGAGCCAGCCGGTGCGCGCGAACTCGCCGACCCCGAGAGCGATGTTGGGCAGCAGAGCCCCGGCGGCTGTCAGCCAGAAGCTGATCGAGTTCAGCACCGGAAAGGCGACGTCCCGGGCGCCGATCTGCAGAGGCACGACGAAATTCATCAGGCCAACCACGAACGGCATGGCCACGAAGAAGATCATGATCGTTCCGTGGGCGGAGAAAACCTGGTGGTAGTGCTCGGGCGGCAGGTAGCCAAGGTGGCCGCCGCCGGCGAGCACCAGCTGCGTGCGCATCATGATGGCGTCGGCGAAGCCGCGCAGCAGCATCACCAGCGCGAGCATGATGTACATGAGGCCGACCCGCTTGTGGTCCACCGAGGTGATCCACTCGGTCCAAAGCCAGCGCCAGCGGCCCAGGTAGGTGATGAGGCCAAGGACGGCGGCGCCTCCGATCAGAATCGCGGCGCACGTCGCCATGATGATCGGCTGATCGAAGGGGATGTCGTGAAGAGTAAGCTTGCCGAACATCAAAGGACGCCTTGTCTGGAGGATGCGCGGGCGGCTGCGGCGCGGAGAAGCGGCCGAGGGCCGGCGCCCGCCATCAGCGCGTGATCGAACACGGTTGCGGCGACGTCACCGTAGAGGCTCGGCGCCGCCGTGGCCTGCCGCGCGGCCAGCTGGTCGTAGGTGGCCGCGTCGAGCCGAGCGCGCGAGGCTCTGGCCGTCGCGATCCAGCGCGCGAAGCTCGCGTCATCGCCGGCGCGCACGGTGAACCGCATGTCGGAGAAGCCGTCTCCGCTGAACTGGGCTGAGAGCCCACGGTAGGTTCCGGGGCGGTCGGCCTGCAGCGACAGCCGCGTCTGCATGCCGGCCATGGTGTAGATCTGGCTGCCGAACTGCGGCACGAAGAACGAATTCATCACCGTGCCGGACGTCAGCCGCAGATCGACCGGCGTCCCGGTTGGGACGGCCATCTCGTTGACGCTCGCCACCCCGTAGTCGGGGTAGATGAAGAGCCACTTCCAATCGAGCGACACGACCTCGACGCGGACCGGCTTGCGGCCGGACTTGAGCGGCGCGTATGGATCCAGATCGTGCGCGCCGCTCCAGGCAAGGGTCGCCAGGAAGACGATCAGCAGGAGCGGAATGATCCATACAGTGAACTCGATCTTGCCCGAGTAGCTCCAGTCCGGTCGGAATCGGGCGCGGCGGTTCGAGGCCCGGAACCACCAGGCGAAGGCCAGGGTCAAGAGGATGACCGGCGTCACCACCAGCATCATGGCGCCGAAGGTCTCCATGAGTATCTGGTTTTCCGCCCCACCCACGGGCCCGACGGGCGCCAACACGCCCTCTTTGCAGCCGCCGAGGCCGAGGATCACCGGGAGGGCGCCGGTGACCGCGGGGTTACGCAGACGAGCGATCGGACCGGGATACGTCGCGGCCATCAGGGAATCCCTTCTTGGACCTCGGCCGCGGGACGGCTCGGTCTGGAGGGTTTCGATGCTGGCCGGACCCGTGGGCGCTGGATATCCCTCGCCTGGGTGAGGTAAGGCGGAAAGAAGGGTCAGCCCCTACCCCTGCGGTTCCTAGGCGTCGAAGACGCCGGGCGGATCCGAGCGTGGCGGAGCGCGTGTTTGTTGCAGGAGACCGTCAATTTGGTCGTCTTGGTCCAGACCTTCGCCCTGGCGCCCCGTAACGGCGGCCAGGGCGCGGCGACATTCTTCGAGGCAGTCGGCAGCGCGGCGCAGGTCTGGCCACTGCCGGCCAGCGCTGAACTGCTCGTAGACGGGCGCAAGGGTCGCCTGCGCTTCTGCGGCGCGGCCTTGACTGAGCCATAGTGCAGCCAGTGACGTCGCGGCCCGAAGCCGCCACGTGAGCGCGCCTTGGCGTTCCGCGACCGCAAGAGCGTCCAGATAACGGGCTTCGGCCCCTGCCAGGTCGCCGTCCAGTTCGGCAATCGCGCCTTTGATCCGCAGAACCTCGGGGGAGCTCCAAGACTCCTCGTCCGGCTCCCCGAGGAAAAACCGCTCCGCCTGGGCCTCCGTCGCCTGCCGAGCCAGCTGCAGGGCGTATTCGGCACGGATGAACGCGTCCATCATATGATAGTCAGCTTCCTGACAGATGCTCATGCCCCGATCGACCAACTCTTTACCTCGGGCCACTTCGCCACGCCGCACTAGTGACAATCCCTGAACCGCGATGGCCCACCCAACGGACGGCTGCATTGCGTTGGGTTTTCCCGACTCAATGATGGACGTCGTCAGCCTGTCGACTTCCTCAGTCTCTTCGAGGAGGTAGGCCATGAACGCCTGCCAATAGAGCGTGTTCGCCAGAGGCGCGACGTAGCTGAGCGCGGTGGCCCGTTCGAGCGCTCGAGCGCGCAGCGCGAGGGCACTGTCAACATCTCCGAGGAAGAAGTGTGACAAGCTGAGGAGGCGGAGCGCACCTACCTCGAGGTCGTAGCCGAAGAGGCGGCGCATCAGACCGCTGGCGGCTTCGGTGAGTTCGTCGAGGATGCGTGCCGCATGCGTGCGGGCGGCCCTATGGTCACCTCGGTAGTGGGCGGTCGTTGCGGCCATCCAGCGGAACCCGGCCGCGACCGTCGCGTCTCCGTTCACCGCCTCGAGGAAGCTGGCCTCATCGAGCAGGCGCTGCGCCGCGCCGAAGTGCGCCAAGCGTATCTGATGGCCCCACACCACACCCAACCCGGCCAACCGCAGATCGCTGCGACCGTCGAACTGCGTCCGTTGATAGATGATCTCCCAGTTGCGGTGGCTCTCCGCCGTGATGCCGTGGGTGTACATAAGCGAGCTGGCGAGCGCGACGCGGGCCTCGAGCTCAGAGCCCACCTTTATCCCTCGATCCAGCCGGGCCAGCGCTTCGCGTGTCCATCTGCGGGAGTCCGCCAGGAGACCCTCGCGAAGCCAGAGTGACGCCGCGGCGGCGCTGAGCTCGATAGCCAAAGCATCCATTCCCTCGGTGGCGAATGCCCATCCCAGCACGGCGCGGACATTGGCGACCTGCTCGGACGTCTCGACTCGCTCCTCGTTCCCGGCCGCCGGAAGGTTCAGGGATTCCATGTAGTAGCGCGCCTGGCGCTGTCGCACTGCCGCCTCCTCGCCACTCGCGTCCAACTTGCCGCGTGCATAGGCGCGGGCAATGTCGAGCAGGCGGTAGCGGCGCCGGGAACCGTCGGTTACCGTGCAGACGAGCGATTTCGAGACGAGGGTGAACAGCGCCTCGACGACCTCGGCTTCAGGCAAATGAGAATCCCCGCACGCCGCCATCGCCGCCTCCAGCGAGAACGCGCCCGCGAACACGGAAAGCTGGCGGAACACCTTGCGCTCGGCGGCGCCAAGAAGCTCGTGGCTCCAGTTCAGCGTCGCGTTGAGAGTCTGCTGGCGTGGCACGGCGGTCCGACGTCCGGGCCAAGTCAAGGCGAACTCTGTTGTCAGGAGATCAGCGACGTGTTGGACGCCAAAAGCCTCGACGCGCCCTGCCGCAAGTTCAATCGCCAGGGCCATGCCGTCCAACTCACGACAGATCGCGGCTACGATTGAGGCGTCCGCGTCGCTGAGCTCGAAGCCGGCGTGGTTTGCGGCAACGCGTTGCACAAAGAGCTGCACCGCAGGATAGGTCAGGGCTTCTTGCGCCGTCAGCTGGATACCGCCGGCCGGGACGGCGAGCGGCTCGATCCGATAGACGAGCTCGCCTTCGGCCCGCAGCGCCTCCCTGCTGGTCGCCAGCACCCGCACACCCGGCGCCGACGCCACGAGCGACTCCGCCAGTCGTGCGGCTGCATCGATGATCCCTTCGCAGGTATCAAGTACAACCAGCGCTTGGCTCGTTCGAAGGTGGTCGAGGACGCGCTCCAGGGCGCTAAGTCCCTGCGGCACGACCCCCAGCGTCGCGCAGAGAGCCTCGGCGACGCTTTCGGGGTTTTCAGGGTCCAGGTCACCCAGGTCGACGAACACCGTCGCGCCGCGGTGCGCTCCCTCCCATTGGTGGGCGGCCATCAAGGCGACCGTCGTCTTGCCGATGCCTCCCGGACCGACGACCGTGACAAATCGCTGGAGCTGGAGCTGACGTAGCAGGTCCTCCACGACTTCGTCGCGGCCGACAACCTTCGCTGGATGGGCGGGCAAAGGTCGGGGGGCGTCGCGCGGCAACGGCGCGCCGCCTTCTGCCGCGCCGCCCTCGGCAACAGCCGGCGCAGACTCCAGCGAGCCTACGAAACAGTAGCCGCGTCCCGGCACAGTCGTGATGAACCTTGCGCCCGCTTCCCCATCGCCCAGCGCTCGGCGCAACGCGACCATGTGAAAGCGCAAGGCGGCTTCGACGACCACCACGTCCGGCCAGACCCGCGCAAGCAGTTCCCGCTTGGCTATCACTTCGCCGGGCCTCTCCGTGAGAACGGCAAGAATGTCCACCGCGCGGCTCGAGAGCTCGACGACGACTCCGCTGCGCTCGAGCCGCCGCAGACCGGGCGTGAACGCGAACTCGCCGAAACGCATGCTGGGCCGAGGCGCCGGCTGGCCGGTCATCGCCGCAAGGCCTTGGATTGCCTCGGCCAAGCACCGCGCGCGATCGCTGGGTGGACGTTCACGGGGGCCAGCCGAGCGAGAGAGGGGTGGTCTGGTCGTCGATCATGTGACCGGGCCGCTGTCGGAAGCGACCTATGTGGGGTCGCGCAACACCCCGACAATATCACGATGCTGAACTGAGACCTAACAGCGCCGCCCGTCACCCTGAAGATGGTCAACCGGCTGCGCGACGGTCCGCCCGAATGACGATGAGATCAGCCTCCTGGACAAGGAACTCGTCGACGGCTCGCGGCTGCTGAACGCCGCGCACCTCACCGACACCGACCTCCTCGCCCTGGCCGGCTCGAAGGCCGGCAGGCTGGCGACCCTCGACCGACGTGGTCCGCCTTGCGCTTTAGGCCGATCCGACCGTATCCCTGCCGGTCCGCAGCGTCTGGGTTAGAGGTGATGCCGCAGAGCCGTGGTGCGCAAGACGTCGTCTCGTTCGGGCCGTTTCGCCTTTATGGGCGTCAGCGCCTGCTCAAGCGCGACGGCGAGCCGGTCAAGCTGGGCAGCCGAGCCTTCGACGTCCTGCTCGCGCTTGTCGACAAGGCCGGGGAGGTCGTCGGTCAAGACGAGCTCCTCGCGCGCGTGTGGCCAGGCGTCTTCGTCGGAGAGGCGGCTCTGCGGGTCAACGTCGCCGCACTGCGCAAAGCGCTGGACAGCGCCGACGGCGGCTCGCGCTATCTCACCACGATCACCGGCCGCGGTTATTCCTTCGTGGCGGCGGTCTCGCGAGAGACGAACGGCGGTGAGATCGAAGACGGCGACGAGCCGGCGCGCCCCGCTTATGCCCTGCCGCCAGCTCCTGGGCGCCGCATGGTCGGCCGCGACGACACCGTGCGCGAGATTTGCGCCATGGTGACGGAGAAACGCTTCGTCACCATCGTCGGCGCGGGCGGGATGGGTAAGACGACCGTCGCCGTCTCGGTCGCGCATCAGCTGCTCGGCGACTTTCGCAGCGCCGTCTGCTTTGTCGAACTGGGCCCTATCGGCGATCCGCGCCTGCTGGCCGGCGCCGTGGCTTCGGCCTTCGGACTTGCGGTGCAGGCGCAAGACCCGACGCCCGAACTCATCGCGCATCTGCGCGGCAAGCGGACGCTCCTGATCCTCGACGGCTGCGAGCACCTGATATCGGAGGTGGCGAACCTGAGCGAGCGCCTGTTCACGCAATCGCCCGAGCTTCACATCCTCTCGACGAGTCGCGAAGCGCTGCGCGCCGACGGCGAATATGTCTACCGGCTCGCGCCGCTCGCCTGCCCGCCCGAGAAGGGGAGCCTGACGATCGCCGAGACGCTCGCCTTTTCCGCTCCCCAGCTCTTCGTCGCGCGCATGGTGAGCGGCGGCCACAGTGCGGAGCTCAGCGCCGAGGAGGTGCGTCTCGTCGGCGATATGTGCCGCAAGCTCGGCGGCATCGCGCTGGCCATCGAGCTGGCCGGCGGACGCGTCGAGGCCTTCGGGGTCCGCGAGACCGCGAGATTGCTCGACAGTCAATTCGCGCTGCTCTGGCCGGGCCGGCGAACGGCGCCGCCGCGCCAGCAAACCCTGAGCGCGACGCTCGACTGGAGCTACAATCTCCTGTCCGAGATCGAACGCGCCGTTTTGCGCCGGACCTCCGTGTTCGTCGGAGGCTTCACTCTGGAGGCCGCGGGCAAGGTCGCCGGCCCCCCCGAGTTCAAGGACGAAACAGTCTTCGACGCCATCGGCGAGCTCGTCGCAAAGTCGCTCGTGGCGGCCGACACCTCGATCCGGGAGGCGCGCTACCGCCTGCTCGACACGACGCGCGCCTACGCGGCGCTCAAGCTCGATGAAGCGGGCGAACGCCAGGCGATCCGCAAGCGCCACGCCACCTACTATCGCGACCTAGTCGAGCAGGCGGCGCTGAGCGGCGTCGATCCCCCGGGCTTCTTCGCCGAGGACATCGACAATATCCGCGCCGCGCTGACCTGGGCCTATTCGTCCGGTGACGATCCGGCTTTCGCCATAGACCTGACCGCGCTTTCGGCGCGGATATGGCTACGCAAAGTGTTGATGACCGAATGTCGCGGGTGGATGACCAAGGCGCTTGCGCTGATCGGCGATGGTGCGGCGGTGACACCCCAGCATCTAATGATCCATAAAGCCCTGGCCAGCGCTTCTGTATTGGGCGAGGGCTTCTCGGAGGATTTTCGTGCGCGTTGGACGCGCACGCTCGAGCTCGCGCGCGGCCTTCAAGATGTCCCGACCATCGTGACTGGTTATCTTGGGCTCTGCGGCGAAGCTATTCGTGCTCCACGGTTAGTCGACGCCGTCAACGAGGCGCAGAATTGCATAGACGCGGTCAGGGATGTACCTGATCTTGCGGCTAAGGCGCTCGCCGACTCGATGCTCGGCCTGGCCCTACAGCACTCCGGCCGCCACGCTGAGGCGCAGGAGTACCTCCAGCGCGCGCTCGACGCGGACACCGAAGCCTCTCGGCTCGTTCAATTGCGCGAGGTTGGTTGGGACTGGCGCACCGCTTGCGTGGGCGTGTTTTCCAATCTTCTTTGGCTTCGGGGCTTCCCCGATCAGGCCGCCGGCATGGGAGCGGCCGCGATCGAGGATGCTCGACGTATGGGCTACATGATCCCGATCAGCGTCGCCATGCAGTGGGGATACTTCAACAAATATCTGCTCGACGTGAATGTGGACGAGGTCGAAACCGAAGTCGTCGATTTCGTCGAACATGCCCGAGCCCACGGCCTCATGCCGGACCAGGGTATTGCCCTCTGCCTACTCGGTTTGTGCCAAGCCAGGCGCGGCCAGTACGAGGAGGCGGAGCCGCTGGTCGCCGAGGGCTTGCGGTTGATGGCCGAGGGCCACTACGAAGTTTTGAGTCCAATCTTTCGCGCGCACTTGTGCGAGGCCGCGCTCACTGCCGGCCATCACGAAAAAGCCGTCGCGATCATGGCGGAGCTCGACGCTCGCGATCGCAACCCCGTCCATTTCCATTCACCGGAGATCTTGCGCGTCAAAGGCGAGCTCGCGCTCGCGGGCGCCGACCAGGCCGCCGCGAAGGAGCGGTTCCAAGAGTCCATAGCCTTGTCGCGCGAGCAGGGTGCCTTGTCGTTCGAGTTGCGGACAGCCATGAGCCTGAGCAAACTCCTGGCCGGGCAAGGTCTCGGCCAGGAAGCGCTCAACCTGGTCGAGTCCGTCTACGCGCGCTTTGGCGAAGGCTTCGGCAGCGCCGACCTGGTGAGCGCCAGGGGGCTCATTGCCGCCTTCACCACAGCCTCACGCGGCGTGTCGGCCGCTCAGCGGATCTCCAGCCCTTCCATCCCGCCGTCGCGCCACTCCCGGATCAGCTCGAAGAACTTCACCGGGCCGGGGCCGTAGAGGCTGGCGAAGAGGCCGTCTTCGGCGCCGGCGCGGCCTTCGCCGTTGTAGTAGCCGGGGGTGCAAGCCTGGCGGAACTCGATGTTCAGGCGGGCGGTGTCGCGGACGGTCTGGACCCAGCCGGCCTCCGCCTCCGGCGTCGGTTCGACGACGCGGGCCTGGCGCTGCTCGGTCTCGCCGATGATGTGGGCGATGTGGGCCGCCTGCTCCTTGAGCAGGTGGGGGAAGTTCGGCGTCAGCGTCGAGTGGTTCACGCCATGTGGGAGCAGTTCGGAAAGCCCGCGCTCATGAAGCTGTGCAGGGTGCGAGGCCCCTGGGCCCAGTGCTCGCTAAGCGGCTTCGGCAGGTAGTCGTCGTTGAACGTCGGCCGCTTGCAGAACTGGCGGCGGTCAGGACCGGGCGAACGCCAGCAGCGGAGCGAGGTCACCGGCGTCGGCCGCCTTCAGGGCGGCCCGGTACGCGTCCCGCGCATTGCCCACCTTCAACAGGTCGGAGCGGCCCCAGCCGAAGGGGGCACGGCCGAGGCGGACCGCCAGCAGGTCCGCGGCCAGGCGCGCGTGGCGGCCGGCGCCATTGGGAAAGACATGGATCGCCACCAGCTGGTGATGGAAGTCGATCGCGATCTCGGCCAGACGTCGCCGAACATGCGTTTGTGCAGGGCCATCAGGTCATCCGGATCGAGCACGTCGAAGCCTCGGCGGCGCGCCCAACGACGGCCAGCGGCGATGTTGTCCCGCTCGGCCCGGTTCAGGTCGTCGCGGGTGACGATCCAGGTCGCATGCACCAGAGCGTATACGGACGCCCAGCTAAAATAGGGTCCGGAGCATGTCTACGCGCCGCAAAGCCTCGCCCTCAGGGCGCCACGCAATCAAATGGCTAGCGCCGGCGGACGTGAGCGCGACGGCTCACTTGACGCACCCGGGTCGATGCATGATGTCTGATGCGTGATGAGCCACTCAAGGTAGGCCATGCGCACCACCCTGACCATCGACGACGACATTCTGGAAGCGGCTCACGAGCTCGCCGCCCGGCAGAACACGAGCGTCGGCGAGGTCGTCTCGGAACTCGCGCGCCGGGCCTTGAGGCCCGCGGTGTCGGACGCGGCCACGGCCGGGGGCGTCCCTCTGCTGCCGGTGCGTGCGGACACGAGGGGATCGCCAGAATTTCACTGACGATACCGGAAGCGGCCGCGGCTGCAGCACGCCAGCGCGCTAGGTTTCACCAACCCAGGCGGGGTAGCGACAATCAATCAAGGGGCGGGCGGGGCCAACTGCGGCAGACGATATCTGCGGTGTGATGACCATGTTAGCCGACATCCTGCACCATCAGCCCCCGCCTTCGGCAGACGTTTGGCGATACATGGCCAGTCTCGCCGGCGAACTCATGGAAGCGAATCAGCGATGGTTCATCGGCTGCATCGCACCGACCACCATCCCGCCACGAGCGGACGGCTTTGACACGGACGCCGCCTGGCTGCTTGCCGCCCACGCTTGCCCGGCGCTACATCCACCGAGAGGTCCGGAGCAGCGGCGGCTCGATACCGCTCTCGCCGAAGTCTGCGCTGCGATCGAAAGCTCCGAACTCCGCGAACGTGGCATCGCATTGCGCGTCGCCTGTGATCCCTTTGTGCTGGGCGGCTGGCGCACCTGGCAGATCTGCGTGATCGTCGCTGAGCTGTTGCTCCATGCAGCCCGCAACAGCCGGAACGTGCGCTCCATCGCCGTCGAATTCGGGGTTGCCGACGAGGCCAGGTGTGTCGTCGTCGATGACGGCGTCGCAACGCGTAGCGCGGCTTGGACCCGAGGCATCGTCGAGGTCGACGGTCTGGTCGCGGCGATGGGGGGGCGAGTCGACTGCCTCTCTGACGAGACGGGCTCCGCCGTCATGGTGCGTGTCCCGAGGGCAGCGCTGTAGTCGCGATGGCGGCCATGGCAAGCTTGAGCTATCCCGATCCGGCGGAGCTAGTCGAGCACTACCCTTCGACGGCCGAACGCCGCGCAGACAGATTGGTGCACCTCGTCGGCATGGCGATCAGCAGCGCGATCGGCGCCGTTCTGTTCGCACACGCGCTCGAGCACGCCCGCCCTTCGATCGCCGGCGCAATCGCGCTCTACTCGGCGTGCACGATCGCAATGCTCGGATGTTCCGCGCTGTACAACCTCGCCCGCCCTTCCAGAATTCGCCAGCTTTTGCGGCGGCTGGACGAGACGGCGATATTCGTGATGATCGCCGGAACCTGCACGCCATACCTGCTGACCGTGCGCTCGCACCGGTGGGAATCTGAGGCCTTGGAATGGGCGATGGCCGCGATTGGCGCCGGCATCAGGCTCCTGGCGCCGCGCTGGCCGCACTGGACCGCCTTCTATATCGGCTACGGTGCGGTCTCGCTGGCGCTCGTGGCCCCCTCGGCAGCGAGGCTGCCCCTGGCGTCACTCGCGTGCCTGGCGGCCGTCGTCGCGACCTATTGCGTGGGCGTATACGCGTTCCTGAGCAGTTGGCTGCCCTACCGCCGCGCGGTCTGGCACGCGATGGTCGTGGTGGCGATGGCGGTCGACTTCGGCGCCCTTGCGACCGGCCTGGTGGGCCGCTGATGTAGGCTGATCGCGGGATCGTAGGTCACCGCGCCTCCAGAAGATGACTCTTCAGCCCCTAGATTCGACCAAGTGGGCCTCGACGAACCACAGCTGCTTGTCGATTCCCCGGGAAACCTCGGTGAAAACGTCGGCTGTGTCGGCGTCCCCGATCTCGCCGGCCTTGTCGATATCGGCGCGCAACAGTTTGCCGAACTCACTAAGCGAGGCGGCGATGGCCCGCAGGTGCTCCGCTCCCCAGCGCGTGCCAAGGCCATATGGGTAGAGGCTTGTCTTCTCGGCAGTCGTTTGAATGCGTCCGTCCGGCACGCCGCCAATCGCGGAAATTCGCTCCGCGATGATGTCTACATATTCCTCAGCCTCGTCGTGGAGCGCGTCGAACAGCTTGTGGAGCTGGTAGAATTGGATCCCGCGTACGGTCCAGTGCGCCTGTTTGAGCTGCGCTTCGAGATCGAGGCAATCGGATAGGCGCGCCTGAAGCAAGGCGGCCGCTTGCTTGCGCACTTGCTCCGGGAGATCGAGCTGACTGGCATACATTGAGCAGTTCCCTGGTTGTAGCCGTGATCTACCTGCGGCGGTCACTCCCCGCCTTGAACCAGGGCGAGGCGGTTTGGATGATAGCGCCACGCCAAAGCCGCACCGTCAGGCCCTGCCGGTGCGGAGTCCGGCAACTCGTCAATCTTGGGCTCGGCAGCGCTGCGCCGTTCGCTCTGCGGCACTGTTAAGGAAACCATAGTCGAGAGCGTGGAACGGCTTCGGACACCAGTGGCGGGAGGACCGCCGATGCGGTCTACACCCAGCCCCACATCCTGGTCGCGGGCACGTCCAGACGCCCTGGCCGCTACACGGGGACCTATGGCCAGCTTTCGCATCGATTGGGCGGTCAGCGAGCACCACGCCGCCGCAATCGAGGCGGTGCATTTCGCGGTGGCCCAGGTGATCCGCCAAGCGGGGGGCCATGACGGCGACTACGTCGGCGTCGAACTGAAATACGGATGGTGAGCGCGCGAAGCACTTCGAACAGGGCGGTTCGTCACCGTGGCGTCAGGCGACAGTCAGTAGCCGCCGGCCTGTTGCTGTCCCGCGACCTCGTCGTCCACCCAGGCGGTCAAAGTCTCCAGGGTCGTCGACAGCGCCGCGTCATAGGCGGGGACGATGGCCGAGAGTCGGTTGGCCTTGGCCGGGGTGCTGCTCTCGAAGGTTCGCTCGCCGACGAGGACGCGGTCCTTGCTTCTGATCAACAGGGCCCGGAACCGGACCACCACCGTTGGCGGCGAGTCGTCGGCCGCCGGTCGGACGGCCTCGAAACGGTCGACCTGCAGGCCGAGCAGGTAGGGACTCGCCGCCAGGCCGCCGCGGCGCACGAGCCGGGTCGCACCTGCCTGGGCGTCAAAGGTCTCGACGACGGCGTCGACGAACAGAATCTCGGCCGGCGCCGCCCACCGGGCGTCGGCTACATACGCCAGCCGGCCCCCTTCGATGATGGCCAGGCGATCGCCGGCCTCCTCGGATCGGAAGGTCTCCTCGCCCAGGGCGACCGTCGTGAAGCTGGCGGGGAGTGTCGGGGCGGGCTTCGGCGCGGGATCGGGCTCGAACCGATAGAGGCTGGCTTGCGGCGACTTGGGGAACACGGTGATGCACCCGCCGAGGGGCGCCGAGCAAAACGCGATAGCGGTGATTGTCAGGGCAAGTCGGGGCGTATTCATGGTTTCACGGTCACCTGTTTGGCGGGGGTTTTGGTAATGAAGGCTCTCGGGTCGGCCTGGACCTCCTTCATCAGCCGGTTGAGCGTTTCGCTGGTGGTCTGGATCTCGGCGAGGGCCGCCACGGCCCGCGGCAGGCCGTTGGCGGCGAAGTCCCGGGTCGGCCCGTCCAGGCCGCTGATCATCCCGCGCAACTCGTGGGCCGTGCCCTTCAGTTCCGCGGCGGCCTCACCGGCGTTGACGATGGCCCGGCGGGCGTCACCGTCGAGCAAGCTTTTGCCGGAGGCCTCCAAGAGCTGGAGGCGAGCCATTGCGACATCCGCGTCCTGCACCGCCTTCTGGGCGTCCCCGATCATCGACTTGTGAGCGCGAAGCTCGCCGGTGACCGCGTGGGTATCCGACAGAATCCCGCCGATGGCCGCGACATTGGTCGGCGAGAGTACCCGGTTGACCTGGTCGAGCGCCTGGACCGCGCGGGACATCACCGTGCCGCCGCCTTCGAACAGGCTGTCCAGGCTGCCCTTGCGGCTCGCCAGGACCGGCGTCTCACCGAACGACGCCGTGTCCCTCAGCAACGGCGAGGCGGCGGCGCCGGAGGTGATCTGGACATAGGTCTCGCCGGTAAAGCCTTGGGGCTCGAGCGTCGCGTAGGAGTCGGTCTTGATCGGAACGTCCGACGACACTCGCGCCCGGGCGAGCACGTAGCCATGGTCTCGGGGATCGAGGCGGATCTTCGTGACATCGCCGACCTTGATGCCGTTGAAGCGCACCTCGCCGCCCTGGCTGAGACCCCGCACCGGACCTTGGAACCGGACGTCGTATTCCGCGAAGTCGTGCGTGAATTGCACCTTGGCGAGCCAGACCACGAACACCGTGGCGGCGAAGAACAGGGCGATGCAGCTCAGTCCGACGAGAAAATAGTTGGCGGTCTTTTCCACGGGTCAGTCCCTGTTGTTCCGAAGGCTCGCCTCGCCCGCGGCGCGGCCGCGGGGACCGTGGAAGTATTCGCGGATCCACGGGTGGTCGGAGCGTTCGAGTTCCTTGACCGGAGCGCAGGCCACGACCTTGCGGTCGGCGACCACGGCCACGCGGTCGGTGATGGCGTAGAGGGTGTCCAGATCGTGGGTGATCATGAACACGGTTAGGCCAAGGGTCCTGGACAGGTCGCGGATCAGGCTGTCGAAGGCCCCGGCGGCGATGGGGTCGAGGCCGGCGGTGGGCTCGTCCAGGAACAGCAGTTCCGGATCGACCGACAGGGCGCGGGCCAACCCGGCCCGCTTGCGCATGCCGCCGGAAAGCTCCGACGGCTTGAGATCTCCCGCTTCGGCCGGCAGGCCCACAAGGGCGATCTTGATGTCGGCCAGCAGGGCCGCGTCTTCGCGGCTGACGCCGCCCTGTTCCAGTCTGGGCGCGGCTACATTGTCGCGCACGTTGAGATTGGAGAACAGCGCCCCCGACTGGAAGAGCACGCCCCAACGACGCTCGATGTCGGCCATCCCGGCGCTCGAGACGCGTGCCAGATCCTGCCCGTAGACTTCGATCGCGCCGCCCTGGGGTCGCTTAAGGCCGATGATGGTGTTGAGCAGCACGGACTTGCCTGCCCCCGACCCTCCGACGACAGCGAGAACCTCGCCGCGGCGGACGGTCAGGCTCAGATCCTCGTGCACGACGTGATCGCCGAATCGCGAGTGCAGCCCGATCACGCGGACCGGCGCCGGCTCGATCGGGGGAGCGTCGGAAACGGGCCCGCTCATATGTCCAGCTCGGTGAACATCAGCGCGAACGCGGCGTCGATCATGATGACGGCGAAGATCGCGTGGACGACCGCGGCCGTGACCCGCCGCCCCAGCGATTCCACGTCGCCGCCCACCTTCAGGCCCTGGTGACACCCGATGGCCGCCACGACGATCGCCATGATCGGCGCCTTGGAGATGCCGACCCAGAAATGGGTGATCCCGACGCTCTCGATCATCCGTTCCAGGAAGAACGGCGGCGACACCCCGAGCGTCGTCCAGATGGTGAGGATGCCGCCGCCGAGGCCGGCCATCATGGCGACGAAGGTCAGCAGGGGCATGGTGATCAGCAGGGCGCCCAGGCGAGGAAGGACGAGCGCCTCGACGGGGTCGATGCCCATGATGCGCAGGGCGTCGATCTCCTGCTGCATCCGCATCGCCCCGAGCTCGGCGGCGAAGGCCGACGCCGAGCGGCCGGCGAGGAGCACGCCGGTGATGACCACGCCGAACTCGCGAAGCACGCCCACGCCGATCAGTTCGACGGCCATTACCTCGGCGCCGAAACGGCGCAACATGTGGACGCCCAGCACGCCGACGACGGCGCCGATGAAGAAGGAAGTGGTGGAGACGATCGGGATGGCGTCGAGCCCTGCCCGTTCGGCCTGCGAAAACCACGCCGGCCAGCGGATCCGGCGCGGATCGACCGCGCAGCCGGCCAGGGCGGAGATCACATGCCCGACGAAGGCGAGTGTCTCGACAAGCTCGAGGGCGAGGTGCGTCGCGCCGCGGCCGATGGAGATCACCAAGGATTGAAGGTCGTGCGGATGACGCCTCTGCGGGCGGGTCGCCTGCGACGCCCGACTTACCAGAGTGAGAAGACGGGCGATCTCGGGCCGCGCGGTCAGCGCGCCGGGGTCGAACCGGTTTGCGGCCGCGCGGGCGATCGACAGCGCCCCGGCCGTATCCACGCGCCCGACCTCCGTAAGGTCGAGGGTCAACCGGCGCGCCGGCGCCAGCGCCGTCGAGAGATCGGCGGCGGCGGACCCCAGGGCGGCCGCGGTCCAGTCGCCCTGCACAACGACGCTGGCCGTGTCGGCGGCCCAGCTCAGGGCAAACCGGGGCGGCGTGCACGATGCCACGGATCCTTCAGCGCCGTTCACCATGGACCGATTGCCCAGCCGCTCCGCATGCCATTGCTCGCCGTTCACGACCTCCGCCGCGACGGCGTCGGTTCCGAACTTCGCTAGCGGGGAGCCGGGTTATCAGGCTTGATGAAAACGGAGATCGCTTTGACGAACCGACCTTGAACGTCGGCGGCTATGCAACTTTCCTTGATCCACCGAAGGTTTCACTGGCTGCGATCTCAGACCAGAAGCGTCGTGGTTGAGATAATTTGC
This sequence comes from Caulobacteraceae bacterium, assembly GCA_028290905.1. Classification (GTDB taxonomy): domain Bacteria; phylum Pseudomonadota; class Alphaproteobacteria; order Caulobacterales; family Caulobacteraceae; genus Acaudatibacter. The sequence goes on along the minus strand of JAQGIW010000260.1, from coordinate 5,693 downwards.
GTAAAGACCCAAAGCGCGCGGCCGAAATGTTCAAATTCGGCTCAGACGGTCCAATCCGCCGCCGACCGGATGACTAGTATCAGGCCTCGGCTGAGCCCTTTCCTCCCCCCAACTGGCTCGACCCGTAAGGCCGCCTCTTCTCGCTCCCTGGAAGGGGCGGCCTCTCTTCCGTTCCAAGCAACTACCAAAGGAAATGCGATGAAACCCATTCTGAGACGCCTGACCCTGGCTGGCGTCGCGCTGACGTCGAGCCTCGCCATCGCTTCAGGCGCCGCCGCCGAAGACTCCGGCAAGGTGGTGGTGGGCATCCTCAACTGTCAGGAGAGCGGCGGGTGGGGCCTGGTGCTGGGCTCGTCCCATACGGTGAAGTGCGTCTTCACCAACGGCGCCAACCATTCCGAACCTTACAAGGGCCGGATCTCGAAGCTGGGCGTCGACATCGGCTATCAGCACTCGGGCGTCATCATCTGGACGGTCCTCGCCCCGACCGCCGACGTCGCGGCCGGCGCTCTCTCGGGTAACTACGCCGGCGCCACCGGCGGCGCCAGCGTCGGTGTCGGCACAGGGGCCAATGTGCTCCTCGGCGGTTCCCTGAAGTCGATCACCCTGCAGCCGGTCAGCTTCGAGGGCCTGACCGGCGTGAACGTCGCCGGTGGTGTCGAGGCCTTCAGTCTCGACGCCAAGCTTTAACCGCGCCGTTCACCCGCCGCCACCGTAGTTGATCAAGGACGCCAGCTATGGACACCAGCCCCTGTTCGCAACCCTCCTCTTCGAAAGGAAGGGGGGCGTCGCGTACGTCATCCACGAGGACGTCCGGGGATTACGTTCGACCAGTCCGTCTTCTGCTTACCGGATCTGCGGTGGCGGAGTTGGGTGAAATCGCGCGGCTCACCAAAACTTTCAATCGGTTGGCGACGGCTCGGCCGCTGCCGCCGAACGGATCACGCTCATGACCTTGGCCTCTTATTCGGACGTTTTCTCGATCAGCCACGATCGGGAGTACGACGAGGAGATCCGCCCCGGCGATCTCGTGCGCTGCGGCCCCAACCTCTTCCCGCACTTCGAGGTGGTCGCGGTCCATGGTGACAAGGCCTGGGTGCGCGACGTGCAGAACGGGATCGACCATCTCGCGCTGTTGTCCCGCTGCCGCAAGATAAACGGCCAAGCCTTCGCCGAAGCTGCCTAATAGCGGTCTGCTCTTGGCTTTGATGATCTTGTGAGGACATCGGTCACCTCCAGTGTGCGTGGTCAAACAACCTCACTCTGCCGGAACCAGAGCGTATCGTTATCCACTCCCCACGGGATCTCGTGGTGATGATATACGTGATTAGCGTTGTGCCGTCGGGTACCCCACAGATTGCGCCCGCATGTGAAACTGCCACCGACCTCTCTGACGCGCGGCCTTACCGAGAATTCCGAAGTCGATGGTCGGATGCCGAACCGCTATCCTGAACATCATGGTCGATCCGCTTCGCCCTGAGTTGCCGCTGGAACGCGATCTCTGAACTGCTATCCGACCGAGCGCCACCATCGGGGCTCGCGGGACCTGTCCCCATGGGACTACGATGCTGCACCCGTCGAGCTCATGCAAATGACGATGGGCCATCCCTGGGGGGTGAAAAGTTCGCGCGTTGGTGTCTCTGTGGTGTCGGGCGAGAGAATCCTCCCAGAACGTGGGCCTTCACCTACTCAACCCTTTGAATATGCGAAGGAAAATGGTGGACGCGGCTGGGATCGAACCAGCGACCCCTACGATGTCAACGTAGTGCTCTCCCGCTGAGCTACGCGTCCGCCTTTCAGGCCTCGGGGGCCTCGGGAAGCGAAGGCCTATAGCGGGGCGGCGGCGCGCGCGCAAGCGGCTGAAGGCCTGCGATGCGGGGTACTTGACAAATTGCAATATATGTCGCACAATTCCCCGTTCAAAAGGAGTCCCCATGCCCGCTCTGACCATCCCGCGACAGGAGGCGTTCGCCCAAGCCTTGGCGCAAAGCCTCTCTCCGGACGAGGCCGCGCAAACGGCCGGGTGTAAGGGTGAAAGGAAGCAGGCCCGCGCCAGGGCGAAGCTGCCCAAGTTCGTCGAGCGGGTCCAGGAGCTCAAGCACGAGCGCGCCTGGGGCGGATCGCGGGACTTGGGGCCATTAATCGACGAACTGATGGGGGCCGTTCAGGAGGCGCGCAAGCTGGACAGCGCCGCCGCCTTCGTCGCCGTCCGCGGGCTGATCGTCGAGGCGGCGCGGCTGAAGAAGCTGCTGCCCGAGCCGCAACCACCGCCGCGACCGCAGATGACGCCCGAGGAGTGGATGCGAAAATTCAACCCGGAGGGGTGGCTTCGGCAATATGGGCCCGAGGCGGCCCGTGGCGGCGACGCGAACAACCCCGTTTGACCGCCGCCGCGCCTTCCTCAATATGGGCGGATGAACGCTTGGGAGCCCATCACCGCCGCGCGGGTGGACGAGTCGGAGGTGTTCCACATCGCCAGGCCGCCGCCCGATAAGCCGGCCACGGCCCTGGTGTTCGCCTCGCCCCACTCGGGGCGCATCTACCCGCCCGGGCTGATGGCGGCCAGCTGCCTCGACGCCGAGTCCATCCGCCAGTCCGAGGACGCTCATGTCGACGACCTGATCTCCGAGGCGCCGGCGCACGGGGCGACGGTGATCGTCGCGCGCCTGGCCCGAGCCTGGATCGACGTCAACCGCGAGCCGTGGGAGCTGGACCCGGCGATGTTCGAGGACGAGCTGCCGTCCTACGCCAAGGGCCGCACCGCCCGGGTGGCGGCCGGACTGGGCTCGATCGCGCGGATCGTCAGCGACGGCCAGGAAATCTACCACCGCAAGCTCACCTTCGCCGAAGCTCTGGCGCGGGTGGAGGCAGTGCACCGGCCCTACCACACGGCCCTGGCCGAACTGGTGGCCGCGGCGCGCCAGGCGCGGGGCGCGGCGGTGCTCATCGACTGGCACTCCATGCCATCGGCGGCCGCCCGCCATGGCGCGGACGCGCGCGGGGCCAGTGCGCGCGGGGATGGGGCAGGCTGCGACGTCGTGCTGGGCGACCGCTTCGGCGGCGCCTGCGCGCCGGCCGTGGCGCGGCTGGCGGAGCAGTGCTTCCGCGACCTGGGCTACAGCGTCGCGCGCAACGCGCCTTATGCCGGCGGCTACACCACCGAGCACTACGGACGCCCCTTGCGCAGGGTCCACGCGCTGCAGGTGGAAATCAATCGGGCGCTCTACATGGACGAGCGCACCCTCACGCCCACGGCGGGGTACCGAAGCCTGAAGGCCGATCTGGAGAGCGTGTTCGCCACCCTCGCCGCCGTCGATTGGGCGGCCATCTGAGGGCTCCGGGCGGCCAAAGCGGCGCGAAAACCGGCGGCGGGGCCTGGAATTCGGCAGGTTTCACGCCACTTAGCGACAGAATCCAAAAAAATGGCCGCGCAGCTTTTCAGCGGCGCGGCCAGTTAATTAGGGAGGAAACGCCCAGGAAGGGCAGATACGTCAGCGACGCCTCATGAGGAGAAAATAGGGTGCGGCGCACAACAGATCAAGCGAAAAATGCGACGGGAGGCTCACTTTTTTCCAAAATTCCTGTTTTTCCCTTTAGATATAATAGCTTGACAATTCGTCGCAGGCGACGCTCGATGTTGCGGCGCAATGTGAGAATGCCCATCTGCGGTCTGCGCGACACCCTGTCCCTCCCTCGCGGGCCCCGCTAGGGATGGTTTCGCAAGCGCACAACCGCTAAGAGCCACGCCACCTCGTCACGAGAAGTTCCCACCTCATGTCCCTGCGAAATATCGCGATCATCGCCCACGTCGACCATGGGAAGACCACCCTGGTCGACCAGATGCTGGCGCAGTCCGGGATCTTCCGCGCCAACGAAGCCCACGTCGAGCGGGCCATGGACTCCAACGACCAGGAGCGCGAGCGGGGAATCACCATCCTGGCCAAGGCCACGTCGGTGCTCTGGCACGGGGCGGCGGGCGAAACGCGGATCAACATCATCGACACCCCGGGCCACGCCGACTTCGGCGGCGAGGTGGAGCGGATCCTTGGCATGGTGGACGGCTGCCTGCTGCTGGTGGACGCCGAGGAAGGCGTCATGCCCCAGACCAAGTTCGTGCTCGGCAAGGCCCTCAAGCTGGGTCTGAGGCCGATCGTGGTGCTGAACAAGGTCGACCGGCCGCACGCCGACCCCGACCGGGTGCTGAACGAGGCCTTCGACCTGTTCGCCGCCATCGGCGCGACTGACGAGCAGCTGGACTTCCCGCACCTCTACGCCAGCGGCAAGCAGGGCTGGGCGGTGCTCGACATGGCCGACGAGCGGCAGGGCCTCGCGCCGCTGTTCGACAAGATCGTCGAGCATGTGCCGGCGCCGGAAGCCGAGGCGCGGGCCGACAAGCCAGCGCAGCTGCTGGCGGTGCTGATCGAATCGGACCCGTTCCTGGGCCGCCTGCTCACCGGCCGGGTGGAATCGGGGCGCCTGGTCCCCGGCATGCCGATCCGCGCCCTGTCGCGCGAGGGTGTCGAGGTGGAGCGCGGGCGGGTGACCAAGCTGCTGGCCTTCCGGGGCCTCAAGCGCCAGCCGATCGACGAGGCCCTGGCCGGCGACATCGTCGCCGTGGCTGGCCTCGCCAAGGCCACCGTGGCCGACACCCTGGGGGCCATGGACGCCGAAGGGGCGCTTCCCGCCCAGCCGATCGATCCCCCTACCATCGCCGTCACCGTTTCGGTCAACGACAGCCCGCTGGCCGGGCGCGACGGCGACAAGGTGCAGAGCCGGGTGATCCGCGAGCGCCTGCTGCGCGAGGCGGAGGCCAATGTGGCGGTGAAGGTCTCCGAGACCGCCGAGAAGGACGCCTACGAGGTGGCCGGCCGCGGCGAACTGCAGCTGGGCGTGCTGATCGAATCGATGCGCCGCGAAGGCTTCGAAGTCTCCATCAGCCGGCCGCGCGTGGTCTACCAGACCGATCCCGAGACGGGGAAACGCCTCGAGCCGATCGAGGAGGTGACCATCGATGTGGACGAGGACTACAGCGGGATCGTCATCGAGAAGCTGTCCGCGCGCAAGGCCGAGCTGCAGGACATGGGTCCTTCGGGCACGGGAAAGACGCGCATCACCATGATGGCGCCGTCGCGCTCGCTGATCGGCTACCAGGGCGAGTTCCTCACTGACACCCGCGGCTCGGGGGTGCTGAACCGGGTGTTCTCGCACTATGAACCCTACAAGGGCGCCATCGAGGGCCGCCGCAACGGCGTGCTGATCTCCAATTCCGACGGCGAGACGGCCGCCTACGCGCTGTGGAACCTGGAGGACCGCGGGATCATGTTCGTGGGAGGGAACGAGAAGACCTACCAGGGGATGATCATCGGCGAGAACGCCAAGCCCGACGACCTCGACGTCAATCCGATGAAGGCCAAGCAGCTGACCAACGTGCGGGCCTCGGGCAAGGACGAAGCCATCCGCCTCACCCCGGCCCGCCGCCTGACCCTCGAACAGGCCATCGCCTACATCGAAAGCGACGAACTGGTGGAGGTGACGCCCAAGGCGATCCGCCTGAGGAAGCAGGTCCTGAACCCCACCTTCCGCAAGCGTCGCGTGAAGGAAGACGCGTAGTGGTGCGAATCAGACGCCTCGAACCCACCCGAGAGGCGCCGAACGCACCACAAGGCTTTGAATCTTGTGGTGCATTCTGAACC
>JAQGIW010000279.1 GCA_028290905.1 Caulobacteraceae bacterium | reverse complement strand
ATTTTTCATCTCCTACGCGCCGCGCACGCGCGCCTTGCGAAACGATTTTCCGGTCTCACGGCAACTGCAGAATATTATTGCGTTGAAATGTGACAACTCCGACTTTTCACACAGCCTGGAAAGCGGGGACCCAGCGTTGTCCAGCGAGACGATTCGCCCGCCAGAAACCCAACCCATCACCCGGAAAGCACTGGGTCCCCGCTTCCGCGAGAATGAGCGGGAGCGGTGTGCTCTACAACATCGACGGGATGATCCGGTCCGGCGGCTTGTGGCCGTCCATCCAGGTGCGGATGTTGATGATAACCTTCTCGCCCATGTCAATTCGGCCCTCGATGGTGGCCGAGCTCATGTGCGGCAGCAGGACGACGTTGGGCAGCTTCAAAAGTTTAGGATTAACCGTCGGTTCATGCTCATAGACGTCCAATCCCGCGCCGGCGATCTCGCCCCGCTGGAGCATGCCGGCCAGGGCCGCTTCGTCGATGATCTCGCCGCGGGCGGTATTGACCACGAGGGCGTGGGGCTGCAGCAGCTTGAGGCGGCGCGCTGAAAGAAGGTGATAGGTCGCGGGGGTATGGGGGCAGTTCACCGAAATCACGTCGGTCCGCGCCAGCATCTGGTCGAGGCTCTCCCAGTAGGTGGCCTCCAGTTCATCGGCAATGCGCTGACTGACCGGCTTGCGGTTGTGGTAGTGGATGGTCAGGCCGAAGGCGCGAGCCCGCTTGGCGAGCGCCTGACCGATGCGCCCCATGCCCACGATCCCCAGCCGCTTGCCCCGCAGCCTCCGGCCGAGCATCCAGGTCGGCGTCCAGCCGTGGAACTCGCCGGCCTGCACGATGTTGGCCCCCTCCACCATCCGGCGGGCCGAGGCCATGATCAGGCCCATGGTCAGGTCGGCGGTGTCCTCCGTCAGGACGCCCGGCGTATTGGTGACGGTGATGCCCCGGGTGGTGGCCGCCTCGATGTCGATGTGGTCGACGCCCGCGCCGAAGTTGGCGATCAGCTTCAGCCGGTCGCCGGCCTGGGCCAGGACATGGGCGTCCAGGCGATCGGTGATGGTGGGGGCCAGCACGTCACACCGGTTCATCGCCGCCGCCAGGGTCTGGGCGTCCATCGGCGTGTCATCGAGATTGAGTTCGGTGTCGAACAGCTCGCGCATGCGGGTCTCGACCGCATCCGGCAGCTTGCGCGTGACGACGACTTTTGGCTTGCGAGGGGCCATGGGCGGGTCTGAGAGGCGGCGTGTGATGCGCGACAGGCGCGTCGCCCCTCCTACCAAACCGGCTTTGGCCGGCCAAGCAAGCGAGAACTTGGCGGGGGCCCCGGCGGGCAAACCTCTCTTCCCCCCTTGGGGGAAGTACGGGCGAAGCCGGGGAAGGGGGCTGACCGGGCGAGTCCTCGGCGGGGTCGCCCCCTCCACCCCTTCGGGGCCCTCCTCCCCCAGGGGGGGAGGAGATATCCATCCGTGGCTCGCTCTCCTGGCGGTGCTGTCCGTTGGCCCGCTTCTCGCCGCCTGCGGGGGTCACGGGGAAGAGGGCAAGGACTGTCCGCCGACCGCGCGCACCTCGGCGGTTTCCGGCTACTGCGTGCCGCGCTACGTCAGCCTCAAGCGCGATAAGGTCTATGCGCGCCGGGGGCCGGGGACCGACTATCCGGCCCTGTGGGTCTACCGGGCCCGAGGCCTGCCGGTGCAAATCGTCGGCGAGACCCTGGACTGGCGGCGGGTGTGCGATCCCGACGGCGGGGCGGTGTGGGTGCACCGCTCGATGCTGGACGGCCGCCGCACGGTCGAGGCCATGGGCCCCGGCCCGGTCGCGCTCCTCCGCGCGCCCAGGGCGGGGGCGCCGGTGGCGGGACTCCTGAATGCCCGCGCCCTCGCCAGCCTCGATCGTTGCGCAGGCGACTGGTGCCGCCTGCGCGTCCAGGGGGTCACTGGCTGGGCGGCCGCCGACCGGGTCTGGGGCGTCGCGCCCGCGCCCCAATGTCGCTAGGCGCGTTCCGAAAAGTGGGACCCGGTTTTCGGAACGGACGCGCGCCAAGGGAAAGTTGAGGGGGGCGCCGTCGGCGTGCTAACGCTCGGCCGATGGACACCATGACAAAGACGTGGTTCGACCACGACGATCTCCTGGCTTGCGCCCGCGGAGAGATGTTCGGGCCGGGCAACGCCCAGCTTCCGGCCCCGCCGATGCTGATGTTCGACCGCATCACGGCGATCTCGGCTGAGGGGGGGAGTTTCGGCAAGGGGCAGGTGAGCGCCGAGCTGGATATCCGCCCCGACCTCTGGTTCTTCGCCTGCCACTTCATCGGCGACCCGGTGATGCCCGGCTGCCTGGGCCTGGACGCCATGTGGCAGCTGGTCGGGTTTTTTCTCGGCTGGTCCGGCGCCCCCGGGCGGGGCCGCGCGTTGGGCGTCGGCGAGGTGAAGTTCAGCGGCCAGGTGACCCCATCCGTCTCGAGGGTCGTCTACAAGCTCGATTTCAAGCGGGTGATCCTGCGGAAATTGGTGATGGGGATCGCCGACGGGGTTCTGGAGGCGGACGGGAAACCTATCTACGAAGCGAGGGATCTCAAGGTCGGCCTGTTCAACGCCGCCGACCTTGCCTGACGGGAGGAGTATGCGGACATGCGGCGAGTCGCCGTCACCGGCCTTGGCGTCATCTCCTCCATCGGCGCCAACGCCGGGGAGGTGCTGTCGTCGCTGGAGGTCGCGCGCCCCGGGGTGACCGCCGCGCCCGAGTACGCCAAGCTCGGCTTTCGCTGCCAGGTGCACGCCGACCCCGGAGTGGAATGGGAAAAGCTGGTCGATCGTCGGGCCGCCCGCTTCCTCGCGGAAGGAACCGGCTACGCCCATCTCGCCATGGAGCAGGCGATCGCGGACGCGGGCCTGGAGCCGGACGACGTCTCCCATGAGCGGACCGGGCTGATCGTGGGCTCGGGCGGCCCCTCCACCCGCTCCATCGTCGAGGCGGCGGATATCGCGCGCGCCAAGGGGGTCAAGCGCATCGGCCCTTTCGCCGTCCCCAAGGCGATGAGCTCGGGCCCTTCGGCCACCCTCTCAACCTGGTTCAAGATCAAGGGCCTCAACTATTCGATCAGCTCGGCCTGCGCGACCTCGACCCACTGCATCGGCGCGGCCTTCGAGCAGATCCGGCTGGGGAACCAGGACGTGATGTTCGCCGGGGGCTGCGAGGAGCTGGACTGGACGCTCTCCTCCCTGTTCGACGCCATGGGCGCGATGTCCAGCAACTTCAACGACACTCCGGCCCGCGCCAGCCGTCCCTATGACGTGGACCGCGACGGCTTCGTCATCGCCGGCGGCGCCGGCATGGTGGTGCTGGAGGACATGGAGCGGGCCCTGGCGCGCGGCGCCACGATCCACGGCGAGATCGTCGGCTACGCGGCCAATTCCGACGGCTTCGACATGGTCGCCCCGTCTGGCGAGGGCGCCGCGCGCTGCATGCGCCTGGCCATGAAGGGGGCGGGCAACCGTCGCATCGACTATCTCAACCCCCATGGCACCGGCACCCCGGTCGGCGACCTCAAGGAGATGGCCGCGGTGCGCGAGGTGTTCGGGGCCGCCGCCCCCCTGATCTCCTCCACCAAGGCCCTCACCGGCCACAGCCTGGGCGCCGCCGGGGCCCAGGAGGCGATCTATTGCCTCCTGATGATGCGCGCCGGCTTCGTCGCCGAGAGCGCCAACATCGACAACCTCGACCCCGCCTTCGAAGACTTGCCGATCGCCCGCCACCGCATTCCGAAGGCGTTGGAGACGGTGATGTCCAACAGCTTCGGCTTCGGCGGCACCAACGGCTGCCTGGTGATCAGCCGGGCCTGAGCCCGGTACGCGTCCCTCTTTAAGCGCTGTCGCTTTTTTCCCGACCCGACGCCGGCCGGTCCGGCGGCCAAGGCCTGTGATAAAACAATCCCAGGTCACGAAAAAAATCCTCCGCGTTGATTTTAGTCGCTTGCGCTTTTTTCTGCCTTTGGTACTCGTTCGCCAAAGCGCCCTCAGTGGCGAATCCAAAAAGGGGAGGAATCGCCATGGCGCGACCGCCGGGAGCCGATCGTAGCCTGACGAGGGCAGGCGTCATTGTCGCCGTCGCGATGGCGATGTTCGCCGCCGATCTGCCCCGGGCCCACGCCCAGGTGGCCGAGGTGGTGGTGACGGCGCGCAAACGCGAAGAGAACGTCCAGAACATCCCCGTGGCCGTCACGGCGATCTCGGGTGACCAGGTGCAGCAGTACAACCTCACCCGCGTCGAGGACGTGCAGGAGCAGACGCCGCAACTGATTATCGCGCGCGGGTCGAGCGGCAGCGGGGCCGACATCTCCATGCGCGGCATCGGCGCCTCGAGCGAGAACATCGGCATCGAGCAGTCGGTGGCGGTGAACGTCGACGGCGTCTACTACGGCCAGGGCCGGGCGATCGACGAGGGCATCTTCGACGTCAGCGGCGTCCAGGTGCTCAAGGGTCCGCAGGCGCTGTTCTACGGCAAGAACGCCACCGCGGGCGCGGTCGCCATCCTCACCAACGATCCGACTTCGCACTACGAGGGCAGCCTCACTACGGGCTATGAGTTCAACGCCGAGCAGGTCTATGTCGAGGGCGTTGCCTCGGGCCCGGTCAGCGACAAGTTCGGCCTGCGCCTGGCCTTCCGCTACGCCGACTCGGGCTCGGGATATTTCAGGAATATCGCCCCGGCGGGCGTCTACCACACCTTCGATATCGCGACGGGACACCTGAACACCGGCCCGACGGCGATTCCGCCCAACTTCGTCGGCGGCGACAAGGACGCCCTGGTGCGTCTGACGGCCAAGTGGACGCCGACTGACGCCCTGTCAGTGACGGTGAAGGGCACCTTCGACTCTCACCGAACCAACAACAACGTCGACAACTCCGTGGACGTCTATTGCCCGCTGGGGGTTCCCCAGTCGGAACTCGGACAGCCCTACGCCACCCCTTGCGGCAAGTCGTTCGTCACGCGGCAGCCGGCCCTGCCGCTGGAGATCGCCAATACCCCTAATTCGTTGGAGAGCCTGGCCGGTGGCCAGGATTTTGAACGCTACCAAGAGGGTAACGTCTACCTGAGGATTAACTATGCCCAGCCCAACTATACCTTGACCTCGACAAACTCGTTCCAGCACCTGTTTAACGACTGGGCCGACAACCAGAACTTTACCTCGGCGCCCCTCGTCTACGCCGGCGAGCACTTCACCTGGGACCAGGCGTCCAGCGAAGAGCGGTTCGACACCACCTTCCACTTCCCGCTGAATTTCGCCGGCGGCTTCTATTTCCAGACCACCACCCTGCACTTCAACCAGGACGTCGACTTCGCCGCCGCCCAGAACAGCGCCGCGCCGCCACTCGATCAGTTCGTCGCCTACAACAAGCTGTCGGCGACCACTGGGCGCACCTATGCGGTCTTCGGCCAGGCGATCTGGGACATCGTTCCCAACCTCGAGCTCACCGGCGGCGCGCGCTACACCCACGAGACCAAGCACTCGTACTTCCTGCAGCCCTATGTCTGGCCCGCCCTCTATGGCCTGTTCATCCAGTACAATCCGGCCAATCCGACCGCCGGCGGCGGCGCCTGCAATTGCAACTCGATCGGCGCCCATCAGACCTTCGACAACGTGTCGCCGGAAGTCACCTTGACCTGGAAGCCCACCCACGAGCTCACGCTCTACGGGGCCTACAAGACCGGCTACAAGTCGGGCGGCTTCCAACTCCGCCATCTTGAGCACCGGCACCCTGGCAGGTGACCTGCAGTTCAAGCCCGAGACGTCCGAGGGCTTCGAGATTGGCGTCAAGTCGTTGCTACTGGGCAACCAGCTGCGCCTGAACGCCGACGTCTTCGACTTCGAGTATTCCAACCTGCAGGTGGACTTCTTCAACACCCCGACGTTCAACTACATCACACTGAACGCCGCCAGCGCCCGGACCTACGGTGTCGAACTCCAGGCCGAGTTTGCCCCCAGGAACATCGCCGGCCTGGTGCTGCACTTCGACGGCGCCTACAACAACTCGCACTACGGGACCTTCGAAGCGCCCTGCTCGCCGGCCGGCCTCACCTATGAACAGGGCTGCAACGCCCTGCGGGTGGTCAACCCCAACGGCAGCTACACCATCTCGCCCAACTGCGGCGCTTCGGCCACCAACCTCTGCAACTTCATGAACGTGAACGGCCAGCCAACGGCCCTCGCGCCCAGGTGGACCGCGGTGATCGGCGGCGACTACAGCCGCAACATCTCCTCGGCCCTCAAGGCCGGCCTTTCGGTGAACGTGCGGCTGAGCAGCGACTATCTCACCAATGGCTTCCCCAGCAGCGTCACCCGGCAGATCGATCGCCAACCCTCCTACGGAACCCTGGACGCCGTGCTTTGGCTCGGCAGCATCAACGGCCACTGGGAGGCTTCGGTGATCGGCCGCAACCTGACCAACACCTTCATCATGGTGGGCGAGGCTGGCTTGCCGTTGTCGGGCGGCAAGACCGGGTGCATGGTCTCCGTCTGCGGCCCGCAGCTGATCTCCGACCAAGGCGCTACTGTGCTCAACCCCCGAACGGTGGCGATCCAGCTGAAGTACAAGTACTAGACCCTGACCACCCCGAGGGGGCCGAAGCGGCGCCCCTCGGGGAAGTCCCATCGCCTCAGATCCGGCGCGGGGGATCGAAGGTCACCCTGACGGTATGCAGATCGGGGCCGCGGGGCAGGATGACGCCGCCGCAGGACCGAACCATCCGTAGCATGGCGGAATTCTCGGGCAGGACGTCGCCGTCGACGCGCGCCAGGCCGAGATCGACGGCCCAGCCGAGCATCTCGGCCATCAGGCAGTGACCGAGGCCGTGGCTCTTGAAGTCCGAGCGTACGATGATGGCGCATTCGCCGCGGCTGAGATCCGGCTCCCAGTGCAGCCGGACGACCCCCAGCAGTTCCCCCGCGCCGCGCGGGAGTGCGGGATCATAGGCGCCCGCCGCTCTCTGCCGGTCGTGGTCGTAATGGGTCAGCGACGAGACCAGCGGCCCCGGCTCCGGGCGCACGGCGCTGAAGAAGCGCAGGCGCAGGTCGTCGGGCGTCGAGCGGCGCGCCATGTCGATGAGGGCGTCGTCGTCGTCCGGCCCGATGGGCCGCAGGCGCAGCCGCCGCCCCTCGATGGTGACAATGTCCTTCTCGCCTTCGGCCGGAAGAGCCACGACCGGCGCTCGCTCACCAGGCGTCGACGAACCGCCGGCGGGGAGCGTGGCGGGGGCGGCAGCTGCGCAGGCCCTGGAGGATCCAGTTGCGGGTGTCGGCCGGATCGATCACCGCGTCGATCTCCAGGGTGGCGGCGACGTTGATCGCCTTGCCCCGGGCGTAGAGGCCGCCCAGCAGCTTGTCGAACAGGGCCTGCTTGGCCGCCGGATCGGTCTCGGCCTCCAGTTCGCGACGGTAGCCCAGGCGCACCGCCCCCTCCAGGCCCATGCCGCCGAACTCCCCGGTCGGCCAGGCGGCGCAGAAGAACGGCGCCAGGGTCGAGCCCCCCGTCATCGCCTGGGCGCCCAGGCCGTAGGCCTTGCGCAGCACGATGGCGAACATCGGCGTGCCGAGCCGGGCGGCGTTGATGAACAGGCGCGAGGTCTTGCGCACCGCCGCCGCCGCCTCGCTCTCCGGGCCGACCATGAAGCCGGGGGTGTCGACCAGGGAGAGGACCGGAAGGTCGAAGGCGTCCGCGAGCTGCAGGAGCCGCGATCCCTTGTCGGCGCCGTCGCAGTCCACCGCCCCGCCGAGGTGCCGCGGATCGTTGGCGATCAGGGCCATGGGCCGACCCTCGACGCGGACGAAGCCGGTGATCAGCCCCGGGGCGAAGGCCGGGCGCAGCTCGAGAAACGAGCCCGTATCGACCAGGGTCTCGATCACCTTGCGAACGTCGTAGACTCGCAACCGGTTCTCCGGGATCGCGCGGCGCAGCAGGCGCTGGTCGGCGAAAGCCCAACCCGCGGTCGGGCCCTGAATATAGGAGAGCGTCTGCTTCGCCAGGCGCGTGGCGTCGGCCTCGTCCTCGGCCAGGATGTCCACCACCCCGTTGGCGGTCTGGACGTCCATCGGCCCGATGTCCTCCGGCGCGAAGACGCCGAGGCCGCCGCCCTCGATCATGGCCGGCCCGCCCATGCCGATGTTGGCGCCCTTGGTGCAGATCAGGATCTCGCTGACCCCGGCGAAGGAGGCGTTGCCCGCGAAGCAGCGGCCGGAGACCACCGCGATCTTCGGGACCCGCCCCGCGAGGCGCGCGAAGGACTTGAAGCTGGGCGTGGCCAGGCCCGAGCTTCCGATGCCGTCGGTGTCGCCCGGTCGGCCGCCGCCGCCCTCGGCGAACCACACCACCGGCAGTTCCTCGCTCTCCACCAGCTCCAGCAGGCGATCGGTCTTCAGGTGGTTCATCAGGCCCTGGGTCCCCGCCAGGACGGTGAAGTCATAGGACAGCGCGGCGCAGCGGGCCTTCTCGGGCGGGAACAGCGCGCCGTTCACGGCGCCCACCCCGCAGATCAGGCCGTCGGCGGGGCTCATCTTCAGGAGCTCCTCCGAGGACCGGCGGCGGCGCTGGGCGGCGACGGCGAAGGCGCCGTACTCCAGGAAGGTTCCCGGATCGACCAGGTCGTCGATATTCTCCCGGGCGGTCCGCTGATTGCGGCTGCGGCGCCGGGCAACGGCCTCCGGCCGGGCCTCGTCGCGGGTGAGGCGCCAGCGCTCCTCCACCTCGGCGAGGTCGGGACGGATGGTGTCCAGGTCCACGGTCTCTTCGCCGTGATCGGCGGCGCCCTCCACCTCCTCGGGGGTGACGAAGATCAGCGGCTGGTCCTTCTGCACGACCTCGCCGAGCGAAGCCGCCACTGCCGCCACGCGTCCGCTCGCCTCGGCGGCGACCACGTGCTCCATCTTCATCGCTTCGAGGATGGCCAGGACTTCGCCGACGCGAACCAGGTCGCCCTCCTTCACCGTGATCTGGCCCACTGTGGCCTGAAGTGGCGCTCGCACGGCTTCCGCGCCCTGGACCGCGGTCTGGGGCCTGCGGCTCGCGGCCACCGCCGCCGGGGCGTCGGGTTCGAAGGCGCGGCTCTCGAGCGTCTGGGCGGCGGCGAGGAGGTCGGACGCATGCTCCTCGACGAACCGCGTCGTCGCCTCGCCGGCCAGCACCTCGTCGCGCGCGAGAATGGCGCGCAACAGAGCGATATTGGTCTGCGGGCCCTCGATGCGGAATTCGGACAGGGCCCGGGCGGTGCGCGCCGCCGCCTGCGGGAGGGTCTGGCCGTGGGCCACCACCTTGGCCAGCAGCGAATCGTAGTTGGGATTGGCGACGTAGCCGGCGTAGCCGTAGCCATCCACCCGCACCCCGGGTCCCGAGGGGGGCTCATAGGCGGCAAGCCGTCCGCCGCTGGGCCGGGCGACGCCGTCGGCGTCGAGGGTCTCGAGGTTGACCCGCGCCTGAACCGCGAAGCCCTGCGCGGGTGGCGTCGCGGTCAGGCCGATCTGGGCCAGGGTCTCACCGGCCGCCAGGCGGATCTGGGTCTGGACCAGGTCGATCCCGGTGACTTCCTCGGTGACGGTGTGCTCCACCTGCAGGCGGGCGTTGGCCTCGATGAACCAGAAGTCTTCGCCGCCCATCTCGAGCAGGAATTCGAGGGTGCCCAGGGTGCGGTAGCGCGTGGCCGCCGCGATGTTCACCGCCGCCTCGAACAGGCGCGCGCGCAGGGCGTCAGAGAGGTTGGGGGCCGGGGCGATCTCCACGATCTTCTGGTGGCGGCGCTGCACGGAGCAGTCGCGTTCCCCGATCGCCAGGACGCCGGTGCGGTCGCCGGCCACCTGGACCTCGATGTGACGAGCCCTGCCGACGAACCGTTCCGCGTAGACGGCGCCCACCCCGAAGGCGGCCTCGGCCTCGCGCGAGGCGGCGGCGAAGGCGGCGGCCAGTTCGGCGCGATCCCGCACGATGCGCATGCCGCGCCCGCCGCCGCCCGCAACGGCCTTGATGATCATCGCCGCGCCTACGGGGAGGGCGTCGAAGAAGGCCTCGAGCGCGCTGAGGTCGGCGGGGCCGTCCGTCCCGTCGATCACCGGGACGCCGGCCCGCTGCGCGATGGCGCGGGCCCGGGTCTTATCGCCGAACGCCTCCAGCGCCTCGGGGGACGGGCCCACGAAGGCGATGCCGGCCTGGGCGCAGGCGCGGGCGAAGGCGGCGCTTTCGGAGAGGAAGCCGTAACCGGGATGGATGGCGTCGCAGCGCGCCGCCTTGGCCGCGGCGATGACGCCGGCAATGTCGAGGTAGGCCCGCGCGCCCGAGGCGCCGAGAGCGACGGCCCGGTCGGCCGCCTTCACGTGCAGCGAGCGCTCATCGTCGGTGGAATAGATGGCCGTGCAGCCCAGGCCCAGGTCCGCCGCCGCCCGGGCGATGCGAATGGCGATCTCGCCGCGGTTGGCGATCAGGAGATTGGTGAAGGTCATTTACGGCTTGGGCTTCCTCGGGCGCGATGGATCGCGTCTGGCTAGAGCTTGATGACGTTTCATGGAAACGTCTGAATCAAGCTCAACACGCTCAATCCGGAGCATAGAGGGGGCGCGCCGCTTCATCCACGCGAAGTTTGCCGGAAAGTGCGGGCACGGGGCGCCCGCGTCGCCTTCGTTCAGGACGGATCGGCGGGGGCGCCGCCCCGCAGGCGCTGGCAGGCCTGCACGGTCTTGGTGTCGCCGGGCTCGTCGTGGTTGCAGACGTAGTCGTCGGAGTCGCCGTAGCGGCTGTGGGACCGCGGGAGCGTGTTGGCGAGCGGCTGGGTGGCCGACAGCGAGGATCCGGAGAGGTTGTTCCCCGTCGGGGCCGAGCCGACCGTGCGGCCGGAGGGCGTGGCGAGCGCCGAGGAGGAGGCCACGGCGGACGACGCCACGGTGGTCGGCGCGCCCGGCCGGGTCAGGGCGGCGATCTTGGCCCGGGCGGCGCGCACGAACTGGCCGCTGGGGTACTCGTCGACGTAGGCCGTCAGCTGGGCGATGTCATTGCTGTTGGAGACGCTGTTCCAGAAGGCCAGCTCCAAGGCGCGGGGATCCATCTTGGCGGGCGCCGGCAGGTTGCGCTGGGCGCCGGCCGCCGTGGCCGACCTCTGCAGCGAGGCAATCTTGGCCTTGGCCAGGTCCACGAAACTGCCGTTCGGATATTTGCTGAGATAGGCCTGCAGCTGCCCGATGTCGTCGCCGGCGGACGCCGACTGCCAGAACATCATCTCCGTGGACTTGGGGTCCGCCTGCACCGCCTCGACGGCACGCGACACCGGTCCGGCTGCGCCCGGCACCAGCATGAACGGCGTTCCGGTGATGCTGGCGCTGATGAACGGCCGTTGATGCGAGCCCGTGGCGCGCAGCACGTCATCGCGGACCATTCCGCCCAGGAGCTGGATGGGGAGACCGGGCTGGGGCAGACGCTTGGCCAGGGCCTCGGCGAACGGGCTGTTGGCGCCGCGGCCGTCGGAGGCGGTCTGCCCCGGACCGGCGGAATAGATGACCAGCACGTCGTCGACGTCGATCGGCGCAAGGCCCTCGCCGACCGCGCGCTGGGTTCGCTTCCAGCTATGGCCGAAGGGATTGTTGCGGCAGGCGTCGAGGACCACCACGCGCAATTCCGCCCCCTCGGTGGCGCTGAGCACCAGGTCGAGATCGATGGCCTCGTAGTCGAGATCCGCGTCGTCCTGGAGCACGGCGTCGGTGGGAATCAGCCAGTTCTTGCCCCGGGCCTCGATGCCGTGACCGGCGTAGTAGACGAGGGCCACCTGGGCGCCCACCGCATTGGCGCGAAACCGCCGCAGGGCGCCGCGGAAGGCTCCTATCCCAAGGTTGGGATTGGCCTCGACGATCTGGAAGCCGGCGGTCTTGAGGGCGGTGGCGACGATCTGGGAGTCATTGACCGGGTTCTTCAGGGATCCGGCATGCATGTAGTCGCCGTTGGCGACGACCAGGGCCACCCGGCGGGGCGTGTCGGCGCGGGTCTCGCCCATCGAAAAGAAGGCGACGACCAGGACTGCCAGGAGCATCGCCGCCAGACGCATGGGCCCCTCCCAATTTCCTCACTGCGTCGAGACTGTAACACAGTCGCCGCCGGCGCGCCTCCAGTGTTTAGGGTTCCGGAGCGCGCAGCCTCAGGCAGGCCTGGACCGTGCGGGGGTCTCCGGGTGTCCCGTGGTTGCACAGGAAATCATCGGAGTCGCCGTAGCGGGGGGCGGGATGGGGGTAGGCGTCGGGACCCCTCAGCCTGATGCAGGCCTGGACCGAGCGCGGATCGCCCGGCGGCGCGAAATTGCACAGGTAATCGTCGGAGTCGACATAACGCGGGTTGGAGACCGGCGCGGGGGGTGGGGGAGTGGT
>JAQGIW010000220.1 GCA_028290905.1 Caulobacteraceae bacterium | reverse complement strand
GGCGAGCGCGTTGGCGGCGGCGCCGAGCACGGCTCCCCAGAGTTCGGCCAATGCGGCCCAAAAGATCGTCGGGACCTGGCTGGTGACCTACGCGATCGGGGGTAGCCCGATCGGCCAAGCTTTCATCCAGTGGCACGATGACGGCACCGAATGGGAAAACATCAACTTCCCCATCGAAAGCGGCAATATCTGCCTCGGCTCGTGGAAGGCTCTGAATCCTTTGCACGTCACCCGACTGCACTATGGTTGGCTGTACACGGCAGGCCTTCTGACCGGCTATTTCACCGACACCGAGACCGTCAAGGTCGCCCGCCGGAACGCGTATACCGGTGTCGACGACGTCAGGTTCTTTGATCTCAGCGGCAACCTCCTCAACGAGATTGGCGAAACGTCAACTGCCATTCGCATCGCGCCCTGAGCCAGGCCGCCTTCCGGTCCGCGCCGTTAAGGTTCGAAGGCGCCGGCCGGTCGGGGGCTTGATCTACACCTGTCGGACCTGTTCGCCGGCTTGGTCGAGCGTGGCGCTCACGTCTCGCCGCGCGTGAGGGCCATGATCTGATCGGTGGTCATCCCGGCCCCGGCGCGTCCCCGTAGGGCGTCGAACCGGTTGGCCGGCTTGTCTTCGCCGACCTTGAGGAGGACGACCTCGCCGTTGGGCGTAAGTTCGAACTCCACGCGGCTGCCAGGCCCGATCGCCAGGCGGTCACGCACCCGCTTGGGGATCGTCACCTGCCCCTTCCGCGTGACCGTGGTCGCGATCCTGGTCCTCGGTATTACCGTTGATGTCGAGGTAATACATGGCGCGTTCCAGATCGCCAGGCAATGCCTTCGGTCGGTCGAGCCACCGACAAGGGTTGATAGACTAGCCACCCTGCCCACTATCTCTCCCTTGCACATCCGCACGCGAGCGGGCCGGCCGCGGCGACAGCGGCGCATGTATCGACCGGACACGTGATGCTGAACTGCACCGTCGGGCCGGCGGGGCGCCTGGTCGATGCGCCGTCTCCCGACAGGACCCGCCCGGCCTCGACTTCGACAAGGCCGCGCTGGCGCTGGCGCCCCAGTTTCAGCTTTCCGTCTGGACCGACGAAGGGCTTCCGACGGTCGGGGGGCGGGTCAGTGTTCCCCTTCGCTACGAGGCGCCCGACAGCGCGAGCGGGACGATCACCCCGGCGGATTCGCCGAACTTCGGTCCGTCCCACTAGCCGTGACGACGTCCCCGCGTCTCACGCCTTTCACGCGGAGCCGAAGTCATCGGCGTCCAGCCGGCCTTCGATCTCCCGCATCACCTGGGCGGAGACCTTCACCTTTCGTCTCGAGCCCGCCCTGAAGGCGGCGCTGACGCGCTCGGCGGAGGAGGAACGCGTCCATCCGGGCGAGCTGCTTCGCGAGCTCGTGCGCGCCCACCTGGCCGCTCGCGAGCGCCGCGCCTTCGAGGGGGAGGCCCGCCGGCAGTCGCTGGCGATCGGGGCGCGCGCGGGCCAGCCGGACGGCGACGACGTCCTGAGGGCGTCCGATGAGCGAGGCATGGCGCGCGACCCGATCGGGGTTTCGAAAGATAAGATATAACGCGTTTCGCGTCGCAAGCGGCCGGCCGAGTTCGCCTTGTCAGGCGACGAAGGCAAGCCAAGGCCGGCCCTGGTGGTGCAGGCGGACGTCTTCGACGCGATCCCCTCGGTCACGGTCCTTCCCCTGACCAGCCAGCTGGCGGATGCGACCCTCATCCGCATCACCATTCCGCCGACCCCGGCCAATGGCCTGAGGGTCGTCTCCCAGGTCATGATCGACAAGGCCGTCACGGTTCCCCGGAGGCGCGTCGGCGGCGTCATCGGCCGCCTGGATGGGGAAGCGCTCAGGACGGTCGGCGCCGGTCTGAGCTGGTTCCTGGATCTGTAGGCGCGCGAGGAGCCCAAACCCGGCGGGTTTCATACCGCGCCGCTTGGCTACGGTCGAGCCGCTCTCCTCGTAGATTTCCCAGCTGGTGACGTGGCGCTCCACGTCAAGGGCTCGAACTGCCGTGCAGTTGGTGTACCCTGCCACGGCAGGGCGGTGTCTCTAGCCGCTAGGATCGCCGCCGCCGTGGGGAGGCATGCCTTGGAGGTCCACAACCGCGACATCTTCCCCCCACACGAGCTGGTCGAACTGTATCGTGATATCGGACCAATCGTGGTCAATCCCGTCGTAGACAACGCTTTTCGCCGGCACGAGGCCGCCGCGGTTGTTGCGAGGCGAACCTATCACCAGCGCGGTCGTATCGGAATGGTGCTCGTTTTGTTGAGCGCGTTGTTTACCGTAGCCATGGCGTTGATACTTCCGCACGATACGCCACCGCTGAAGGCTATCAGCATTGTCGTGATCTTCATCGGCGCCGGCGGCTTGTCAATTCAGATCCATCAGCTTCTGACAGGGCAGAAAAAGCTCTGGCTGATGAACCGTTTCGCTGCTGAGCGTATTCGCTCGATCAAGTTCCAGGCGTACCAGTTAGCCGCGGTCGCGCGCTCCAGGGAGGATCTCCAGGCGAGGGCGGATGCGTTTTATACGCAAGAGCTGGGCCACCTGAACGCCGAGTTGAACGCAGGGGCGGCGGCGCTGACTCTCTTTTCGCCTTCGGGCGCATTTGCCGACCTGAGGTCCAGCTCGCCGCCCGCGAACGGTGACTTGAGCGCCATCGCCACCGACGCGTATCGCGAGCTGCGGATCGAGTATCAGCGTCGGTTCGCGGCCGCGGAGATCCAGAAGCTCGGAGAGAAGCAAAGGGTGCATTATGCCTGGGCCGACATCCTCTACCTGGCCGGCGTGGCGCTGACGGTAGCAGCCCTTGTATGCAAGCTGATCTTTCCTCATAATACAACGTTCGAGCACTGGATCGACTTTTTGGCGGTTGGAGCATTCATCGGTGGCTTGTTGCGGGCCATTATTGACAACGCCTCGCTCGCGGATACGTCCAAAGGGCGCTATGAGAATTACATCAAAGCAATCGAGGATTACGATCGAGAGTTGAATGAAGACGGTTTCACCCTTGCAATGTCAGTTCGGCAAGTGGAACGAATTGTTTTGGGGGAGCTTGGACAATTCTGCGAAGCAGCTTCGCACATCACCTACCGCTTGTAGCCAAGTGTCTGTTCTCCGGGTAACGGCCTCAAGCGTTCCGGACGCCGTTGGGAGCGCCACCTTTACCATTGAGACGGTCTCTATCGATGACGTCCTCTAGTGCCGTGTCTCCGAAGTGACCCGCGGAATTCGCCGAAGTTGACCGACGTTCTGGCCGCAATAACCACTATACTTGAGCTTTGAGGATGTTTGAATCGCCGCCAACACGGTATATAGGTGTGCACTGGGATTCGACGCGGGAACCAATTAGTACTAAATCGCCTCTGAGGAACATCAACCAGACTCACTGAGGAACGGGCCTCGCCGCCCGCGCGCTCGCTCGATGGCTGGACCCCCTAGGTACTGGGCTTTTCTGAGTTATAGCGACCGCGACCGCGTCTGGGCGCGCTGGCTGCAACGGGCCCTGGAATCCTACGTTGTTCCACGTCGCTTTGTGGGCCGTCCGACCGCAGCTGGTCCGGCGACGCGTCGTTTGCGGCCAATCTTTCGGGACCGCACCGAGATGGAGGCGGGAAGCGATCTTTCCGTCCGACTCAAGAAGGCCCTGGCGGATTCGGCCTTTTTGATCGTGCTCTGTTCGCCCGACGCGGCGCGATCCTATTGGGTCGAACAGGAGATACGACTCTTTCGCGACCTTCATGGCGATGAGCGCATACTCTCCGTGATCGTCGCCGGCCACACCGCCGGACCGCACGACGATTGTTTCCCGCCCGCACTCCGTGACCACGGGATGCCGGTCGCGGCGGATCTACGTACAGGGGGAGATGGGAGGCGCCTCACACGCCTCAAGCTGATCGCTGGCATGCTTGGGGTAGGGCTCGATGAATTGGTCCGTCGGGACGCCCAGCGCCGACATGCGCAGGTGCTCGGCTTGGCGGGCGGAGCGTTCGCGTTGGCCATCGCCATGGGCGGCCTGGCGATCGCGGCCCTGCTCGCGCGCAACCAGGCTATCGCCGCCCGCGACGAGGCGCGCGCCCGGCGCGTCCAGGCCGAGGGACTGGTCGAATTCATGGTCGGTGATCTTTACCGGACCCTGGAGCCCACAGTGCGCCTGGGCGTGCTTGGGGAGGTAGGCGATCGGGCCATGGCGTACTACTCCGCCGAGGCCCGCTACGGCATGGACGACGACTCCCTTGGCCGAAGGGCCGGGGTGTTGCGGATACTCGGTAAAATGGAGGATGACCGAGGCCACACTGACGCCGCTCTATCGTTGTGGCGGCAGGCAGCGGCGGCGACGGGAGAGCTGCTGCGCCGGGCGCCGGACAATCCGCAGCGCCTGCTCGAACACGCCCAGAGCATCGAGCGGTTGGGCGGTATGGCAGAGGAAAGGGCGGAGTTGCCTCAGGCGCTGGCCCTGATGGAGGAATACGCGCGCCTGGCCGATCGGCTGGTGGCGCGTGGAGGCGCGAAAGACGCCTATCTTGCCGAGCAAGGCTCCGCCCACGTCGACCTCGGCGTTGTCCTTCTGCAGACCCAACGGCTCGAGGAGGCGACGGCGGCCCTGCGCAGCGGACTGGCCATCAAGCGGGCCGTCGCCGCCCGCGACCCCGGCGGCCGACAGGGATGGTACGATGTCGCCCAGAGTCTGGCATGGCTCGCCGACGCCGAGCGCCTCCAGGGCCAGGACGACGCCAGCCTGCACGATCGAGGGGAAGAGGCGCGGTTGTACGTCGCCCTCCTCGCCCGCTCTCCTGACGACTGGGCGTCATTTGATTCGCTGTTGGTCAACCGCATTAAGCAGGCGCAGATACTGTTGGACGAGGGCAGCGCCACGCGGGCCGTGACGCTGTCTCGCCAGGCCGCCGCCGATGCGGAGCGCCTCGCGCGGGTGGATCCGACGGACACGACGTTCAAGGCGGACATCGGGCGGGTGTATCTGGTCCTCGGACAGGCCAGCCTAGCCGTCGGCCAGACGCGGCAAGCGCGGTCCGCCGCCGAGCGAGCCGAGAGTCTCGGCGAAACCCTGGTCCGAACCGACCCTACTGTGACCGCCTGGAGGGGTCCCCTCCTGGGTGGTGCGCGCCTGCTGTTAGTCGAGATCGAGGCACGCCATGCCCACGGCGAGGACGCCTGCCGTCGTGCACTCGCGCCGGCTGCCGCCGAGTCGGAACAGCTGGATCGGCTCTCGGCGGCCAGCCCGACCCTCCCGCCGCTGGCCCTGACGGCGGCGCGGGGCGATCTGCTCAGGGGCGAACTCGACGCCGCTGGGGGGCGGATGGACCAGGCGAACGCCGATTGGGTGATGGGCGTGGATCGTCTTGAACGTGTTGGCGGGGAACATGGAGAGCCGAGCGACACGGCAAGCCGGCGCCTGTACCACCTGCTGCGCTCCCGCACGCGCGAGGAGTCGGGGGGGCCGGTGGCGGCATCGGAGCGTGATGCGGCGATGTGTTCCGCCATAGGATCATCGGCGCGCCCGACACAGGCTCATCCTCATATCGCCAGTCGGCGGGATTGACGTCCGCAGCTGAGAAGCTGAAAATTAAGCTTTTAATGGTCCTATGATTGGGTCATATTTCTTGCCAACTTGCCCAGCTTTGCCTGGAGAACCCCATGGACAGCCTCGGTGACGCCGAATTCAAGCGCGCGTACGAAAATTCGCACGGTGTTATTCATATCAATTTGCTTACACAAGTCAACTGGGCTTCCGCGGGCGTGGATCTTTTGCCCTTTGATAACAACGGATATCGGCCCAAGATGCACACTCCCAGAACCTGGCTAAGATCCGACTATCTTAATATTCTTGGCGCTAGCGGGGAAGAGATTTTTGAGGGCGATAGTATTATTCTCCCTGGAATGGGAAAAAATGGCAATGAGCACAGGCAACTGATAATCAGCTTCTACCTCCCGGTTGAATTTATCCGAGGGCTGACAACTGATTGGAGGGAAACGCCCCTTTCTAGTGGTGATAACCCTGCCCAGCTTCTCGCCTATCACATCGACCAAGATGGAATTTATCCGTTGCCGGGAGGCAAGCCGGGCAATAAATATAAAAGAGCGGACCTAGTATACAATAATACCGAGAATGAAACAACAACTATTTCAGCCAATATTACGGTAACTCTAAACGGTATGGCCGTATTCCCGGCTGTTGAGAACAAGTTTGTCGACGGCGGCAGCCATATCATTCACAACTCTTAGAGCGGTGCCGTCAGGCCAACGCTAAACGTCTCCGCATCGCTCACGACCAAGGCAAGCAAGTCTCACAGGCTAAGACGCACAGGCTCTACGGGCCCATATCATGACAGGCAAGGTCACTTCGACCCGTCGCGCTCTGCAACGCCTAGCGAAAAACCGGGCCAAGCCCAACTTTGGGACCGCAGGAGGAAATCAATCTGACCGACTCAACAGAGTCGTCAAGCTACTAAATTATCCGTTTGTCATCTTTATCTTGTTTTCTATACTGGTATAGGATGGAAGCGCCCTCCTCCTAACAGCTGAGCACCGGTTTGCGCAGAATCAGGAGAACAACGAAAGGAAGCGCGAAATCCTGATTGAGCTATATGCGCGAATGTTTAATTTAACGATATATGAAGAACGAATTGTTGGCAGTTTGATGGGACATGCAATGGCTGACAGAACGACGATAATGTTGAATGGAAGGGGGATAACCCCAATATTTCGTATAGGTGATCTTGTCTGACGCTAAGTGAACACAATCAGGCGGCAAAAATATTGGCCTCTACTCCGGAATGGGCTGAACCGCATTTTGCCGGACAACAGGAAATAATGGTCGAACAACAAAGGAAATGGTTACAGCCGTTAGCTGAAGGAAGTTTCTCCGGGCATCTACCTTTCGCCACCACTTCACCGAAATCCCAGGACGTCTCAATGGTGAGTTTGCTTTTGGCATTAGACAATATTTCGTGGGATACGTTGTCAGAAAAACGAATTCCTGAAACGGTAGGTAGGCATCATGAGGACCAAAATGCGCGAGAACCTATATCTAACCCTCTTATTGCAGCAGTACGAGGTCTCGGAGCTGGTAAATTGCGTCGGCTCCAAGAATATAGATCAGATTAGATTGTACCTAAAGGCACGAACGAACAAAGTGTCCTTCATATCAGTGCCCGACCCAGACACGCTTTCTCTATATTGATATTTCCCCCCTGGATTTCCGGAAAGCCGACAGTTCACCTTTTCAACGTCGCCCCGCTCATGACCTCCTCGCTATGGAGTCCTCGATCAAGAGTGATCGAGCCAGCGTCGCCGTGCTCCGGCACAGCCTTGGGCTCCCCTTGTGGCTTGCCCTCCGGAGACGAGGTCTCGTGCCCCGACGCAGTATCCGCCGCCATGGCGCACGGGAGCCATGTAGGCCCGTTGAGCGGGACTCTTAGTAAAGCTAGGCTGATCCCGGACCGGGGGGGTCACACGTGGCGGACCGGCAGACCCATCGCGCTGGCTCTGATGAGAGCCATCCTTGAGGCGCTCGAAGCCACCCCCGCCCCCGAAGGCGTCACCGCCGCGCTGGAGGCTCATGACAGGATTGAGGCCCTGATCGGCAGCCTGGCGTTCATCCTTGCGACGTCGTCGTCGGAGCGCTCACCGGCGGCCCTCCGCGATTACTGCCGCGAGATCGGGCAACGGCTTCGAAGGAAGACCGAGGCCACACAGGCGTCTCTGAGCGGGATGGCAAATAGCAAGGGGCGACTGAACTGAGCCAGGCCATGCCGTATTCGATCCAGGACGGCGCTGTTTGCGTTCTGAGTCGTTTTCCATGCGCCGCACCGCGCTTGCACCGTGAGGGCGCGCGGGGAAGCCGGCGATGCGTCCGGCGTTCGGGAGCTAACCTATCCCCGCGCTTAACAACGCTACCCCCTATCGCCGATTCGCAGAAGTCGTTGGCCAGTGGTAGACATTGGGATGAGGCGTTGAATCCAGGCAGGGTCCTCGGTGGGGGTCTAGGGCCGAAACTCGCCAAGACTAAAGGGTGCTTGAGCAAAAAGATTGGTGTATGCATGGTCAGTTCATTGACAACTGCGCTGCGGCGGCGCGTGGAGAGATTGCTAAATAATTCATACCGTGAAGAAGACATAAATGATATCTATCTTGGGTTGCGCTCAATGCCTTTTGGAAGGCAGTCTTTCCTGGAGGTGGCAAATTTTGTTGCCCATCCTGATATACGCGACCGCGGTCCGGTTACGGAACGTGCGAAGGATTTCTTCTGTTTCTTGAGATATAGAATGCCATTGCTCGCCAACCTGCCGGATTTCAGCGCGACGGGTCTGGAAGTTGTGAGGGCATTGCAGGCTAATCTCCGGATAGTCGGCCCTGTCGCCCTTATGGCCGAGCTTGGATTGCGAGAAGCCGTCGCACATTCGATACTAGGACGCGCTAGCAAGAAGATCGATAAATTTGAGGGCGGAAACCTTAATCGACTAACACGTGGTTTTTCGGAGCCCAATGCGGTTCACTATTCTTCATCGGTAACAAACGCCATGGCAGAAAGGGGCCGGCCTTTTTTGCGTTGGCCCTCGGGAACACAGGATGGCGGCCATGGGAGCGGACCCACCGCCTCAAGGATTGGACGCGCGGCCTCGGCTAGACCCACCCCTTTCGCACCCTCTCTTTCGTGCGTTTTCGGTGCGGCGTGGGAGATGATGTAACCGGGGCAAATTCCCGTGCGGGGGGCTTTTAAAAGCCGAGCGGTCGTGATTCATCCTGTGGATGACTCCACCTCCCACTGAATCGGAGGATTTGCCGCTGGCGGAGCTGCGCCGGCTGGTGTT
>JAQGIW010000272.1 GCA_028290905.1 Caulobacteraceae bacterium | reverse complement strand
TCCCGCGCAATTTTTCATCTCCTACGCGCCGCGCACGCGCGCCTTGCGAAACGATTTTCCGGTCTCACGGCAACTGCAGAATATTATTGCGTTGAAATGTGACAACTCCGACTTTTCACACAGCCTGAAAAGCGGGGACCCAGCGTTTTCCAGCCTGGCGATTGTCTCGTGCTCACCGTTTCGGGCAGGTGCGTATTCCTGGACACCACTGGGTTCCCACTTCCGCGGGGATGGGCGGATGGGGTGGTTCGGCAAGCGAGCCCCCCAAGGGATCGCTCAGCCGCTTGCCAACCGGTCGAACGAGCGCTCGCCGTTGACCTTCCAGCCCATCGAGCCGGTATCCACCCACAGGACCTCGGCCGTCCAGCCGGCCTCTTTGCACAGGGGGCATGGGCTGGTCATCATGCCCCCCAGCTTGTCGACCTGGGTGGCCTCGCTCCCCTGCCCGCGCTTCTTCAGGCCGGCGATCATCTCCTCGACGCGCCAGACGCGGTGGAATTTGCAGCCCTGGCCGCCGCAGCGCAGGCGCAGGCGCACATTGGCGCGGCCGACGAACTGGGAGAGGCGCAGGGGCGCCTCGGGGGCGGTGTCGTGGTAGTCGAGGCGGCAGCCGTCCGGGCGCTGGCACTGCCACATCTTCTTCACCACCGTCATGGAGAGCAGGCCCAGGCCGACGGCGCCGAGCGCCTTCGGCTCCAGGTCGAGGCGGCGCGAGCAGCCGCGGCCGCGGCAGACGCCCTGCACGCCCTGCTCGCGGGCCGCGTAGTCGGCCACCCGCTCGCCCGGCGAAACCACGCCGCCCCGCACCGTCCAACCCTTCGCCAGGCCGTCGAAGCCCACGTCCACGCCTCCTCTCCTCCGCTCACGGGCCGGGGCGGGCGCCCGGAGCGGCGCAGGGGCAGGCCGTCGGGGGCTCGCAGCGATGGGTCATCGCGTGGTCGGCCCGGCGCAGGTCCTCCAGTACGGCGTCGAGGGCGCGGCGTTCGGGGCTTCCCGGCCGGTAGAGGTCGCGCAGGAACGGCAGGCGCTCCCGGCAAAGGATGAGCGCCTCGAGAGCCTGGTCGATCCGGCGGGTGAGCACGATGGGAAGCCTCGGGGTGAAATGTTCTCTGTTTGTTCTCATGCCGAGGACCCACGGGAGTCAAGCGGGGCCACGAACCCGACGCGACGCTGGCGGGCTGGCGCGCGGCTAGAGCACCGATCTGATGGAATCAGATTGGTGCTCCAGGTTTTTGTTTTGACGTGCGTTTAATCCGAAAGCCGGCTCCCGCTCTTCGGAATGCGCTCTACAGCTCCAGGGGGGCGAGCTGGGCGACGCGCTGGGGTCGCGGCGCCAGGAGTCGGAGGCGTCCACATAGAGTTCCAGGCCATTGCCGTCCGGGTCGGAGAAATAGAGCGACTTGGTCACCTCGTGGTCGATGGGGGTGGGCGTGACGCCGGCGGCCTCGAGCTTCGCCTTGGCCTCGCGCAGGTCCTCGATGTCGTCGCCGATCTTGAACGCCACATGGTACAGCCCGACGGCGGATTCGCTGTCGCTGCTGCCCTCCCCGCTGACTTCCACGACGGCGAAATCATGATGATTTCCAAGGCTGAAGAAGGTCATCCTCATCCCGTTCTCATCGAAGCGCGCGCAGATGGGGAGGCCGAGCACGCCGTTGTAGAACCGTTCGGCGCGCGCGCAGTCGGTCACCCGCAGCACGACGTGACCCAGGGACTTGATCTTCATGACGTCACCCTCCGGAGCGTCTCCCACGGCGAGGCTAGCACCATTCCATCGGGGGTCAATGAAGGCCGTCGCCGGGCGCCGCGGCGATGGCTCAGGCTGTCTCGGCC
The DNA here is from genome assembly GCA_028290905.1 of Caulobacteraceae bacterium. GTDB lineage: Bacteria > Pseudomonadota > Alphaproteobacteria > Caulobacterales > Caulobacteraceae > Acaudatibacter. The sequence continues at coordinate 38,770 of JAQGIW010000272.1, read as the reverse complement.
GCGAAGTCCAGGCGCCAGTTCTCGCCCTGCACCGGCTCGCCGAACTCTTCGTGCATGTGAACGTCGGTGATCGTGAAACCATGGGCGGCGTAGATGCGGCGGGCGCTTTCCAGGATGGTATGGGTCCACAGCCAGACGGCGTCGTAGCCGACCTGGCGGGCGAAATCGACGCAGGTGGCGACCAGGGTGTCGCCGATGCCGAGGCCGCGGGCAAAGGGCTCGACGTAGAGCAGGCGCAGGCGGGAGAGGCCGCCGCCGTCGTCGGTGAGGAAGATCGAGCCGGCCAGGACGCCGTCGATCTCGGCCACCCAGCACTGCTCGCGGTCGGGCTTGAAGTCGCGCAGGAAGGCGGCTGTGACCTCGCCGATGTTGACCTCGATCCCCGAGCCCCAGCCGTAGGTCTCGCGGTAGAGGATCGACTGGCGCGCGGCGATCAGGCCCATGTCGCCCGGGCGGAAGGTGCGCAGGGAGACGGTCCATTGCGCGGGCTGCTGGAGCAGGTTGCGGGCCGTCCTGAGGGAGGCCACCAGGTCGGACCGCTGCGAGGGTGTGAGACGGGCCAGCACGGCCTCGACCTTGGCGCGCTGGCGCTCGTCCAGAAGCTCGAAGGCGGCGCGGCCCGCGGACGTCAGGGCGATGGATCGGCGGCGCCCATCGCCCGACACGCGGGCGCGGGTGATCCAGCCGCGGGTCTGGAAGCGGGCGAGGACACGACTCACGTAGCCGGCGTCCATGTCCAGGGCGGCCTGGATGTCCGTCGCGACCGGCTGCCGGGCCGCCCCGAAGCCCTCCTCCGACCCGCTTGCCTGGGCGATCTCGAAGAGGACGCGCGCCTCGGGGAGGGAGAGGTTGGTTCCGAGGAAGTCCGGATCGAGGGCGCCGACGAAGAGGGTGTAGAAGCGGTTGAAGGCGCGAACCGCGGAAAGGGCGTCGTCCATCAGACGATGGATGGCCTAGTTAGTTGACGTTGTCAAACATCTCTCGGCCTCGTCCTTCAGGGGAATGCTGAAGGTGAACGCCGTCTCGCGCGGCGTCGACCGCGCCTCCAGGGTTCCGCCGTGGGCCCGGGCGATCTCACGGGCGATGTAGAGTCCCAGCCCCAGTCCCTCGGCGTCGGGACGCACGGCGCCCCGCTCGAAGGGCTCGAACAGCCTGCGCATGGCCTCGGCGGGGATCGGATCGCCGCCGTTGACGACCTCGAGTTCGAGGGCGCCGGCGGAAGAGCGGGCGCGCACCTCGATGGGACGGTCGGCGGCGCCATGGGTCACGGCATTGCCGAGGAGGTTGGACAGGAGCTGCGCGACCCGGTCCGGGTCGCAGTCCACGGGGCCCTGGAGCGCATAGACCTCGTCTATCGCCCGCCCCGGATGGCTGGCGCGCATCTCGGCCACGACATGGCGCAGAGCCGGTTCGAGCGGCGCGGCGCGGCGCGTCACCGCGACGCCTCCGCCCAGGCGGCCGCGCGCGAAATCCAGCACGTTGTCGATCAGCCGCGCCATGCGCCCCACGCTGGACTGCATCTCGCCGACGATGCGCTTCGACGGGTCGTCCAGGTCGCGCTTGGCGAGCAGCCGCGCGCCGGCGTCGATCGCCGCCAGCGGATTGCGGAGGTCGTGGCCGAGGACGGCGATGAACTGGTCGCGCAACTGCGACGTGCGGCGCTCGTTCCGCAGGTTGGCGCTGGTCGCGGACAGGTAATCGTGCGCGTCCAGGTGGAAGGCGATCAGCTCGGCGAACAGCCGGAACATGCCGACGATCTCCGGCGTGTTCACCCGGTGCGGCCGGGGATCGATGGCGCAGAGGGTGCCGAAGAAGCGTCCGTCCCGCAGGACGATGGGCATCGAGATGTAGCTCTGAAACCCGTAGAGGGCCGGCGTCGGATGACCGCAATAGGCCGGGTTCTCAGAGACGTCGTCGATGACGACGGCCTCGCCGCTCTGGCGGATCTCATCGCAGAGGGTGGTGGCGAGCTGAAGTTCGCCGCCCGGCTTCAGGCCGAAGTCGATGGTGTCGCGCACGCCGCAGGCGATCCAGCGGGTGTCGGTCACCCGGGCCACCGCCGCGAAGCCCATCCCCGTGGTGCGGCAGACGACATCGAGGATGGTCGGCAGCGCGGCGATGGCCTGAACGGTCGCCACCGCCTCGTAACCGTCGGCGTCCGCGGTGCAGTTCATCGTCGAAGCCTAGTACAGCACGACGCCCGGTGGAACTCTAAAGTCGCCCTGTACTGGATCGATCGCGTAGAGCTTGTTTCAGGGCGCTCGCAAAAACGGCAGCGATGCTGCCAGAACGGGTCCGTTTCCGCCGCGAGCCCCGACTAAAGACCGATCTGGCGGGCCTGACTGGCGGAATCGCGGACGCCCCAGCGCCGGCTGATGCGGCCGTCCTCGAACTCGAAGAGCTCCATGGCAGTCAGCTCGAAGGCATGCCGGTCGGGGCGTCATGACCGATGAACGGGCCGACCCAACGGCCGCGCCCGTCACCGCCGACCGGGCGGGCCTGATCGAGGCAAAACATCGCCCTGGCGGCGATTTTCCTGCCCAGGGCGCGGCTCAAGGAGGGGCTCGGGTTGTCGATCGATTAGCGCGCGTTGCGATCTGATGGAATCAGATCGCGGCTCCTGTTCCTCGATCCGAAAACCGGTTCCCACTTTTCGGGAACGCGCACCGGCTCGCGGGCATACCCCTATTCGCCGCGCCTTGGGATCGCGAGATCAGATTTCGCCGCGCCGACGCCTGCCGACCGGCACTGGCGCTTGAGAACGTCAGGGACAACCTCTAGCCTATTGACTGCATGGCGCCGCTGGTTTCTACAGTCGATAACGTGGAGACGAACATTTTACAAAGCTAGCAGCAGTTTAATCAAATCCTCTGTAGTCGAACAGAAGGAACAGCCCCATGGCAGACGTCGGCGAAGTCCTCAGACCTTCCCACCCCGGCTCTTTTCTGATCATGATCGAAGGCGGCGTGCTGGCGTGGCTGATCGGTAACCCACTCTGGGAGAACGTCCATCCGGCCGTCGGCGCCGTCGTCGGGGCGATCGTGTTCCTCTCCTATGCAGGTCTTTATATAATTCCGCGGGTGAATGTCGTCTTGAGCATCCTGGTCTCTGTCCCCTGGGGAATGGTGGCGGGACACCTGCTGAAGACGGAACTGGACGACGATCAGTTTGACATCTGGTTGGCCGGCATCGTTGCGTTCCTCGTCAGCGCGATCGCCCATTGGACCCTGGCCGATTCCACTGAGACCTGAGCGCTCTCAGGCGAGCCGCCCGGCGGCGGCGCGGGCGCGGATCAGATCTCGCCAGGCCGGCGCCAGGGCCAGGGCCTCGTCGTATTTCTGCCTGGCCTCGGACCAGCGGCCCTGGCGAGCCAGGGCGTCGCCCCACCCTTTCAGCGGATCGGCGAAGCGAGGTCCCCGGTCATGCGCCAGGGCGAACTTGGCGATGGCGCCGTCGAGGTCGCCGCGGGCCAGACGCGCCTCGCCCCACTCGGCGTAGGCGGCCGGCAGGGAGGGCGCCTGGCGCGTCGCCTCGGCGAACCAGCGGTCGGCGGCGCGCCAATCGCGTGCGAGCGCGGCGACCTGGCCCCGCACCCGGACACAGAGGTAGCAGTCGAGGGGCGTCGTCGCGATCAGGGCCTCGCCGCCGGCGACGTCGCCGGCCATCGCGCGCGCCTTGGCCAGCAGGGGCAGGTCGGCGGTCTGGAGCCTCTGCTCGACACGACTCGTCTCGTTCGCGGAGGCCTTGGCCAGAGCCTGCTGATGGGCCGCGACCAGGGCCTGGGCCGCCGCCAATGCGGCCGGCGCGTCGTTCAGGCAACGCGCCAGGCGCGACTGGGCCAAGTCGGTGGTGGCGGGAGAAAGGGTTCCCACGGCCTGGGCGAGCAGGAGGGCGCGGCCCACGGCGTTGCAATCATGCTGGCCCGCCAACGCTTCGGCGCTGGCGCGGAGGCGGTCCGTGCTGTCGTTGGTGTCGTTCGGAACCTTGACCGCCAAGTCCCTGGCGTACTGTTGGAAATCGCCGACCGCCGCGTCCATCCGGGTGCGCGCGCCCCGGAATATGTACGGCATCGACAGCCGGTGATTGCGCAGTTGGTCCCTGATCCTGACCTTCAGAAGGGCCGCAAGGTATCTCAGCGCGTCCTCGTCATGGCCGAGATCGGCGCTGGCCGTCGCGGCCTCGCCCCAGCCGCCCCACTGTTTCGGGTCGGTCTCGATCGCCAGTCTGGCGAGCATGAGAGCCCGGCGTCGATCTCCGGTCGAGTTCGCGTCCAATGAAAGGGCGCCCGCCAGTTCGAACGGCGTTCTCGCGGTCTCGACGTTTCGCCGCGCGACCGCCAGCGCGTCCTCGTCGCGGCCCAGGCTGCGAAGATAGAGGACGTAGTTGACCGGGTCGAAGGCCGCGAAGGCCCGCTCCGCCGCCTGCTGCAGCAGCGGCTCGAGGTTGTCGGAGGGGCCCTCGATCCGGATCGGGTCGGATCGCGAGAGGTGGAGATTGAGGACGACGCGCCCCGCCCCGTCGCTGGCCACCTCGCCGGTCAGGCGCCGGGCGTGGCCGAGCTGGGCGTGAAGGAAGTGATTGACCTCGTCCAGGGACAGGCCGGTCTGGGGAATCTCGACCTTGAGGGTGTCCGCGCCGCCGGAGCGCACGTCGTCCGAAACGGTGATCGAATTGTTGTTGGCCTGTCGGCGGACGGCGTCGATGCGGCCGAGCAGGTCCTCGGCCAGGGCCTCGCCGGTGAAGCCGCGGGCGGCGAGGTCGGGCGGGGCGGTGAAGCGCTCGATGACGAGGCCGTGATCGTTCATCGCGTCGCGGACCATGGTTCCCACGGCCGCGACCAGGGCCAGCAGGGCGACGAGGCTGGCCAGCAGCAGGGCGAGCTTGACGACATCGCTGACCGTCTTGAGGTGGAGCTGGCGGAGCTGGACGTGGAGGTGATGGGCCTGGGCCTCGATCAGCCGGCGCTGGGCCTGGAAGAAGGCCGCCACCTCGTCGCGCAGCGACGGGTCCTCGCGCGCCTCGTCGAGCGCCGCGGCCATGGCGGCGGCCCCGGTGTCGAAGGCCGCCTGGACCTCTTCCGATGCTTCCGGCTCAGCGGTTTCGGCCATTCATTTCCCCTGACGGCAAGGGATAGCTCAGCAGGGGCGAAGGTCAACGAAATCGGCTACACCCTCCCCTCATGGCCGACCGCATCCTCGTCCTCTACGGCTCGTACCGCTCGGACCGGCGGGGGATCCGGCTGGCCGATTTCCTCGTCTCCCGCCTGGGTCAGAAGGGCGCGGCGGCGGAGCTGATAGACGCCAAGGCGGTCGGCCTGCCGATGCTGGACCGGATGTACAAGGAGCATGGGCCGGGGACCGCGCCCACCAACATGGAGGCGCTGGCGACGAAGATCCGGGAGGCCGACGCCTTCGTGTTCGTCGCGGGCGAATATAACTGGGGCGTGCAGCCGGGGCTGAAGAACCTCACCGACCACTTCCTGGAGGAATGGTTCTGGCGGCCGGCGGCGATCGCCAGCTACTCGTTCGGGCGCATCGCGGGAGCGCGCTCGAGCACCGCCTGGCGAGCCACCCTGGGCGAAATGGGCATGGTCGTCATTTCCAGCACCCTGACCGTAGGGCCCGTCCACGAGGCGCTGGACCCTGCAGGCCACCCGACCGGCGCTGCCGGCGAGGCCCTGGTGCGGGCCTTCGGCCGCTTCGCGGACGACCTCGCCTGGTGGACAGAGGCGGCCCGCTCGCAACGCGCAAAGACTCCCCCACCCTACTGAGATTGGTGACAATCGCCCGCCAGCGCCTCAGTTGGCAGTCTGCATAAATTGGATTATATTTGTAACTATATGATTTTGCATGTGTTTCACGAAATGATGTTTCGTCTATGCAAATTGCACGGCGACGAAGGCGCCTAGCGTCAACCCCCCGGCCCGCCCCCAAGCCGCTGATCGCCGCGCTCGGAGCGACGACCTCACGACGGCGTCGATGGTGATCGGCCGCCGATCATATCCGCTTGCGAATATCTGTTAGCAGATATACGGGGAGCTAATACTCGCTTGAGGATATCTACATGCAGATATATGGTCACAGATATGAAGCCGAAGGACCGGCCAGAAAACCCGCTCGCCCTGGGAATGATGGCCATGCTCGCCGAACGGCCGATGCACCCCTACGAGATCGCCTCGACGCTCCGCGCCCGCCATGGCGAGGAGGCCATCAAGATCCGGTTCGGATCGCTCTATTCGGTGATCGCCCAACTCGCGGACCGCGACTGGATCGTAGCGCTCGAGGTCGCGCAGAGCGGGCGTCGGCCCGAGCACACCAAGTACCAACTGACGGAAATCGGGCGGGTGGAGCTGACGGCGTGGATGCGCCATCTCATCGCCGAACCGGTCAAGGAGTACCCGAAGTTCGAGGCGGCGCTCTGCCTGATCACCGTGCTGGAGCCCGAGGACGCGGCCGCGCGACTTGGGGAGCGTCTCACGCGGCTGGAGAGCGCTATCGACCGGCTGCAGGCCGAAATCGACGGGGTGCTGAAGCAGGGCCTCGATCCGCTGTCCGTGGCCGACGCCGACTACAGGCTGACCATGATGAAGGCTGAGCGTGATTTCTGCCGGAACCTGCGTCCGTGGCTCGTCGAGCGAGCCCGCCGCCCTCGCGAGGAGACCCCCCAATGACCATGACCGAGCGGAACTGGTCCCGCACCCTGGCGGGCCTGTGCGGAATCGTAGGGCCGGTGATGCTGGTCGCCTCGTTCGCGATCAATCCCTCGCCCCCGGCGGGCCTCGCGCCGGCCGAGCTGGCGGCCTGGGCCGAGCCCCGCGCCGGGTTGATGCTGCTGGGCGGGGGGATGCAGGGGATCGGATCGCTCCTGATCGTGATCTTCGCCCTGGCCCTGGTTCAGCTGTCGGGCGCGGCCGATGGTTTCGTGGGATGTCTGACCCACCTGGCCGGCGGCACGATCCTGGTGGTCAGCCTGATCGAGGTGGCCTTCTATCTCGCCGCGGCCCAGGCGATCGCCAGCGGCGACATCACGCTGGCCCTGGTCAGCGGGGGCCTGATCAGGGCGGCGGAGCATGTCTTCCTGATCGCCCCGAGCCTGCTCATCCCGCTGGGCCTGGTGCTGCTGAAGACCCGGGTGCTGGCGCGGCCGTTCGCCTATTCGGGCCTCATCATCGGGGCGTGCCTGCAGGTCCTGGTCCTCGCCAGGGTGATCGGCGCCGTGCAGCCGGCGGTCGACGGCGTGCTGATCGTGCAGTCGGCGTGGTTCGTCGCCGCCGGCGGCGCCCTGGCCCTGAGCGCCATGCGGCTCGCTCCGACGGATACCCCCTTGCCCAGCGACGATATGGTGTTATAGACAACTAGAACACCAAAAATGGGGAGTGACCGATGATCCGATCGACCGCGGACGCATCGACCCGAGGCGTGCGGACTTTGGGCGCTTCGGCGCGGCTCAAGGCCCGGATCGCCGGTGTGCTCTACCTGGCGACCGTAATCGCGGGGTTCACGAGCCTCTACATCGAAGACGGCATGATCGTCCGGGGCGACGCGGCGGCGACGACGAGCCACATGATGGCGGCCGAGCCCCTGTTCCGCTTCGGGATCCTCGCCGAGCTGGCCGGCGACGCCTGCTACATCGGGGTGACGGTCCTCCTCTACGAGCTCCTGAAGCCGGTGGGCCGGACCACGTCCTTGCTGGCGGCGTTCTTCAGCCTCGTGGGCTGCGCGGTGGGCGCGGGCGGCGCCGTCTTCCTCCTGGGACCGTTTCTCCTGCTGGGCGGCGATGTCCCCGCCCTGAGCGCCTTCACCCCCCAGCAGCTGCAGGGGTTGGCGATGACGGCGGTGAGGCTGGAAGGGCAGGCCTACGACATCAGCCTGATGTTCTTCGGCGTCTATTGCGCGCTCGTCGGCGTCCTGGTGTACCGCTCCGGCTTCATGCCGCGCCTTGTGGGCGTGCTGATGGTGTCCGCGGGGGTGGGCTGGCTGACGGACACCATCGCCATCCTGCTCGACCCGCCCTTCGCCCGGTCACTCGCCCCGTACATCATGGCGCCCGGTTCGATCGGCGAGATCTCGCTGATGCTCTGGCTGCTCCTCGTCGGCCTGAACGGCCCCAAGTGGGAGAGCCGGGCCGGCGCGGCGATGGCCCCGGCCTGACTTCACTCAGCGAAGGCCCTCGTGCTCGAGGGACCGGCGGACGGCGGGGCGGAGGGTCATGCTGTCGAAGAACGCGTTGAGAGTATCCGGGACGCGCAGGGCATTGTTCCGAGCCCACATCAGCATGACATAAAGGTAGGGGTCGGCGACGCTGATCTCGGGGCCGAACAGCCAGGGGCCCTCCACCTGGCCGGCGATGAGGTCCAGCCGCCCGCCGATCGCCACGCCGGCCTTGGCCTTATCGGCCGCGGTCGCGTCCGGGGTGAACAGCGGCTTGAACGCCTTGTGGATCTCGGTGGAGATGAAGGCGAGGGTCTCCAGCAGCCTGAAGCGGCCGAAGCCCGCCAGCCCCAGGCGCGGGACCCGATCGGCGATCCAGCTGAGGATGGCGATGTTCTCGGTCAGTACATAGCCGTCGTCGAGCTGGAGGGCCGGCACGTACCCCTTGGGATTGATGTGGGTGTAGTCGTCGCCGTCCTCGGTCGTGTGGGATTTCAGGTCAACCCTGACCCGCTCGAAGGTCATGTCCGCCTCGTGCAGGGCGATGTGGTCGGCGAGGCTGCAGGCGCCCTGCGCATAATAGAGGATCATCGGCGGTTCTCCCTGACAGAGATTCCCCCTTTCAACCCTCCGCGGCGCCCATTGGTTTCGGCCCGGAACGAACCTTCAGACCGGACGCGGGCGGCCGGGCTGGCCGAGTTCGCAGTCCAGGGCGGCGCGGTCCCAGGCGGCGAGGTCGGCGGCGGCGGCGTAGGTCGAGGAGAGGAACGACAGCAGGACGGAATCGGGGTCGGCGGCGCGGCGCACGGCGTCGTAGGGCAGGACGAACTCACCGAGGCCCTCGTCGAAGCGGGCCTCGGCGGGGCTCACCGCGGCCTCGCGATAGCCGGGCGGCTCGGGATACGCATAAGAATAGAAGGCGGCCTCTTCCGCGCCCGGACTGCCGGGCCAGAAGCCGGCGCTGCTGACCTCGTGCGAATAGGCCTCGCGGGCGACGGCGTCGGGGAGGTGCGGGACGCCGCCCGGATGCGGCGGCGCGGGGCGGCCGGAGAAGCGGGTCACCGCCATATCGAAGCTGCCCCAGAAGAAGTGAACCGGGCTCGCCTTGCCGAGGAAGCCGGTGCGGAAGAGCTTCAGCACGCGGTCGGCCTGGAGGAGGACGCGCCAGAACCGCTCGGCCTTTGCCCCGTCGAAGGCGCGGGGGGCGCGGTCCTCGGGAAACGGTATCGCCTCCTGCAGTTCGTTGGGGACCGGGTTGATGGCGACCGGCATCCCCAGGCCCTCCAGCGCCGCCATGACCCGGGCGTGGAAGTCGGCGACGGACATCGGCTGCAGGATCACGTCGGCCGGCGGGCCGTCCGTGCGAATCCGAAGTCGCCGGTCGACGAGGTCGAACTCCATCTCCATGGGCCTGGTCCCGACGAAGATCACGCCGGTGGCCAGGCCGCGGGCCGTCACATAGAGCGGCACCTGCCAGGAGTGATTGAGCCAGGGGGTGACCGCCAGGCGGACCTTGCCGACCACCTGGGTCCACAGGTGCAGGGTGTGGCAGGTGTCGACCCAGTCGGCGTAGGGCAGAGCCGGCCACGGGCCTTCCGCGTGCGCCCCGCTCATGGCCGCCGGTGCCCCCAGCTGCTGGGCTTGTCGTGGCGGGTGACCCGCCACGTGGCGTCGTCCACCTCCTGGGCGCCGAAGCCGAACTCGACCTCGAAGCCCGAGGGCGTGCGGGCGTAGAAGGAGACCATGTGGTCGTTGGTGTGCCGCCCGAGGGTGGCGGCGATCAGAGTCCCCGCCGCCTGCGCCCGCTCCAGAGCGAAGCCGACGGCGTCCAGGGTGAACGCCTGGATCATGAAGTGGTGCAGGCGCCTGGGCGCGGCAAACGGGATCAGCGCCAGGGTGTGGTGGCGCGGATTGCAGTGGAAGAACTCCATCTCGAAGGTGCGCGGCGCGGCGCCCATGCGGATGATGTCGGAGAGGCGGAAGCCGAGCAGGTCCTGGTAGAAACGGCGGGCGGCCTCGATATGCCGGGTTGAGATCACCACATGGCCCAGGCCCTGCTCGCCGGTGACGAAGCCGGGGACGCCGGCGGGCGAGACGAACGGCGTTTCGGTGCGCAGGGTCGGGCCGTAGAAGATCTCGACGGGAAGGCCGTCCGGATCGTGGCAGGTGATGAGGCCCAGGACGCCGCGGTCGGCGAGCAGGGCCGGATCGCCCTCGGCGACGCCGCCGACCGCCGCCTCGATCCGCCGGGCGAACTCGGCCAGCTCGCCGGCGCCGGCGACCTCGAAGCCGAGATAGGCGACGTCGTCGTCCTCGCCCGGCTCCACGGCGATCCGCCAGGCCCGGTCGTCGAGGCGGAAGCGCCGAACGTCGCTGGAGGCCTCGGGCGCCGCCTCTCCCGGCATCAGCCCCAGCACGCCGGTGGCGAAGGCGCTCCAGGCGTCCGGGTCCTTCACCGCGAGGCCGAGGTAGCCCAGGCAGCCGACGGAGGCTTGGGTCATGCGACGTCCTTTCCATATTTCTCGGCCAGCTTGCCCCCGCCGGCGGTGCGGCCGAGGCCCCGCACGGCGATGCCGGCGTCGAGGCTGACAACCCCGCCGGTGGCGGCGAGGTTGTCGCGGCGCGAGGCCAGGAAGACATAGGCGCCGGCGTAGTCCTGGGGCGCGGGCACCCGGCCGATCGGCACGCTGGGGCCGGCCACCGCCGAGAGGTTGAGGCTGCCGATCGACCGCTCCGCCTGGCCAAGCGCCCCGGCCCCGCGCAGGTCGGTCTCGATCGGGCCGGGGGCGACGCCGTTGACCCGCACTGCCGGCGCCAGCTCATAGGCCAGCTGGCGGATCAGGCCGACCACGGCGTGCTTGGCGGCGGTGTACAGCGGCCCGCCGCCGCCCGGGTCGAAGCCGGCGTTGGAAACGGTGAAGATCAGGGCGCCCGACGAGCGCACCAGGGCCGGCAGGCTCGCCTTGGCGAGGTGCAGGTATCCCTTCACGTCGACGTGGAATATCTCGTCGAAGGCGGCGTCGATGCGGTCGGGGGCCATGGAGTCGAGGCTGACCGAATAGTCCCAGATGCCGGCGTTGCCGATCGCGCAGTCGAGCCGGCCGAAGCGGGACAGGGCCGCGTCCACGGCGCGCTGGCTGTCGGCCAGCACGCGGACGTCGCCGGTAACGGTCTCGACGACGCCCGGATGGGCCTGCGCCAGAGCTGCGAGCCGGTCGACCGAGCGGTCGAGGACCACCAGCCGCGCGCCCTCCTCGACGAACCGCTCGACGACGGCGCGGCCGAGGCCGGACGCCCCTCCGGTGATCACAACCACCTCTCCGTCCAGCCTGCTCATCCCGGCTCCGCCTAGAAGATCGTGCTCATGTTGGTCGACCGGATCAGGGTCTGGTCGAGGAACAGGTGGCGGCGCGCGAGACGGAAGCTCGCGCCGTGGCGGCGCAGCACGTCGGTGCGCCGGCCGATCCAGCTGTCGACCTCGGTCTCCAGCCGCGTCCGGTAGAGGTGGAAGCAGACATCGACGGTGATCTCGTCGCCCTCCACGCCGGTGATGCGGACATTGGTGACGAAATGCCGCGAGCGGGAGGGCGGGTCCTCGGACCAGGCGGAGCCGGCCTCGAGCTTCCTGACCCGCATCTCCAGCATCTCCCGATCGTCGTCGAAGAAGGCCATGTCGCCTTGCTTGGTAAACTCGCGCTCGATGTCGGCCAGGGTCACCGTGCGGCGGATCGGCATCCAATAGTGGATGTCGTCGGCGAGCAGGCCCAGCCAGTCGCGGTAGCGGCGCGCGTCGAGCAGGGCGGCCTCTTCGTAGAGGAACTGCTCGACGTCGAACTGCAGCTGGACACGCTCGGCGACGTCGAGCCTCGCCAGCATCAGACCCTCCCCGTGGGGGCGGGAGAATGGCTCGCCTCGAGCTCGGCCCAGTCGCGCGCCGCCATCCATTCGGTCCAGGAGCGATAGAGCCACCTCTGGCCGTGCTCATTGACGCAGGTGTCGATGTAGCGCTCGCCGTTCGCCTCCTCCGTCACCTCGTCATGGCCGAGACCCATGCTCAGGGCCTGACCGAGCCGGCGGCTGGAAAAGCCGCGCGACGAGCGGGTGCTCTGGCTCCAGTTCTCGCCGTCGTCCTGTTCGAGGAGGCCGGCGGGGCCGAACATGTGGATCGCGGCGCGCAGCGCCCGCTGCCGGAACTGCGGCGGGGCGTTCTTGGGCAGCAGGGTGAACCACCAGAGCTCGGTCTTCGAAGGCCCGCGGGGCAGGCGCAGGCACATCTGCATTCCGTTGAGGGTGATCCACAGATTGGGGAAGATGTTGGGGTGGCCGAGGCTGCGCACCCCGTTGGGTCCCATCAGTTCGGTGGCCGACTTCGGCCGCAGGCGGGAGAGGCCGGCGGGGCCCGGAGCGTTGCTCCGCTCCTCGTCGCTCATCAGGTCGATCTTCGCCTGCGCCTCCTTCGGAACGCCCGGGCCGCTGATGGCGTGGCCGTACTCGCCGAGCATGACCATCTGGTTGTTCGGGTGGAGGATGCCGGCGAGGTCCAGGATCCCCGAGTGGCCCGCCGAGGCGTGGCTGTACATGACGTGGTACCAGTCGAAGAGGTTATCGACGGCGATCTTCCAGTTGCAGTCGATGACGTTCTTCTGGACCCCGTCGACCACCTCGACCTCGCCGGAGGCGCAGACCATGGCGAGCCCCGTGCGGCCGACCTCGCCGAGGAAGTCGTGCAGAGGCGGCGCGTCGGGGGCCATGGTGGCGAAATGAAAGCCGAGGTAGCTGTCGGCCTGGGCCGCCCTGGCGAGGCCGAGGCGCGAGCGGTCGAGGTCGCCGCGATAGTAGGTCTTCTGGCCCGGTACGCCGATCAGCTCGCCGTTCAGGGCGTAGTGCCAGCCGTGGTAGCTGCAGACGAAGGACCTGGCGTGGCCCTGCTCGGCGCGGCAGAGGGCGTTGCCACGATGGCGGCAGGTGTTGAGAAGAACGTTGACCGCGCCGTCGTCGCCGCGGACGCAGATCATCTGGTCCTCGCCGATGTAGTTGATGAAGTAGTCGCCGGGGTTGGGGATCTGCGAGTCGTGGCACATGAAGTTCCAGCCGCGCGCGAAGATCCGCTCCAGCTCGAGCCGGTAGAGCGCCTCGTCCGAGAGGACCCGCCGGTCGAGGGTCCCGGTGGCCGGGTCGAACAGGGCGAGGATCGAGGCGCGATCCCAGGTCGGGTCGAGCCTGGCCTCACCGAGCATGACGTCTTCCTTCACCCGTGTCCTCCCATTGCGTGGCCTGGGGTCGGGTCTTCGCGCCCGGTCCTGGCGGTGATCCTATATGATCCCGTCGTCAAGCTCAGGGGAAGAACCGTGACCGACCCGGCGGATAATCGGTGACCGCGACCCCCCTGTGCGATCGGGCCATCGCCCTGGCCCGCGAGCCGCGCCGGCAGGCTCGCCCCCGCCTGGTGCTGGCGGCGACGATCCTGGCCTCCAGCCTGGATTTCGTCGACAGCTCAGTGGTCAACGTCGGCCTGCCAGCGATCGGGCGCGACCTCCAGGCCGGCGCCGCCGACCTGCAATGGGTGGTCAACGCCTATCTGCTGCCGCTGAGCGCGCTGCTGCTGCTGGGCGGGGCGTTGGGCGACCGCTACGGCCAGCGGCGGCTGCTGACGATCGGTGTGGCGCTGTTCGCGGCCGGCTCGGCGGGCTGCGCCCTCGCGCCCGGGCTGGAGTGGCTGATCGCCGCGCGGGCGGTGCAGGGTCTGGCGGCGGCGCTGGTGCTGCCCAACAGCCTGGCGATCCTGGGCGGGACCTTCGAGGGGGCGGCGCGCAGCCGGGCGGTCGGCCTCTGGGCGGCGAGCGCCTCGGCAGCCGCCGCCGTCGGGCCGGTGCTCGGCGGCTGGCTGATCGACACCGTCGGCTGGCGGATGATCTTTCTGATCAACCTTCCCCTGGCGGCGGCCGCGATCGCCCTGGCCTGGCGCGGCGTGGAGGCGGACAGCGGGCGGGCGGAAGGCGCGCGCCTCGACCTCGCCGGCGCAGTCCTGATCACCGCGGCGCTCACCAGCCTGACCTGGGGCCTCACCGAGGGCGCCGGCGCCTGGGGCTGGAACGCCGCGACACTGCTGGCGGTGGCCGCGGGCCTGGCGCTGGTCGCGGCGTTCGTGTGGACGGAGAAGCGCCTGGGCGACGAGGCGATGACGCCCCTGGCGCTGTTCGGCTCGCGCTCGCTGCTGGCCCTCAATCTCCTCACGCTTCTGCTCTACGGCGCGCTGGCCGGGTTCATGCTCCTGACGCCGTATCTGCTGATCACCACGTCCGGCTATTCCGCCACCGCCGCGGGCGCGGCGCTCCTCCCCTTCCCCGTGGTGCTGAGCGTCGTCTCGCCGGCCATGGGCGCCCTGGCCGGACGGATCGGAGCGCGCGGCCCGCTGATCGCCGGGACCGGCCTCGTCGCCGCCGGCTTCCTGCTGGCCCTCCGCGAAGGTGGCGGAAACTACTGGACCACAGTGTTCCCCAGCGTGACGGCCGTCGCCCTGGGGATGGCCTGCGCCGCCGCGCCGTTGACGGCCGCGGTGCTTGGGGCGGTGGACGCGCGCCATACCGGGGCGGCATCGGGACTGAACAGCGCCCTTGCCCAGCTCGGCGGCGTTGTCGCCGTCGCCCTGCTCGGCGGTGTCCTGGCGAGCCGGGGCGCGGTCTTTGTTCGCGCCTTCCACATCGCCGCCGCGGCCGGCGCCCTGGGCGCGCTCGCCGCCGGCGCCGCCATCCTCCTGCTGTTCGACGACCGGAGCCGCGCACAGGGCCGGCGGCAAGCATCACCTTGACAGGAGGCGAGCAGCGGCTCCCTTGGGCCGGGCGCCGTCACGCTGGCGGTCGCCGGCCGCTATGTCACCGTCTGGCGCAGGAACGCCGCCGGCGCGTGGAAGGGCCTGATCGACATCGGCAACCCGGCCCCACGCCAGCCTCCTGACCCCAACCCACACGAAAGGACCCTTCGTGCCCGTCAGCCTGTTCACCTTCGTCGACCTCTACGACCGCGCCCTCGACACCGCGGCGCACATCCTGACCAAGGGCGCCGAGCACGCCCGCTCGAAGGGCGTCAGCGACGCGGAGATGCTCGACTGGCGGCTCATCGACGACATGAACCCCCTGCGCTTCCAGCTGATGGTGGTCTGCAACTTCCCCCGCCAATGGCCGGCGCGCGTGGCGGGGCTGCCTGTTCCCGAGGCCGTCGGGGCCGACATGGACCTGGCCGGCTTCCGGGCCGCCATCGCGGAGGCCAAACGCTATCTGGCCGCCCTCACCCCCGAACAGTTCGCGGAGCGCGAAGAGACTCTGCTGACGGTCGACATCGGCCAGATCGAACCCACCCTCCCCGCCGGCCGCTGGCTGACGGTGTTCTCCACCACCAACGTCTATTTCCACCTCTCCATGGCCTACGCGATCCTGCGGGCGAACGGTGTCCCGATCGGCAAGATCGACCTTTTCCCGACCGGTCTCTGATGGTCACAGCCTGGTGGGTGGGCGGAGGAAGGGGATCATGCGCCAGAGCACCGGCGGGCCGGTAAGCTGGTCCTTGATGGCGCCGCCCACGTGGAGGGCGAGAAGGACCAGGGTGGTCCAGATCAGGATCGAGGTGTGCAGCGCCCCGACCGGCTTGCTGATGGCGTGGCGGGCCGGCTTGTCGAGGCCCGAGAGGCCCGGCAGGTGGGGCCATTCGAACAGGCCGAAATAGGTGATCGGCTGGCGCCCGAGCGAAGCCAGCACCCATCCGCCGATGGGGATACCGATGATCAGGACATAGAAGAGGACATGCGTCGTCCGGGCGAGGGTCTTTTCCCATCCCGCCATGCCGGCGGGAAGCGGCGGCGGCGGGACGGCGAGGCGCAGGCCCAGCCGCGCCAGGCTGAGCATGAGGATCGTCAGGCCGATCGACATGTGCAGGACCATCGACTGGGCGTGGGCCGGCGATTCGTCGGGGAGCGCGCCCATCCACCACCAGGCGTAGGGAATCTGGAACAGGATCAGGACCGCGATCGTCCAGTGCAAGGCGATCGCCCAGCCGTTGTACCGTTCCGTCATGGCGCGCCTCTGTCCTGCCGACGCTCGAGAGGGCGCCCCGGCGCAAGGCGCCCGAGCCCGCGGCCGGTGTCAACCCACGCGAGCGTCGTGCAACGGCGCGCGGAGTGTGGCAGGCTGGAGGAGCTCAACGGCGGGAGGCGCCAATGGCGAGGCTGAAAGCTTGGGTTGCCGGACTGTCGGTGCTGGGCGCCCTTCTGGCGGGGCCGGCGCTGGCGCGAACGGCGCACGCGAAGCACACGACGCGTGCGGCGCACGCCTACGGCCGGAGCTGCTGCCGGGCGCCGGCCGGCGCCGCCGTCCAGGTCGAGCTCGCGGAACCGGTGAGCACCCGCCACCAGAAGACCGGCGACACCTTCAACCTCCGTCTGGCCGCGCCGCTGATCGTCGGCGACCGCGTCCTCCTGCGCGAAGGCACGCCCGGGGTGGGCACGGTCGTGGAAGCCTCCAGGCCGGGGCTCGGCGGCAAGGCGGCCAAGCTGGTGCTGGCCGCGCAGTACCTCGACGCCCACGGGCGGCGCGTGCCGCTCCGGGGCCTGCAACTGGCCCGCGCCGGCCGAAACAACGCCGCGCAGGCGTCCGCCGTGGGTTTGACCGGAATTGTATTCGCGCCGCTGGGCTTCATCGGCCTGGCCGTCCGTGGCGGCAACGTCGACTTCCCGGAGGGCGAACGCGCCAGCGCCCGGCTGGCCAGCGACGTCGTCCTTCCCCCCCTGGGCCAGGCCACGGCCGCCGAGCGAGGCGCGGAGACGACGCGCGCCGGCCAGGACGCGGCGGAGCACGGTTCGATCGCAATTCCTCCGCCCCCGGCCGGCAAGGCCCAGGTGGTGTTCTTCCGCAGCCGGTCACTGCTGGCCCTCGGCCAATGGTTCAAGGTGCGCGAGAACGGCAAGGCCATCTGCAAGCTGACCAACGGCGCCTACTGCATCTACGTCACCGACCCCGGGACGCACATCTACACCGCCAAGTTCGAGCCTGAACTCAGGGATCACCTGACCCTGCAGGTGGACAAGGGCGACACCTATTATGTCGAGGGAACCACGAACAAGGCGCTGCTGATCGGGGCGGCCGACCTCTATCCGTCCGACAAGGGGAGCTTCGACCTGGCTTCGAAGCGTCTCAAGCCCGCCCCGCCGGTCGCCGCGAACGGCGCCGACGACGGACCGGACGAGAAGACCGACAGCCCGAAGGCGGCCGATTCAAAACCCTAGAGCAGGATGATTTTAGGCGGAACCGCCTAAAATCTGAATCATGCTCTAGAATCAAACATGTAGAGCCTGATTCAGACTTTGGTTCTGTTCCGTCCAAAGTCATCAGGCTCTAGCGCAAACTGGGGCGTTCGCTGATCGCCGAACCGGTTCCCACTCGGCGGCGAACGCCCCAGCGTAGTGATCCAATTCATCAGATCACCGCTCCAGCCTTGGAACGCGCTTCACACTCCGAACCGCGCGGTGATGATCTGGCCAGCGCGCTGGATGACGATGGTCCAGCCGTGGGACGGCGTCTGGAGGGCGGCGGCGAGGTCGGCCGTGCTGGCGATCTTCTGGCCGTTGACCTCGCGGATGAAGTCGCCGGCCTGAACCCCGATGCTCTGGGCGTAGCCGCCACCGATCTGAGTGACGAGGACGCCCTGGGCTGTGAACGGATCGGCCCCGTACTGCTGGGCGCTGGCCGGCGACATGTTGACCACCGTCGCGCCCGACAGGGGATTGCGGCCGGCGAGGGTGCGCTGGTCGGCGGCCGGAGTCGCCGGCGGACGCTCGATGCGCAGGCTGACGGCGCGCACCTGGCCCGCATGGCGGACGCGGAGGGCGACGTCCTCACCCACATGGCTGGTGGCGATGCGATAGGTGAGGCCGGCGTCGTCGTTCACCGGCTCGCCGTCCACCGCCATGATGACGTCGCCGCGGCCGATGCCGGCGCGGGCAGCCGGCCCCCCCGGCCAGACATCGGTGACCACTACGCCCTCGGGCCGGTCCATCCCGAAGCTGCGCGCCATCTCGTCGGTGAGCGCCTGGCCGCGGGCGCCCAGCCAGGGGCGCGAGACGGTCCGGTCGCCGCTGAGGGCGGCGTCGACCACCTGCTTGGCCATGACCGCCGGGATCGCGAAGCCGATGCCGGCGGAGGCGCCGGAGCTCGAGACGATGGCGGTGTTCACCCCGATCAGCTTGCCTTCCATATCGACCAGAGGGCCGCCGGAGTTGCCCGGATTGATGGCGGCGTCGGTCTGAATGAAGAAGGCGTAGTCGTTGATGCCGACGTCCGATCGCGCCAGGGCCGAGACAATGCCGTTGGTCACCGTCTGACCGACGCCGAAGGGGTTGCCGATGGCCAGCACCAGGTCGCCGACCTGGGGCCGGGTGACATCGTCGATGGTGATGGTGGGCAGGCGCTCGCCCTTGGCGTCGATCTTCAGCACCGCAAGGTCGGCGCGGGCGTCGTCAAGGATCACCGTGGCCGGCCACTCCCGGCGATCGGCGGTGGCCACCCTGACCTCTTGGGCATTGGCGATGTTGTGGTGGTTGGTGAGGATCACCCCGTCCGCGCGGACGATGGCCCCTGAGCCGAGAGACTGCTCCACGCGATCGCGGGGGTAGCCGCCGGAGAACAGGCTCCAGAAGGGATCGACCTGCTGGCGCACGACCCGGCGCGAATAGACGTTGACCACAGCGGGCGCGACCCGGCGCACGATCGGTGCGAAGGACATCCGCATCGTGGCCGCGTCGGGCGGCGGGCGTCGGGCGACGTCGTCCGACGGGCTGGGGTAGGGCTGGGCGGAGGCGGTCGTGGCGAGGACGACCAAGGCGAGGACGAAAGGGGTGCGGCGGGGGTTCATCGGGAGTCGTGGATTTCGGAAAGCGCCGATTTATGCGGCGCGTCCGGCGCAATCAAGGCGAGTGTAGGGGTGCGGCCTTGAACGGCTACACCGTACTCAGGCCGGGGCAGTCGCCGGGGCGGGGGTGGCGACGCGGATGGAGAGGAGGAAGGCTCCCAGGAACAGGGCCGAGGCGATGAGGATCGGCAGGCCGGGCTGGTGCAGAGCGCCGTCGTGGCGCACCGCCCAGGCGAAGGTGAGCCCGAACAGCGGCGGGCCGACCACGGAAGCGATCCCCTGGAAGCTCTGGAAG
The DNA here is from genome assembly GCA_028290905.1 of Caulobacteraceae bacterium. GTDB lineage: Bacteria > Pseudomonadota > Alphaproteobacteria > Caulobacterales > Caulobacteraceae > Acaudatibacter. The sequence goes on along the minus strand of JAQGIW010000272.1, from coordinate 19,429 downwards.
ACCCCCTGCAACTGGCCCTGGTGCTGCGGGCCGACCCGGCGGGTCATCAGGCCCTGAAGTCCCGGGTTGACGAGACCCGTAAGGGCGAACGCCGGCACCCCCGCCATATAGATCCAGCCGTTCGGAGCCAGGGAGTAGATCAGGAGACCCAGGGCGCCCGAGCCCAGGCCAAGCAGGACCGCGCCGCGCTCGCCCACCCGCTTGACCACCGGTCCCACGACGAACGCCGCCACCAGGATTTGGCTGACGCCGGTGGCCAGGAAGGTGAGGCCGAGGATCGCCGGCGTCCAGCCGTAGCGGTATCCGGAATAGAGGACGAAGATCGCCGGCAGGACGGTGAAGCCGAGCTGATACAGGAACCCGACAAGGGCGAGGCCGCCCAGCTGGGGCCGCTCCCGCAGGAATCTGAGGGAGCCGAGCGGATTGGCCCTGGCCCAGTTGACCGCGGGCGTGCGCCGCTCCGGAGGCAGGGACTCCGGCAGGATGAAGAGGCCATACAGGGCGTTGATCAGGCACAGGCCCGCCGCCACGATGAACGGAAGACGCAGGCTGATCTCGCCGAGGACACCGCCGAGGGTGGGCCCGATGATAAAGCCGAAGCCGAAAGCGGAGCCCATCAGGCCGAAGTTCCTGGCCCGCTCCTGGGGCGGCGTGATGTCGGCGACATAGGCGTTGGCGGTGGAGAAGCTGGAGGCGGTGACGCCATTGAGCACGCGCCCGAGGAAGAGCCAGGGCAGGGTCGGCGCGAAGGCCATGAACAGGAAATCGACGAACAGGCCCGAGATCGACAGCAGCAGCACCGGGCGGCGGCCGTAACGGTCGGAGAGCATGCCCAGAATAGGCCCGCAGACGAACTGCATCACGCCCCAGACGGTGGAGAAGAGGACGTTCCACTCCGAGGCCGCCGCGGTGTCGCCGCCGACGAACTGCTTGATGAGGTTGGGGAGGATCGGGATCATGATCCCGAACGAGATGGCGTTGATCAGGGCGCTGCCGAAGATGAACCCGAAGGCGGCCGTGCGAGCCGCCCGGGGCGGCGTCGTCAGGGTCGGCTGGCTCACCATGTCTGATCCTTTCCCGCATCCGAAGCCATGAACGCGTTCAGCCCCTCCAGCAAGGCCTGCCACCACTCGCCGTGGCGCCGCAGGAAGACGCCGTCCGGGAAGCCGTGACGGGCCACGTGCGAGGCCGGCACGCTGTCCCAGCCCCGGTGTTCCACCGTCACCCGCGTCTCGGCCCCCACGGGCTCGAAGCTGACCTCAACTTCGGTCGCCTGATCCGGGGCGAAGGTGGCCTGGCGCCAGCCGAACACCAGTCTGCGGGGTGGCTCCCAGCAGCTGATCCTGCCGATCTCGAAGACCTTGCCGGATCGAAGTGTCTGAATCAGGCGGCCTCCCTCCCCCGGCTCGAACGACAGGACGCCCGGGTCGCGGGGGGTGAAGGCGAACATCGGGCTGGGCCGCCACCATGCGCCGATCTCGCCAGTGAAGGCGGCAAAGGCGCGTTCAGGGCTCGCACGGACCCGCAGGGCGACCAGGACGCGGGAGCTCACGCGCCGTCCGCCTTCTCCAGATGTTCCTTGAAGGCGACGAGCTGCTCGCTCCACATCCGCTCGGTCTCTTCCAGCCAGCGCGTCAATTCGATCATCGGCTCGGTCCTCAGGGCGTAGATGCGTACGCGGGCGTCGAACTGGGGATGCGACTCTTCGAGCAGGCCGCAGCTCTTGAGCGTCCGCAGGTGGCGGCTCATGGCCGGAGGCGGCACCCCCACGGCGCGCGCGAGCTCGCCGGCCGGCCGCGGTCGCTCCCGCAGCAGCTCGACGACCCGGCGCCGATGGGGATCGGCCAGGGCGGCGAGGGTGGCGTCGAGACCGCGGGCGGCGACCGCGGTCACAGGGTTTCGCGAATCTCGCGGCCCGTCGCCTCGGCCATCTCGGGGGGCGACATGACCTCGAGGGTCTGGCCGAACGACCAGCTGTGCCCCTCCGGATCAAGGCAGGTGTAGACACGGTCGCCGTAGGGTTGGTCGGCCGGCTCCCGCTCGATCAGGGCCCCGGCGGCGCGCGCGCGCTCGCAGTGGGCGTCGATCCCCTCCTCGAGCTGCACGTGCACAGAGCCTGTCCGACGGCCGCCGAGGTCCCCTGGCGCCGCCCACCGGCCACTGGGAGGACCGCAGACCATGACCAGTTCCGGCCCGAAGAAGCTCTCGGAGTGGATCACCCCACCCTGCCCGTCCTCCACCACCAGCCGGGTTTCGAAACCGAAGGCGTTCTGCAGGAAGGCCAGGGCGGCCTTGGGATCGCGGTAGAAGAGCAGTGGGGAAATGACCGGACGATCCATGACTTGCTCCTTTCTAGAGTGAAGACCTGATGGTCAGGCCGCTGGCCTTTCCATCTCAGGGATGCTCGGCGCCGCGATCGGTTGGTCGAAGCACCAGACGTGGCCTTCCAGGTCCAGGGCGCGATAGACGCGGGCGCCGTAGAACTGATCGGTCGGCGGCTGGGTGATCCGCGCCCCGGCCGCCCGGGCCCTGGCGCAATGCTCGTCGATCCCCTCCTGAAAGGCGACGCGGATGAACTGGCTCCCGGCGCCCCCCATCGACGCCGGGCTCTTCATCGCCGCCGGACCGAGGAATTCCGGTGACGACCATTCACCGCCGACCCCGACCTTGCCGCCCGCGAAGCTCATCTCCGCGTGACCGACGGCCCCGGCGGCGTCGGTCACCAGCATGCTGGTCTCGAAACCGAAGGCCTGCTCAAGCCATTTCAACGCGGCCAGCGGGTCGCGGTAGAAGACGACGGGGGTGAAGGGCGACATGTCACACCCACCCGGTGATCTTCAGCCCGCTGGCGACCTCGGCCTCCTCGCGGGTCACGACCTTCACTGTCTGGCCGACGGTCCAGATATGGCCCTCGGGATCGCGGCAGCGGTATGTGCGGTCGCCGTAGAATTGGGTCTCGGGCGCCGCGATCACCTCGGCGCCGGCCGCCTTGGCTTGCTCGAAATGGGCGCCGATGTCGGTGTCGATGTGGATGTGCAGGGACTGAGTGTTCTTGCCGCCGAGGGAGGACGGGCTCTTGTGATTCTCGTCCCACTCCTGGCCGACCATGATCAGGGTGTCTCCAAAGCGCATCTCTGAATGGGCGATCTCGCCGGAGGGGTCCTCGATCAGCATGACGGTCTCGAAACCGAAAGCCTTCTCCAGCCAGGCCAAGGCGGCGCGCGGGTCGCGATAGACGACGGCGGAGATGAGCGTTGAGCGTTTGTCGGCCATAGCGCAGTTCCTTGTCCTCAGAAGAAATATTTTCGATTTCTAACAACTATTTCGACATGAGAGTCAAGGCCCTCGCAGCGGAGCGCGGGCATCCTGCCCGCGTCTTTTCGCGGGCGGGACGCCCGCGCTCCACGGCTAGGCGGCTAACCTAGGAGAGCAGAGGCACGAGGTCCGGGTCGCCCTTCCTGGCGGCGCGCTGGAAGGCGGGACGTTCGCCGACGCGGGTGAGGTAGGCGCGGATGTTGGGATAGGGGGCGAGGTCGCGCGGGGCGAAGACGCGCATGGTGGTCAGGGGAAAAAGCATCATGATGTCGGCGGCGGTGAACGCGTCGCCGGCGAACCAGGGCACTTGGCCCAAGCGCTGCTCGGCCATGGCGTAGGCGCGGTCGCCCCGGGCGCGCAGGGGACGGACGGCTTCCTGGTCGGCCATGCCGATGATCCCCAGCACGAGGTCGGTCATGCCCGCAGGCACGAACGAGCCGTTGGCGAAGTGGAACCAGTAGAGGTAGTCGGCGAAGTTCAGGTGATCGGGCTTCAGGGCGAGCCGGCCGTTGCCGTATTTGGCGATGATGTACTCGATGATCGCCGCGGATTCCCCAAGGACGAGTTCGCCATCGGTGATCACCGGCGCGGTCTCGCAGGGATGAAGCGCCTTGTAGGCGGCGGGGGCCAGGCGGGTGACCGGATCACGGTCGTACTTCCTGAGTTCGTAGGGGATATCCAGTTCCTCGCAGAGCCACACGATGCGGTCGGACTGCGAGATGCCGAGATGGTGGACGGTGAGCATGGCGGTTCCCCTTGGTTGGGGAGGTGCTTAGCCCGCGCGGCGGTGCGGCTTCAAGGCGAGGCTGATTTTTCCGCAGATGACGCAGATGCGCGCGGACGCGGAGAGAACCGTTCAACCTGACTGGCGCTTGGGATTGTTCTTGCGGCGCAAAGCGCCGCGATCAAGCTCAGGACGGGCCCGCGCCGCAGCGAGGCCTATCTGCGTCATCTGCGGACAAAGAAGGCGGGACGTCCGCCCTCCTACCTCGCTATTCGATAGTGGCGTTCTGGACGGGGCCGGAGTCCTGGCCCTTGGCGGCGGGGTCGCGGTCGACGAATTCGATCACCGCCATCGCGGCGTTGTCCCCGTGGCGGAAGCCGGCCTTGAGGACGCGGATGTAGCCGCCGGCCCGGGCCTGATAGCGGGGACCCAGGGTGGAGAACAGCTTGCCGACCTGGTCGACGTCGCGGACCTTGGAAATGGCCATGCGGCGGGCGTGCAGGTCGCCCTTCTTGGCCAGGGTCACCAGCTTCTCGACGAAGGGACGAAGTTCCTTGGCCTTGGGCAGGGTGGTGACGATCTGCTCGTGCTTGATCAGGCTCGCCGACATGTTGGCGAACATCGCGGTGCGGTGGGCCGAGGTCCGGCCGAGCTTCCGCCTGGCGTAGCCGTGGCGCATCGTTGCAACTCCTTAAACCCAGGCGGACCCATACGAAGGACGCGCCCTTTAGCAGCTCAGTCTACTCTTGTCAGGCCTGATCTGGCCAAGTTCGATCGGATTTGGCGGCTCAGATCTGGTCTTCGAACTTCTTGGCCAGGTCCTCGATGTTTTCCGGCGGCCAGTTGGGCACATCCATGCCGAGGTGCAGGCCCATGTTGGTCAGCACTTCCTTGATCTCGTTCAAGGACTTGCGGCCGAAGTTCGGGGTGCGGAGCATCTCGGCCTCGGTCTTCTGGATGAGGTCGCCGATGTAGACGATGTTGTCGTTCTTCAGACAGTTGGCCGAGCGGACCGACAGCTCCAACTCGTCGACCTTCTTGAGAAGGGCCGGGTTGAACGGCAGGTCCGGCTTGGCGTCGCCGTCGAGCTTCTTCTTCGGCTCATCGAAGGTGATGAACACCTGCAGCTGGTCCTGGAGGATGCGGGCGGCATAGGCCACGGCGTCCACCGGCGAGACTGCGCCGTTGGTCTCCACTTCCATGACCAGCTTGTCGTAGTCCAGGCTCTGGCCCTGACGGGTCGGCTCGACGCGGTAGGCCACGCGCTTGACCGGGCTGTAGAGCGCGTCCACGGCGATCAGGCCGATCGGCGCGTCCTCGGGACGGTTCTTCTCGGAGGGCACATAACCCTTGCCGTTCTGCACCGTGAACTCGATGCGCACCGAGGCGCCCTCGTCCAGGGTCAACAGGACGTGCTTGGGGTTGAGGATCTCGATGTCGGACGGCGCCTCGATCTGGCTGGCCGTGACGGCGCCAGGCCCGGTGGCGCGCAGGGTCATGCGCTTGGGCCCTTCGGCGTGCATCCGGAGGGCCAGCTGCTTGATGTTGAGGACGATGTCGACGACGTCCTCGCGGACGCCCTCGAGCGAGGAAAACTCGTGGACGACGCCGTCGATCTGGATGGCGGTCACGGCGGCGCCCTGCAGCGAGGAGAGCAGGACCCGGCGCAGGGAGTTGCCGAGCGTCACGCCGAAGCCGCGCTCGAGGGGTTCGGCGATGATGCGGGCCTTGCGAGCGCCGTCGGCGCCGGATTCGATCATCGGCTTTTCAGGGCGGATGAGTTCATTCCAATTTCGTTCAATCACGGGTTCGTATCCCTAGGACGCGGCCTCGCCGGCCGCGGACAGTCGGGCCGACGATGAATGGATGAGACTTCTCGACGCTAGACGCGCCGACGCTTCGGCGGACGGCAGCCGTTGTGCGGCATGGGGGTGACGTCACGGATCGTGGTGATCGTCATGCCTACGGCCTGCAACGCCCGCAACGCCGACTCCCGGCCCGAGCCGGGGCCGGAAACATTAACTTCCAGAGTGCGGACGCCGTGTTCGGCGGCCTTCTTGCCCGCGTCTTCGGCGGCCATCTGGGCGGCGTAGGGCGTGGACTTCCGCGAGCCCTTGAAGCCCATGGTGCCGGCGCTGGACCAGGAAATCGCGTTCCCCTGGGCGTCGGTGATGGTGATCATGGTGTTGTTGAAAGAGGCGTTCACGTGGGCGACGCCGGAGGTAATATTCTTGCGTTCGCGTTTCTTGACGCGCGCCGGTTCCTTGGCCATGGGACGGTTCTCTTATTTCTTCTTGCCGGCGATCGGCTTGGCCGGACCCTTGCGGGTACGGGCGTTGGTATGGGTGCGCTGGCCGCGTACCGGCAGACCCTTGCGGTGGCGAAGGCCGCGGTAGCAGGCGAGGTCCATCAGGCGCTTGATGTTCACCGAGACTTCCCGGCGCAGATCGCCCTCGACCTGGTAGTCACGGTCGATCACCTCGCGGATCTGGATGACTTCCTGGTCGGTGAGCTGGTTGACCCGGCGGGCGTCCGTGATGCCGACCCGGTCGACGATCTGGCGGGCCATGGTGGGACCAATTCCGTAAATGTACTGCAGCGCAATGACGACGCGCTTGTTGGTAGGGATGTTGACGCCTGCGATACGGGCCACGCAGCTTTTCTCCTCGGTAACGCGGACAGCGCCAAAAAGCGCGAACGGCCCGGCCGCCCTGGAGGCAGGGGCCGGCGCGCCGATCGCGCTTCTTTCGCGGAAGGACTAGTTATAGGAACTCTCGGCGCGGCGTCAATGGCGGCGCGGGACAAAAAGGTTCCCCACTTGCCGTCGCGTAAGGGAGGGGCGCAGGGACTAGAACCTCGGGCCGTCGATGGCCGCGTCGATGGCGGCGGCGACGGACTCGACCGGAGCCATGCCGTCGACGGTGACCAGCTTGTTCTGGGCCTCGTAGTAGGGGAGCAGCGGGGCGGTGTCGCGGTTGTAGGCGACCAGGCGCTTCTCGAAGGCGACGGGATTATCGTCCGGTCGACCGGATTCTGCGAAACGTCCGGCGATGCGCTTCTTGATCGCCTCTTCGTCCACGCCGAGGCGAATCACCAGATCGATCCGCGAGCCGCGGCGCGCCAGCATCTCGTCCAGCGCTTCGGCCTGGGCGATCGTGCGGGGGAAGCCGTCGAAGATGGCGCCGCCGGCGGCCTCGGCCTGCGGAAGCCGCTCCTCGATGAGCCGGATCACGATGTCGTCCGTGACCAGGTCGCCGCGCTTCATGATGCCTTCGACCTGGCGGCCGAGGGGGGATCCGGACGCGATGGCCGCGCGCAGCATGTCTCCCGTCGAGAGCTGGGTCAGCCCCCGGGTGTCCACCAGCCGCTTGGCCTGCGTCCCCTTCCCCGCCGCCGGCGGACCGAAAAGGATCAGGTTCATGTTTCCATCCCCCTACCTGGAGCTCGAACGACTTCGTTCTGAAGTCTGAATCACGCTCTCCGCCTTAGACACCGCGCATGATTCAGACCAGGGCGCCGAGCCCTGCTCATCCTGCACGGGCGCCGCGTTATCGCGCTCTGGCGCCCCGCAGCTTGGATTTCTTGATCAGGCCCTCGTACTGGTGGGCCAGCAGGTGCGACTGGATCTGGGCGACCGTATCCATGGTCACCGAGACGACGATGAGGATCGAGGTGCCGCCGAACGCGTAGGAGCCGTTGGGGCCGGCCAGGAATTCCGGCACCAGGCAAACCACGGCGATGTAGGCGGCGCCGATCAGGGTCAGGCGGGTCAGCACATAGTCGATGTATTCGGCGGTGCGCTTGCCGGGCCGAATGCCGGGCAGGTTGCCGCCGTACTTGCGCAGGTTTTCGGCCGTGTCGTCCGGGTTGAACACCACCGAGGTGTAGAAGAAGCAGAAGAAGATGATCAGCGTCCCGTACAGGAGCATGAACAGCGGCTTGCCGTGGGTGAGCTGTCCCACGACGAGCGGCAGCCACTGCGCCCACGGGGGCAGCTTCATGGTCGCCAGGAAGCTCATGGCGGTGGCCGGCAGCAGCAGTAGCGACGAGGCGAAGATCGGCGGGATGACCCCCGAGACGTTGATCTTGAGCGGCAGGAAGGAATTCTCGCCGCCCATGATCCGGTTGCCCACCTGGCGCTTGGGATAAACGATCAGCAGCCGCCGCTGGGCGCGCTCCATGAACACGATGCCCAGGACTACGACCACGGCGAGGAGGAGATAGCCGAAGATCATGAAGCTCTTGGAGGGATCGAGCCGGGCTTCCTGCAGAAGGTCCCACAGACCGACGGGCAGACGCGCCACGATGCCGGCGAAGATGATCAGGGAAATGCCGTTGCCGACGCCGCGGCTGGTCATCTGCTCGCCCAGCCACATGAGGAACATCGTGCCGCCGACCAGCGTGACCATGGTCGACATGATGAAGAACACACCCGGATGATCGACGATGCCCGGGCTGTTGGAGAGGCCAACGCCGATACCGAAGGACTGGAACAAGGCCAGCAGCACGGTGAGGTAGCGGGTGTACTGGTTCAGCTGCTTGCGGCCCGCCTCCCCGCCTTCCTTGCGCAGCTTCTCCCACGGCGGATAGGTGGTGCCGAGAAGCTGCACGATGATCGAGGCCGAGATGTAAGGCATGACGTTCAGCGAGAAGATCGCCATGCGCTGCACGGCGCCGCCCGAGAACATGTTGAACATGCCCAGGATGCCCTTGGCCTGGCCTTCGAAGGCGTGGGCGAAGGCGGCGGCGTTGATCCCGGGAATGGGGATGTAGGTCCCCAGCCGGTAGATCACCATGGCGACCAGGGTGAACCAGATCCGCTTGTGAAGCTCGGTCGCCTTCTGGAAGGCGCCGAAATTCATGTTGGCGGCAAGCTGTTCGGCGGCCGAAGCCATGCGTTACCTCGGAACCTTTGGACGCGGGATACGAAGGATGGAACGTTTCGACAAATAGGCTCTCGGGCGCGCCGACGCGAGGGCGGAAACGACGGCGCGCGCGCTTATCTCTTCAGCCCCTCAGGCCTCGGCGGGCGCCGGGACCTTCTTCGTAAGGGTGAGGGCGCCGCCGACCTTCTCCACCGCGGCCTTGGCCGGGCCGGAGGCGTCATAGACGATGATATCGAGCTTGGTGGTCAGTTCGCCCTTGGCCAGCAGCTTCACGCCGTCCTTCTGACGGCGCAGGACGCCCGCCGCCACCAGGGCCGCGCCGTCGACCGGCTTGGTGGGATCGAGCTTGCCGGCGGCGATCGCCTGCTCGAGACGCCAGAAGTTCACCTCGGCCAGGTCCTTGGCGAAGATGTTGTTGAAGCCGCGCTTGGGCATTCGCATGTGCAGCGGCATCTGGCCGCCCTCGAAGCCGTGGATGGCGACGCCGGAGCGCGCCTTTTGGCCCTTGACGCCGCGTCCGGCGGTCTTGCCCTTGCCGGACCCGGGCCCGCGGCCCACCCGCATACGGCCCTTGGTCGACCCCGGGCGGGGGGAAAGCTCGTTGAGCCTGGTCATTGGATGCCTCTCCTCAGGAGTTATGCGCCGGGCGGAGCCCGACTCGGCTGGTTGAACAAATCCTCCCCCCCGAAGTGGGGAGGGACGACGGCGAAGCCGTCAGGGTCGGGTTCGGCGCCGCGGCTCCCCACCCTGGCCGCTGCGCGGCCTGTCCCTCCCCATAAAGGGGAGGGAGGAGGTATTTCTACTCCACCACCTCGACCATGTGGGCGACCTTGGCGATCATGCCGCGGACGGACGGGGTGTCGTTGAGGACGGCGGTGCGGCCAATGCGGTTGAGGCCGAGGCCGATCAGGGTGGCGCGCTGGTCGCTCTTGCGGCGGATGGGGCTGGCGGTCTGCCGGACCGTGACTTTGGAGGCGTCCTTGGGGGAGGCCTTTTTCGGGGGCATGGGCCTGAACTCCTAGGCTTCGGCGGCTTCGGCGGCTTCGGCGACGTCGGGCGTATCCCCGCTGACGTCGACCCGGCGCTCGATGATGTCGCTGACCTTCTTGCCGCGCTTGGCCGCGACCTGGCGGGGCGAGGCCTGAACCTTCAGCGCCTCGAAGGTGGCGCGGATCATGTTGTAGGGGTTGGACGATCCCACCGACTTGGCCACCACGTCCTGGACGCCCAGGGTTTCGAGGATGGCGCGCATGGGACCCCCGGCGATGACGCCGGTGCCGGGAGGCGCCGCGCGCATCATGATCTTGCCCGCGCCCCAGCGACCCTGGCCGTCATGGTGCAGGGTGCGGGATTCACGCAGGGGAACGCGGATCATGGTCTTCTTGGCTTCCTCGGTGGCCTTGCGGATGGCCTCGGGAACCTCGCGCGCCTTGCCGTGGCCGAAACCCACGCGGCCCTTCTGGTCGCCCACCACCATCAGCGCGGCGAAGGAGAAGCGCCGGCCGCCCTTCACCGTCGCCGCGACGCGGTTGATGTGCACCAGCTTTTCAACGATCTCGCTGTCGCCGCGCTCTTCGGGCTTGTTGCGGTCGCGCCGGTCCCGCCGGTCGCCGCCGCCACGCTGTTGTTCTCCACGGGCCATTCTATGTTCCTTAGAAGTTCAGGCCGGCTTCGCGGGCGGCTTCCGCGAGCGCCTTGACGCGCCCATGAAAAATGTAGCCGCCGCGGTCGAAGACAACGTCCTTGAGACCCTTTTCCAGGGCCCGCTGGGCGACGAGCGCGCCCACCTTGGCGGCGGCCTCGCGGTCGGCGCCCTTGGCGCCCTTGCCCTCCTCGAGGGAGGAGGCGGCGACCAGGGTCACCCCCGCCAGATCATCGATGATCTGGGCGTAGATGTTCTTCGAGGAGCGGAACACCGACAGGCGCGGCCGACCCTTGGACACCGCCCGAAGGCGACGTCGCACGCGACTGGCGCGCTGCTTGCTGATGTCACGGGATGAGAGCGCCATGGCCTACTTCTTCTTGCCTTCCTTGCGACGCACCGCCTCGCCCGCATAGCGCACGCCCTTGCCCTTGTAGGGTTCGGGCGGGCGGATCTTGCGGATGCGCGCGGCGGTTTCGCCGACGAGCTGCTTGTCGATACCGGAAATCTTGATCTCGGTGGGCCTGCCGACCGAGAAGGTGATCCCCGGCGGCGGCGGGACGTCCACCTCATGGGAGAAACCGAGCTGCATACCCAGGGCCGGGCCCTTCATGGCGGCGCGGTAGCCCACCCCGACCAGTTCCAGACTCTGCTCGTAGCCCTGGGTCACGCCCTGGACCATGTTGGCCACCAAGGTCCGCGAGAGGCCCCACATGGCCTTGGCCCGGGTCGAGTCGTCGCGCGGCGTGAAGGAGAGTTCGCCGTTCTCCTGCTTGACCAGGATCTCCTCGACGACGGTCCAGGCGAGCTGCCCCTTGGGGCCCTTCACCGTGACGGTCTGGCCGTCGAGGGTGAGGGTGACCCCGGCCGGAATGGCGATCGGCTTCTTTCCGATACGGGACATATCAGTACACCTGGCAGAGGACTTCGCCGCCGACGTTGGCGACGCGGGCGGCGGAGTCGGACATCACGCCCTTGGGCGTCGACAGGATCGAGATGCCGAGGCCGTTCTTCACCGGCTTGAGATCGGCGATCGAGGCATAGACACGCCGGCCGGGCTTGGAGACACGGCTGATCTCGGCGATCACCGGCTCGCCGTCGAAATACTTGAGCTCCACCTCGAACTGCGGGAAGGCGCCCGGCTGCTGCACCACCGAGAAGCCGCGGATGTAGCCCTCGGACTGCAGCACATCGAGCACGCGCTCGCGCATCCGCGAGGCGGGGGTGAGCACCTTGGACCGCTTGCGCATGGCGGCGTTCCGGATGCGGGCGAGCATGTCGCCGATCGGGTCGTTGACCATATCTATCGCCTCCTCACCAACTCGACTTCACGAGGCCGGGTATCTGGCCGGCCGACCCCAGTTCGCGCAGGGCGATCCGGCTCATCTTCATCTTGCGATAGAAGGCGCGCGGCCGCCCGGTCACCAGGCAGCGGTTGCGGATCCGGACCGGGGCCGAGTTGCGCGGCAGGGCGGCGAGCTTCAGCCGCGCCTCGAACCGCTCCTCTAGCGACAGCGTCTCGTTTTCCGCGGTTTCCTTCAACGCCTTGCGCTTGGCCGCGAACTGTTTCACCAGCTTGCGAACCATTTCGTTCCTGTTGACGGCGCTCTTCTTAGCCATGTTCGGTTCTCTCCACCCGTCTCACGCGGTGAACGGGAATTGGAATTCCTTGAGGAGCGCACGCGCTTCCTCGTCGGTCCTCGCGGTGGTGCAGACGATGATGTCCATGCCCCAGATCTGGTCGATCTCGTCGTAGTTGATCTCGGGGAACACCAGATGTTCCTTGAGCCCCATGGCGTAGTTCCCGCGGCCGTCGAAGCTGGTGGGCTTCAGACCCCGGAAATCCTTCACCCTGGGCAGGGCGATGGTGATCAGCCGGTCAAGGAACTCGTACATCCGATCCTTGCGGAGGGTGACCTTGGCGCCGATGACCATGCCCTCGCGCAGCTTGAAGCCGGCGATGGAGGTGCGGGCCTTGGTCGGCACCGGCTTCTGACCGGTGATCGCAGCCAGGTCCTTCATGGCCGACTGGGTCTTCTTCGAGTCCGTGACGGCCTCGCCGATCCCCATGTTGACGACGATCTTGTCGAGCTTGGGGATCTGCATCTCGTTGGTGTAGGCGAACTTGTCCTTCATCGCCGGGCGGATGCGCTGGCGATAGTCGGACTTCATCCGCGGCTCATAAGCGGTCTCAGCCATTGATCACCTCACCGGTGGTCTTCGCCACCCTTACCTTGCGGTCACCCTCGATGCGGAAGCCGACGCGGGTCGGTTTGCCGTTGGAATCGGCGATCGCGACGTTGGAGACGTGCACGCTCGCCTCCTTGCTCTTGATCCCGCCGTTGGGATCGGCCTGGGTCGGCTTGGTGTGGCGCTGGACGAGGTTCAGTCCCTGGACGAACACCCGGCTCTCCTTGGGCAGCACCTTGATCACCTGGCCGCTGCGGCCCTTGTCCTTGCCGGCGAGGAGGACGACACGGTCGCCTTTCCTGATCTTCGCGGCCATCACAGCACCTCCGGGGCGAGCGAAATGATCTTCATGTGGCCCTTGGCGCGGAGCTCGCGGGGGACCGGGCCGAAGATGCGCGTGCCGATGGGCTCGGACTGCTTGTTGACGATCACCGCTGCGCTCTTGTCGAAGCGGATCACGGAGCCGTCCTTGCGCTTGATGTTGGCTCTGGTGCGCACCACGATGGCTTGCAGGACGTCGCCCTTCTTCACGCGCCCGCGCGGAATGGCTTCCTTCACCGACACCACGATCTTGTCGCCCACGCTGGCGTAGCGACGCCCGGCGCCGCCGAGCACCTTGATGCACATCACCCGCCGCGCGCCGGAATTGTCGGCGACGTCGAGATTGGTCTGGGTCTGGATCATCTGTCGATGCTTTCAAACAGTCTTTTTGGCAGTCAATCTCGGACGATCAGGCGCTCGCCTGCGAGTCCGCCTTCGGCAGCACTTCCCAGGTTTTGGTCTTCGACTTCGGGGCGCACTCGATGATGCGCGCCACCTCGCCGGCCTTGTAGGCATTGCCTTCGTCGTGGGCGTGGTACTTCTTCGAGCGACGCACGGTCTTCTTTAGGAGCGGATGCAGGAAAGTGCGTTCCACCTTCACCACCACGGTCTTGTCGCCCTTGTCGGAAACGACCAGACCTTCGAGAATTCGCTTGGGCATGGTTCTTTGACTTCCTCAGGCCGGGCTCTTCGCGGGGGCCCGGCTTTGGACCGGAGTCCTGTCACGCAGGACGGTCTTGATGCGCGCGATGTCGCGCCGGACTATCTGCGCGCGGTGGGTCTTCTCGAGCTGGCCGGTGGCGGCCTGGAAGCGCAGGTTGAACTGCTCCTTCTTCAGCGACAGCAACTGGTCGCTCAGCTCGTCGGGGGTGAGACGGCGTACGTCGTCGATGTTCATTGCGCGGCCTCCGCGACGGCGGTGATGCGAGTGACGATGCGGGTCTTCACCGGCAGCTTGGCGGCGCCCAGGCGCAGGGCCTCGCGGGCGATGTCATCGGCCACGCCGTCGACCTCGAACATGATCCGGCCCGGGGCCACCCGGGCGGCCCAGTATTCGATCGCGCCCTTGCCCTTGCCCATGCGGACCTCGGCCGGCTTGTCGCTGACCGGCACGTCCGGGAAGATGCGGATCCACACCCGGCCCTGACGCTTCATCTGGCGAGTGATCGCCCGGCGGGCCGCCTCGATCTGGCGCGCGGTGATGCGCTCGGGCTCCACGGACTTGAGGCCGTGGGAGCCGAAGTTCAGCGAGAAGCCGCCCTTGGCCACGCCATGGATGCGGCCCTTGAACTGCTTGCGGTACTTGGTCTTCTTCGGAGAAAGCATGGTCGTCTAGCCTCAGGCCGCCGGCGCATCGCGACGATCGCGGCGCGGACCGCGGTCGGGACGATCGCCCCTGCCCTCGCGTCCGCCGCCCTCGCCCGCCGGCCCGGATTCACTGGCCAGCCGTTTGTCGAGCGCCATGGGATCGTGTTCCAGGACCTCGCCTTTGAAGATCCAGGTCTTCACGCCGATGATCCCGTAGGTGGTCTTGGCTTCCGCGAAGCCGTAGTCGATGTCGGCGCGGAGGGTGTGCCGGGGCACGCGGCCCTCGTGGTAGCTTTCGGCGCGGGCGATTTCGGCCCCGCCCAGGCGGCCGGCGACCTCGACGCGGACGCCCTTGGCCCCCAGGCGCATGGCCGACTGCATCGAACGCTTCATCGCCCGGCGGAAGGCGATCCGCCGCTCGAGCTGCTGGGCGATGTTCTCGGCCACCAGCTGAGCATCGGTCTCCGGCTTGCGGACCTCGACGATGTTGAGGTGCACGTCACCCTCGGTCATCGCCGAGAGGTCGGCGCGCAGCTTCTCGATGTCGGCGCCCTTCTTGCCGATGATCACGCCGGGCCGGGCGGCATAGATGGTCACCCGGCACTTCTTGTGCGGACGCTCGATGATGATGCGCGACACGCCGGCCTGGTTCAGGCGCTTCTTGAGCTCGCGGCGCACGCGGATGTCGGCGTGCAGCAGGCGGGAATATTCCTCGCCGCTGGCGAACCACCGGCTGTCCCAGGTGCGGTTGATGCCCAGGCGCAGGCCGATCGGATTGACTTTCTGACCCATCAGACGGCCTCACCCTGCTCGCGGACCACGATGGTGATCTCGGAAAACGGTTTCTCGATCCGGGACGAGCGGCCCCGGGCGCGGGCCGAGAAGCGCTTCATCACGAGGTTCTTGCCCACGAAGGCCTCGGCTACGACCAGGCTGTCGATGTCGAGGCTGTGGTTGTTCTCGGCGTTGGAGATCGCCGAATAGAGGGCCTTGCGGACATCGATGGCGATGCGCCGGGGGCTGAATTCCAGTTCGTTGAGGGCCCGCTGCACCGGCAGGCCGCGGATCGACTGAGCCACCAGGTTCAGCTTGCGCGCGCTGGTGCGAAGGGAGCGCACCTTGGACATCGCCTCGCTCGGCGGCAGACGCCGCTCCTTGGCTTGCTTGCTCATGCTACTTCCTCTTCGCCTTCTTGTCGGCGGCGTGGCCGGGGAAGTAGCGGGTGGGCGCGAACTCGCCGAACTTCATGCCCACCATGTCCTCGCCCACCAGGACGGGGACATGCTTCTGGCCGTTGTGGACGCCGAACGTCAGACCCACGAACTGAGGCATGATCGTCGACCGCCGCGACCAGATCTTGATGACTTCCTTGCGGCCCGAGTTCTGGACGGTCTCCGCCTTCTTGAGCAGATAACCGTCGACGAACGGGCCTTTCCAAACAGAGCGGGTCATGGCCTAGCGCGCCTTCTTCACATGGCGGGTGCGGATGATGAGTCTATCCGTGGTCTTGTTGGTGCGGGTTTTGTGGCCCTTGGTCGGCTTGCCCCAGGGCGTGACCGGATGGCGTCCACCGGAGGTCTTGCCCTCGCCGCCGCCGTGCGGGTGGTCGACCGGGTTCATGGCCACGCCGCGCACGTGCGGCCGGCGGCCCTTGTGGCGAACGCGCCCGGCCTTGCCCAGCACCTCGTTCATGTGGTCCGGGTTGGAGACCGCGCCCACCGTCGCCATGCAGCCGTCGGGCACCATGCGCAGCTCGCCCGAGTTCAGGCGGACCTGGGCGTAGCCGGCGTCCCGGCCGACCAGCTGGGCGTAGGCGCCGGCCGAACGGGCGATCTGGCCGCCCTTCATGGGCTTGAGCTCGACGTTGTGGATGATGGTGCCGATCGGCAGGGCGCGCAGCGGCGAGGCGTTGCCGGGCTTCACGTCCACCTTCTCGCCGGCGACCACCTCATCGCCGGGATTCAGGCGCTGCGGGGCCAGGATGTAGGCCAGCTCGCCGTCGGCGTACTTCACCAGGGCGATGAAGGCGCTGCGGTTGGGATCGTACTCCAGGCGCTGGACCGTGGCCGGCACGTTCCACTTGCGGCGCTTGAAGTCGACTATGCGGTAGAGCCGCTTGGCGCCGCCGCCGCGAAAGCGCACCGCCACGCGGCCGCCGCCGCCCCGGCCGCCGGTCTTGGTCAGCCCCTCGACGAGGCTTTTTTCCGGGCGGCCCTTGTGGAGCTCGGAGCGGTCGACCAGCACCAGTCCGCGTCGTGACGGAGAGGTCGGGTTGAAGGTCTTCAGAGCCATGGTTCTAGAGCCCCGTCGTGATGTCGATGGACTGGCCCTCTTGGAGGGTCACAATAGCCTTCTTGATATCGGAGCGCCGGCCCGGGCGGCCGCGGAAGCGCTTGGTCTTGCCCTTCTGGACCAGGGTGTTGACCTTGGTCACCTTGACCTTGAACAGCTCCTCGATGGCGACGGCGATCTCTTCCTTGGTCGCTCCGGGGGCGACCTGGAAGACGACCTTGTTCTGCTCGGACAGCAGCGTCGCCTTTTCGGTGATCAGCGGGGCGAGGATGGTGTCGTAGTGACGCGAGGTGACGGCCATCACGCGGCCTCCTTCTCGAAGCGGGCCTCGATCGCCTCGACGGCGGCCCGGGTCAGGATCAGGGTATGGCGGCGCAGGATGTCGTAGACGTTGAGGCCGGCGTTGGGGAGCACGTCGAGATTGGGGATATTGCGCGCCGCCAGCTGGAAGTTGGCGTCGACGGCCGGGCCCGCGATGACCAGGGCGTTCTTCACCCCCAGGCTCTGGAAGCGGCCGCGCAGGGCGGCGGTCTTGGGACCCTCGAGGCTGGCGTCCTCCAGCACCATGAGGGCGCCGGCCTTGACCTTGGACGACAGGGCGTGACGCAACGCCATGGCCCGCACCTTCTTGGGCAGGTCGAAGGCGTGGCTGCGGACCACTGGGCCGTGGGCCTTGGCGCCGCCCACGAACTGGGCCGCGCGCCGCGAGCCGTGACGGGCGCCGCCGGTGCCCTTCTGCTTGTACATCTTCTTGCCGGTGCGCGAGACCTCGTTGCGGACCTGGATCTTGTGGGTCCCGGCCCGGCGCTTGGCGAGCTGCCAGGTCACGCAGCGCTGCAGGATGTCGCCGCGGATCTCATCGATCCCGAAGATGTCGTCGCGCAGCTCGAGGGCTTCGCCCGCGGCGCCGTCGAGGGTGATCACATCGATCTTCATTGGGCTTCGTCCCCCATGGCGGTTTCCGGGGAAGCTTCAGGGCCGAGATCGGAGTCCGGCGCCGCGGCGGCGGCCGGAGAACGGATCGCGCCGGGCCTGGGAAGGCCTTCGGGCGGCGCACTTTTCACCGCGTCGCGGATCCGCACATAGCCGCCCTCGGCGCCGGGGACGGCGCCTCTGATGAGGATCAGGCCACGTTCCACGTCGACCCGGAAGACGGTGAGGTTCAGGGTGGTGACGCGGTCCTGGCCCATGTGGCCGGCCATCTTCTTGCCCTTGAACACCTTGCCGGGGTCCTGGCGCTGGCCGGTCGAGCCGTGGGCGCGGTGCGAGACCGAAACGCCGTGGGTGGCGCGCATGCCGCCGAAGTTCCAGCGCTTGATCGCGCCGGCGAAGCCCTTGCCGATGGTGACACCCGCCACATCGACCTTCTGGCCGGGGACGAAGTGGTCGGCGGTGAACTCGGCGCCCACCTCGATCAGATTGTCTTCGCTGACCCGGAACTCGGCCACGTGGCGCTTGGGCTCGACGAGGCCCTTGGCGAAGTGGCCGCGCTCGGCCTTGCTGGTGTTCTTGGGCTTCTTGACGCCCGCGCCCAGCTGCAGGGCGATATAGCCGTCCTTGTCCTTGGTGCGCTGGGCGGTGACCTGGCAGCCGTCGAGGCTGAGAACGGTCACCGGCACATGGCTCCCCGCCTCATCGAAGAGACGGGTCATACCCAGCTTCTTGGCGATCACGCCGGTTCGCATCGGCCGCCCCCTAGAGCTTGATCTCGACGTCCACGCCGGCGGACAGGTCGAGCTTCATCAGCGCGTCCACGGTCTGCGGGGTGGGGTCGACGATGTCGAGCACGCGCTTGTGCGTGCGGATTTCAAACTGCTCGCGCGACTTCTTGTCGATGTGCGGCGAGCGGTTGACGGTGAAACGCTCGATGAGCGTGGGCAGGGGAATAGGTCCCCTGACGGTGGCGCCGGTGCGCTTGGCCGTGTTCACGATCTCGCGGGTGGAATGATCCAGCACCCGGTGATCGAAGGCCTTGAGCCGGATGCGGATGTTCTGACGATCCATATCGCTCGTATCTTCCCTTCAGGCTCTCGAGCCCGCGTGCGCCAGACCATGTCAAAGACCAGCTCGCCCGACCCGAAGGGATCAAACGAACGCGTAAGCCCGCAAAAACGAATGGCCCGCGCGGCAGACCGCGGGGGCCTCTACAATCGTCTCGCGAACCGCGTCTGCCCCGAAACCAGTCCCGGGGCACAGCCGGCTCGACTAAAGAGCGCGGTGTCTAGACGCCGAGGCCCTGGCCGTCAAGAGGAGAGTGGCCGCCGGGGGTGACTCCAGAGCACGATCCCGAAAGGCCGGATCGCCTTTCGAGCGTGCACTTGATTTCCAGGCGTAGAGCCTCATTCAGACTTCGGGACGAAGTCATCGGGCTCCAGCGGCGCCACGAAACCGCCCCCGGCCACCGCCATGGCTGCGCTGAGCGACACGGCCGGGCAAGGAATGAGCAGCCTTTGAAGAGCGCCCGGAAGAACCGCCGCACCGTCGTCGCCCTGGCGCTGTCGACGACGTTCCACGTCGTCATCCTGGCCCTCCTAGTCAGCCAGCACGTGCCCGAGTACCCGCTTCCCGAATCGATCCCGCCCGCGCCACCGATGGACGTGCGGATCATGCCGATGCCGGAGCCCCCGCCGCCGCCGGTGATCATCGAGCGCCTGCCGCCGCTGAAGCCGCAACCGGCCAAGCCGCCCCCCGAGCCGCCGAAACCGGCGCCACCGAAGCCCAAGCCTCCCGAGCCGGCGCCGACCCCGCCAG
>JAQGIW010000207.1 GCA_028290905.1 Caulobacteraceae bacterium | reverse complement strand
CCCCTCCCGGCCTTCGGCCGTACTCCCCCCAAGGGGGGGAGAGAGACACGCCTCTCCTCCCCCGTCGGGGGAGGGGGACCCCGAAGGGGTGGAGGGGGTGCGGCCGCCGAAGCCTCGCCCAGTCCGCCCCCTTCCCCGGCTTTGCCGGGACTTCCCCCAACGGGGGAAGAGGATGCTGAAGCTCGCCATCGTCGGGCGGCCCAATGTCGGCAAGTCGACGCTGTTCAATCGCCTCGCCGGCAAGAAGCTGGCCATCGTCGATGACCGGCCGGGCGTCACCCGCGACCGCCGGTTCGGGACCGGGCGGCTGGGCGACCTCGACCTCGAGCTGATCGACACCGCCGGCTTCGAGGATGTGACCGACGAGAGCCTCGAGGCCCGCATGCGCCGGCAGACCGAGCAGGCGGTCGCCGAGGCCCAGGTCATCCTCTTCGTCATCGACGCGCGCGACGGTGTCGTCCCCCAGGACGAGGTGTTCGCCGACATCCTGCGCCGCAGCGGCAAGCCGGTGGTCGTGGTCGCCAACAAGACCGAGGGGAGGGCGGGCGACGCCGGGGCCCTGGAGGCTTTCAACCTCGGGCTCGGCGAACCCGTCTCGATCTCCGCCGAGCACGGCGAGGGACTGGGGGATCTCTACGCGGCCCTGCTCGGGGCGGAGCCGCGGGCGGACGACGAGCACGACGATGACGAGGATGATTCGCGGGCTGGTCCGGGCGAGAAGCCGATCCGCATCGCCGTGGTCGGCCGGCCCAACGCCGGCAAGTCCACCCTGGTCAACCGCCTCATCGGCGAGGAGCGGCTGCTGACCGGTCCCGAGGCGGGAATCACCCGCGACGCGGTCTCGGTCGACTGGGACTGGGAGGGCCGGCGCATCCGGCTGGTGGACACGGCCGGCCTGCGCCGCAAGGCGCGCGTCGAGGAGGGCCTGGAGAGGCTTTCCACCCAGGACACCCTGCGCTCGCTCACCTTCGCCGAGGTGGTGCTGCTGGTGATGGACGCCACCCACCCTTTCGAGACCCAGGACCTGACCATCGCCGACCTGGTCGAGCGCGAGGGGCGGGCGCTGGTCTTCGTCCTGGCCAAATGGGACCTGGTGGAGGATCCGGGCTTGAGCCTGAAGGCCTTCATCGAGCGGGCCGAGGAGATGCTTCCCCAGCTGCGCGGCGCGCCGGTCGTGGCCCTGTCGGCCGAAACCGGGCGCGGCCTCGATCGGCTGATGCCGGCGGTGGTCAAGGCGCACGCCGACTGGTCCACCAAGATCAAGACGCGCGATCTCAACGACTGGCTGAAGATGGCGGTGGAGCGCCACCCGCCGCCGGCGGTGAACGGCCGCAGGATCAAGCCCAAGTACATGGCCCAGACCAAGGCCCGGCCGCCCACCTTCGTCCTGTTCGCCAGCCGGGCCGACAAGCTGCCCGAGAGCTACCGACGCTATCTGATCAATTCGATCCGCCAGAGCTTCGACCTGCCCGGCACGCCGATCCGCATCACGGTGAAGAGCGGCAGGAACCCCTACGACGAGGGGTCGGACGATCCGGTCAAGGCGTTTCAGTCGCGAAGACGCGCCGCTCGGACCGCCACGAAATGAAGGAGAGCACCTTGTCGGGGGGCCCCGGATCGGCTTCCCCGGCCAGGGCGACGATCATCGGCGCTACCTCGGCGGGATTGGTGAGGGCGTCCTTGTCCTCCCCCGGGAACGCCTCGGCCCTGAGCTTCGTGCGCACCGCGCCGGGGTCGAGCAGCACCGCCCGGATCGGCGTGTTGTCCACCTCGTCGGCCCAGGCCCGGACCATCGCCTCCACCGCCGCCTTGCTCGCGGCATAGGCGCCCCAGAACGCCCTCGGCCGCGCCGCCTGCGAGTCGGTCAGGAAAATCGCCCGCGCCGAAGGCGAAGCGCGAAGCAGGGACTCCAGCGAGCGGATCAGGCGATAGGCGCTGGTGACGTTGGTGGCGACCATCTTCTCCCACAGTTCCGGAGGGACGTGGGCCACCGGACGGAGCTGTGACAGCATGGCCGCAGCGTGCACCAGGACGTCGAGCCGCCGGTGACGCTGGAAGATCGCCTGTCCCAGTTCGTCGATTCCGGCGCCGTTGGTGAGGTCCAGGGGAACGAGGGTGACACGCTCGCCGCCCAGCGCCCGCGCCTCGTCGTCCAGGTCCTCGAGCGCCCCCTGCGTCCGTCCTACCGCGATGACGTGGGCGCCCGCGGCGCTCAAGCCCAGGGCGGCCGCTCGTCCCAGGCCCCGTGACGCGCCCGTGACGAGGGCCACGCGGCCGGCCAGGGGCTGAGCTTCGGTCATCGCGTCAGCCTCAGGCGTCGATCAGGAAGGAGAGCTGGCGATCGACCGATTCGCCGAGGCCCTGGGCCAACTCGCGGTCGAGCAGCCGCGTGGGATAGTCGCCGGTGAAGTAGTGGTCGGTGAACTGGGGGCAGAGCGGGTCGCGCGGACCGGCGTCCATCGCCCAGTAGAGGCCGTCGACCGACAGGAAACCAAGGCTATCGACCTCGAGCAGCTGTCGCATCTCCTCGAGCGAGCGGTTGGCGGCCAGCAGGTCGGCCCGGTCGGGCATGTCGATGCCGTAGTAGTCGGGCCATTTGATCTGCGGCGAGGCCGACCGCAGGTGGACCTCGGCGGCGCCCGCCTCGCGCACCATGCGCACCACCCGCACCGAATTGGTGCCCCGCACGATGGAATCATCGATCAGCATGACGCGCTTGCCCGCCAGCACGGCCTTGTTCGGGCTCAGCTTCATCCTCACCCCCAGCTCCCGCGCGCCCTGGGACGGCTGGATGAAGGTGCGGCCCACATAGTGGTTGCGGATGATGCCCATCTCGAAGGGAACGCCGCTTTCCTGGGCGTAGCCGATGGCGGCCGGGACGCCGGAGTCGGGCACCGGCGCCACCACGTCGACGGGCACGTGGCTTTCCCGGGCCAGCCGGCGGCCGAGGCGCTTGCGGACCTCATAGACCGAGCGGCCGTTGACCACGCTGTCCGGCATGGCGAAGTAGACGTATTCGAACACGCAGGGCCGGGCGCGGGCGGCCGGGAAGGGGCGGATGGACTCCACGCCGTCCTCCGAGACCACCACCATCTCGCCGTGCTCGACATCGCGCACGAAGCGCGCGCCGATCATGTCCAGGGCGCGGGTTTCCGAAGCGAACACGCACTTTCCGTCCAGTTCCCCCAGCACCAGCGGCCGGATCCCCAGGGGGTCGCGAACCCCGATCAGTTTCTTGTTGGTCAGCGCCACCAGGGCGTAGCCGCCTTCCACCTGCGACAGCGCGTCGATGAACCGGTCCACCACCTTGCGTTTGCGCGAGCGCGCGATGAGGTGAAGGATCACCTCGGAGTCTGACGTCGACTGAAAGATCGCCCCTTCGGAGACCAGCTGGTCGCGCAGGTAGAGGAAGTTGGTCAGGTTGCCGTTGTGGGCGATGGCGATCCCCCCGGCTTCGAGATCGGCGAACATCGGCTGGCCGTTGCGCAGGAAACTTCCGCCGGCGGTGGAATAGCGGGTGTGGCCGATCGCCGAACACCCCGGAAGCCGCCTGGCCAGGTCGGCGCCCGAGAAATTGTCGGCCACGTGGCCCAGGTGACGTTCGGTGTGGAAGCCCTGGCCGTCGAAGGCGGCGATGCCGCAGGCCTCCTGGCCGCGATGCTGCAGGGCGTGGAGGCCCAGCGCCACCAGCCGCGCGGCCTCCGGGATGTCGAACACGCCGAACACCCCGCATTCGAGGCGGGGACTGTCGTCGGCCGGGTCCCGCGCGAAGGCGAGCCCGGCCAGGGGCTGACTGTCTGGGGTCAACGCGGTTCCTCCGTGCCGGGGTCTTTGACCCGGCGATGATGGGGCGCCGGCGTCGCCGGCGGCGGGGTGTCTCCGTTGACGGCGTCCGTGAGAGACGGAGCGACGTCGTGTGCGACCTTGAGGCCGCCGGGCGCGAACGTTCTCAGCGCGCCGCCGGCGGCCGACGCCAGGGGGTAGAGTTTGGCGCCGGTGATCCAGGCGGGCATGCGCTCCGGCGGGGTCGCGGCGTCGATCAGCAGGATGAAGCCGCCCAGCACCACAAGCGCCCTGACAAGGCCGACGCCGAAGCCCAACAGCCGGTCAAGTCCGGACAGGCTCGTCTGCTTGACGCCCCGCGTCAGGGCGCCGCCGATCAGGCGAAGGATGGCGTAGATCAGGATGAAGGTCAGCAGGACGGCCGCAGCCTCGGCGAGCCATGGGGTGTGGATCACATGCAGGGCCAGCGGCGCGGTGAAAACCAGCGCCGCCACGGCGAGGACCGCCGCCACCACCAGGGCGATGACCGTGGTGATCTCGTGGGTCGCGCCCCGCGCGAAGCCGAACAATCCCGAGACCAGGAGCACGAGACCGGCCGCGTAGTCGAACGCGGTCACGCGCCGTCGCCGATCTTGGCCACCGCGTCCGCCAGCCGCGCCACGGCGGTCACGGCCACGGCGGAGCCGCCGTCGGCCGGCGCCGGCGCCAGGGCGCGCGAGAATCCCAGCTTCGCGGACTCCTTCAAACGGGCTTCCATTCTGCTCACTGGCCGGATGTCTCCCGAGAGGCTGATCTCTCCGAAGACGACGCAATCCTGGGGCAGGGCGACGTCCAGAGCGGACGACGCCAGGGCCGCGGCGGCGGCCAGGTCGGCCGCCGGCTCGCTGATCCTAAGGCCCCCGGCGACGTTCAAATAGACATCGCGCGTGGCGAATCCAAGTCCACAGCGCGCCTCCAGCACGGCCATCACCATGGCCAGGCGGCCGCTGTCCCAGCCCACCACCGCCCGGCGCGGCGTGCCGTACACGGACGGCGCGACCAGGGCCTGGAATTCCACCAGCACGGGGCGCGAGCCCTCGATGCCGGCGAACACCGCCGCCCCCGCCGCGCGCTCGCCGCCCTCGTTGAGGAACAGGGCCGAGGGGTTTCTCACCTCGGCCAGCCCTGCGTCGCCCATCTCGAAGACGCCGATCTCGTCGGTGGCCCCGAAGCGGTTCTTGGCGCCCCGCAGGATCCGGAACGGATAGCCGCGCTCACCCTCGAAGGCGAGGACCGCGTCGACCATGTGTTCGACCACCCGGGGACCGGCGATCTGACCGTCCTTGGTGACGTGGCCCACCATGATGATGGCCACGCCCTTGCGCTTCGCCAGGCGCACCAGCTCGCCCGCGCAGGCGCGGACCTGGGTTACCGACCCCGGACCGGCTTCGTGGGCGTCGCTCCACAGGGTCTGGATCGAATCGACGACCACCAGATCGAAGGCCTCGCGCCTGAGGGCGTCGACGACGTCGCGAAGGGCGGTCTCGGCCGCCAGTTTGACCGGCGCATCGGCCAGGCCGAGGCGCCGGGCCCGGGCGCGGATCTGCTCTACGGCCTCCTCGCCGGAGATGTAGGCGCAGGCGGCGCCGCGGCGCGCCGCCTGGGCGCACACCTGCAGCAGAAGGGTCGACTTGCCGACGCCAGGGTCGCCCGCAAGCAGGATCGCCGAGCCGGGCACGACCCCGCCGCCGCAGACGCGGTCGAATTCCTCCAGGCCGGTGGCGATGCGGGGTGGGCTGGGCGCGTGCGCCTCCAGCCCCTCGAAGGCGAGGCCGCGCGTCTTGGCTCCCCGGCCGGGCGCCAGAGCCCCGGGCGGCCGCGAGACGATCTCCTCGACGAGGCTGTTCCAGGATCCGCAGGCGGCGCACTGCCCCGCCCATTTGGCGTGGGTGGTTCCACAGGATTGGCAGGCGTAGAGGGCGCCGTCGCGGGCCATGCGGGCCTTTCGAATCGGTAATGGCCCGGATCATACGCCGTCAATGCGGTTCGAAGCGGCTTTCGCGGGCGAGGTCGCTGAACTTGGTGATGTTCTCATCATAGTGCAACTTGACCGTGCCGATCGGTCCGTGGCGCTGCTTGCCGATAATGATCTCGGCCACGTTGCGGATCTGGTCGAGTTTCTCGGTCCACTCGAGGTGCTCGGGAGTGTTGTCCCGCGGTTCCACCCGGCCGAGGTAGTAGGCCTCGCGATAGATGAACATCACCACGTCGGCGTCCTGCTCTATCGACCCGGATTCCCGCAGGTCGGACAGCTGCGGACGCTTGTCGTCGCGGTTCTCAACCTGACGCGAAAGCTGGGCGAGAGCGACGATAGGCACCGCCAGCTCCTTGGCCAGCGACTTGAGCCCCTGGGTGATCTGGCTGACCTCCTGGACCCGGTTCTCCACCCGGCCCTCGCCCCCGGTCACCAGCTGAAGATAGTCGACCACGACGAGGTCGAGGCCGACCGTGCGCTTGAGCCGCCGCGCCCGGGCCGCCAGTTTACCGATCGAGATGCCGCCAGTGGCGTCGATATAGAGCGGCGACTCGCCGATCTCGGCGGCGGCGTCGCGGATCTCCCCGAATTCGCTGGCCTTGATCTCGCCCTTGCGGATCAGGTCCGAGGGAATGCGGGTGACCTCGGCGAGCAGGCGCATGGCCAGCTGCTCGGCCGACATTTCCAGCGAGAAGAAGGCGACCACGCCGCCGTCGACGGTCTTGCGCCCGCCGTCCGGCGCCGGCTCCCAGGCGTAGCGGCGGGCGACGTTGAAGGCGATGTTGGCGCCCAGGGAGGTCTTCCCCATCGAGGGCCGGGCGGCCAGGATGATCAGGTCCGACGGGTGCAGTCCGCCCAGCATCTTGTCGAGGTCGCGCAGGCCGGTGGACAGGCCCGACAGCCCGCCTTCCCGGCTGTAGGCCTCGGCGGCCATGTTCACCGCTCCGGCCAGGGAGTCGGAGAAGCTCATGAAGCCGCTGGAGGCGGCGCCCGTCTCGGCGAGCATATAGAGCTGTTGTTCCGCCGCCTCGATCTGTTCGCGGCCCGACAGGTCCGGGTCGCCTGCCTGGGCGGCGGCGGCGATCTCGCCGCCGATGCGGATCAGGTCGCGGCGCAAGGCCAGATCGTAGATCACCCGGGCATAGTCGGGGGCGTTGGCGGCCGGCGGGGCCCGGTCGACCATGTCGGCCAGGTAGCGGATGCCGCCGAGTTCCTCGAACGCCGGGTCACGCTGGAACTGTTCGGCCAGCAGGATCGGCTCGGCGAGGTGCCCGCGGCGCACATGCGCCTGGATGGCGCCGTAGAGCCGGCCGTGGAACGGCTCGAAGAAGTGCGACGGCTGGAGGGAGTCGCTCAGCCGCTCATAGGCGGTGTTGTCATAGAGCAGCACGCCCAGAAGCGCCTGCTCGGCCTCGATGTTGGCCGGGGCGTGGGGGATGTCATTGGCGGGGCTTGGACGCAGATCCAGCATGGGAACGAGGGCCATGCCTCACCTTACTCCCAAGTCACCCCCGCCGCCGTCGCCTGGGCCGGAACCCACAGGAAAAACTTTACTGTGGATAGCTACTCGTCGCGTCCAAATGCCTCATGGCTACCCGCCCCGCCTTCGAGCATGTCGGCTGCCGACTGGGCGTCGGAGGCGCGATCCTCCTCGAACTGCGAGGCGATGACGTTCTCGCCGCGCGCCTGGCGCTCGGCCTCGTCGGGGCTGCGAGCGATGTTGATGCTCACCGTCACGATGACCTCGGCGTGCAGGCGCACCTTGATCGGGTGAACGCCGAGCGTCTTGATCGGCTTGTCGAGCGCCACCATCGACCGGTCGATCCGGCCCCCCTCGGCATTGACCGCGTCGGCGATGTCGCGGCCGCTGACCGAACCATAGAGCTGGCCGCTGTCGCCGGCCTGACGGATCATCACATAGGCGCTGCCGTCCAGGCGCTGGCCGGCCTTTTCCGCGGCCGCACGAGCGGTGGCGTTGCGGTTCTCTATCTCCGTCCGCTGGCCTTCGAACACCTTCATATTGGCCTGGGTGGCGCGTAGCGCCTTGGACCTCGGCAGCAGGAAGTTACGGGCGAACCCGTCCTTGACGTTGACGACCTCGCCCAGGGCCCCCAGGCGCTCGACGCGTTCGAGGAGAATGACTTTCATGGTTCCCGCCGCCCCTATTTCACAACGTGCGGCAGGAGAGCCAGGAAGCGGGCGCGCTTGATGGCCTTGGCCAGTTCACGCTGCTTCTTGGCCGACACCGCGGTGATGCGCGAGGGCACGATCTTGCCGCGCTCGGAGACGTAGCGCTGGAGCAGCTTGACGTCCTTGTAGTCGATCTTTGGGGCGTTGGCGCCGGAGAACGGGCAGACTTTGCGCCGGCGCAGGAAGGCGCGCCGGCCGCCGCCGCCGCCGCCACCGGACTCGGGAATTGTGGTCTCTTCGGACATGGGTCTGGTCTCTTGAAGAACGGGGATCAGGCGAGCCGGGGCTCAGGAGTATCGTCGAAGCGCCGTTCGCGCTCGCGATCACGTCGCGCCAGCACCGGCGACAGCTCGAGGTCGAGTGTCTCGACGCGCACGGTCATGAACCGCAGCACGTCCTCGTTGAGCGAGATCTGCCGCTCCATCTCCTTCACAGCCGGCGCCGGGGCGTCGATGGCGAGCAGGGAGTAGTGGCCCTTGCGGTTCTTCTTGATCCGGTAGGTGAGGTTGCGGAGACCCCAGTATTCGATCTTGGCGATGTGGCCGCCAAGGGATTCGATCAGGGTCTTCAGCTCTTCGTTCAGGGTCTCGGCCTGGGCCGGCGATATGTCCTGGCGTGCGATGAGCACGTGCTCGTAGGCAGGCATGGCGTCCTTCGTCCGATGGGGAGGGCGGCGCCCGCGGGGCTTCGGAACAGGCGCCCGCGAAACGATGGTTCTAAATCACGGCGGCCGAGGAGATCCCCCGAGCCCTTTGCCGTTCCGTGAAGAGACCGCTCTCCTGAGAAGCCGGCGCTGTTACGCGTAAACGGCGCGTGGCGCAAGGTCCTATAGCGGATGCGCCGACCGGTACGCCTTCACGGCCTCCAGGGTCTTGCCCACGTGCTGGTCGGGGTTCGAGTTGGAATAGACGAACAGAACCTTGTCGTCCGGGCCAATCACATAGCTCGTGCGGTCGGAAAAGCCAGGATAGACGGCCAGGGTGGCCCCGTAGGTCTTTGCGATGACCGCGTGAGGGTCGGCGGCGACTGGAAATTTTGAGCGGCATTCACTGACCGAAAACTCGGTCAGGCGGTTGATGTTGCCGGCGGTGACGCCGATCAGGGTGGCCCCGAGTTTCTTGTAGTCTTCAGCGGCCTCGGCGAACTCATGGGCCTCGATCGTGCAGCCGGGGGTGAAGGCGGCGGGGAAGAAGTAGAGCACCACCGGCCCCTTCTTCAGCGCGTCGGAAAGGCGGAAGGAGAACTGCTTGCCGGCCTGGGAGGCCTGCGCGGAGAACTCGGGGGCGGGGGCGCCCACGGTGAGGGCGGCCAGGGCGGGGGCGGCGAAAAAACTGGCCGCACAGGCGAGGGCGAATAGGCGCTTCATGGCGGGCTTGTCCGGTTGCGGTTGGTCGACGACCTTATGCTCCGCCTGAGCGCAGGCTTCCAGTCCGCTCTTGTTTTGCGGCCTCGAAGGCGGCGCTCCTGGAACGCTTGTGGGCCGTCGACCTTTGACCTAACGCTCCGCCGCTAGGAACGACCCCAGGAGGATTCGCCCCCGCCATGTCTCTTGCTTTCCTCTTTCCCGGCCAGGGCAGCCAGGCCGTGGGCATGGGCGCGGAATTGGCCGAGGCCTTCCCCACTGCCCGGGCGGTGTTCGAGGAGGTGGACGACGCCCTGGGCCAACGTCTCTTCAAGCTGATGCGCGAGGGGCCGATCGAGGATCTCACCCTCACCGAGAACGCCCAACCCGCCCTGATGGCGGTCAGCCTGGCGGCCATGGCGGCGCTGGCGGCGGAGTTCGGGCTCCCCGTGGAGCGCGCCGCCTTCGTGGCCGGCCATTCCCTGGGCGAATACTCCGCCCTGGCGGCCGCCGGCGCGATCAGCCTCGGCGACACGGCGCGGCTGCTTCGGCTGCGCGGCGCCGCCATGCAGAGGGCCGCGCCGGTGGGGGAGGGGGCCATGGCCTCGCTGATCGGCCCCAAGAGCACCGTCGCCCTGGCCGAGGCCGCGGCCGAGGCGGGATCGGCGGCCGGGGTGTGCGTGGTCGCCAACGACAACAACGCCGGCAACGTCGTGATCTCCGGGGCAGCCGCGGCCGTGGACCTCGCCATCGCCAAAGCCAAGGAGCTCGGCGCCCGGGCGATCCCGTTGAATGTCTCGGCCCCCTTTCACTGTCCCCTGATGCAGCCGGCGGCCGAGGAGATGGCGCGGGCCTTGGCGGAGACCGCCATCCAGCCTCCGCGCGCGCCCCTGGTGGCCAATGTCACGGCCCGGCCCGTGCTCGACCCCGACCTGATCCGCAGCCTTCTGGTGGAACAGGTCACCGGCCGCGTGCGGTGGCGTGAGAGCATGGAATGGCTGGCCGGCGAGGGCGGTGTCACCGCCTTTGCCGAGGTGGGCGCCGGCAAGGTGCTCACCGGGATAGCCAAGCGCATCGCGCCCGACGCCGCCGCCACCGCCCTGGGGACGCCGGCCGACCTCGAAGCCTTCGCCAAATCGATTTAGGCAAACGCGATGTTCGATCTCTCCGGCAAGACGGCACTGGTCACCGGCGCCTCCGGCGGTCTCGGCGGCGCCATCACCCGCGCGCTGCACGCCCAGGGCGCGCAGGTGATCCTGTCGGGCACGCGCCAGGCAGCGCTGGATGTCCTGGGGGAGGAGCTGGGGGAACGGGCCCCTGTGGTCGTCTGCGACCTCGGCGACCCGGCGGCGGTGGACGCCCTGGTCGGTGCGGCCGAGGCCGCCGCCGGCGCCCCGCTCGACATCCTGGTCGCCAATGCCGGCATCACCCGCGACGGCCTTCTGCTGCGCATGAAGGATGAGGACTGGCAGGCGGTGATGAGGGTCAACCTGGAGAGCTACTTCCGGCTGTCGCGCGCGGCGCTGCGCGGGATGATGCGCCGGCGCGCCGGACGCATCATCGGCATCACCTCGGTGGTGGGCGTCACCGGCAATCCGGGCCAGGCCAACTACGCCGCCTCCAAGGCCGGCATGATCGGCTTCTCCAAGGCCCTCGCCCAGGAGGTCGCCAGTCGCAACATCACGGTGAATTGCGTCGCGCCCGGCTTCATCGCCACGCCGATGACCGATGCTCTCAGCGAAGACCAGAAGGCCCAGATCCTCGCCACCATTCCCCAGGGCCGCCTCGGCGAGGGCGCCGACATCGGCTCGGCCTGCGTCTACCTCGCCAGCGACGAGGCCGCCTACGTCACCGGCCAGACGCTGCATGTGAACGGCGGAATGGCGATGGTCTGAGACCGCCAATTGGGACCGTCCGCGTGACGACGATGGCGCCGCTAGGCGGACCGAAAGGAACATGCTAGGCGAAATCGAAGTCGAGAGAGACATTGCTTGCAGCGTCGTCGGCCGGGGCTCCCCGACACCGCCGGCGCCAATCTAACGAGAGGGACTTATCCATAAATGTCCGACACACTTGAGCGCGTTCGCAAGATCGTCATCGAACACCTGGACGCCGATCCTGAGAAGGTTACGGAGAAAGCGAGTTTCATCGACGATCTTGGCGCGGATAGCCTCGATAACGTCGAGTTGGTGATGGCCTTCGAGGAAGAGTTCGACATCGAGATCCCGGACGACGCCGCCGAACACATCCAGACGGTGGGCGATGCGGTAAAATTCATCGGAGAGCGCCTCGGGGCTTAAGTCCAGGGCGCCTGAGTTCACGTCGTGCGTCGGGTCGTCGTCACGGGATTGGGCATGGTCACTCCCCTCGCCTGGGGGGTGGAGCCCAGCTGGCAAGCTATCTTGGCCGGCAAGTCGGGCGCTGGGCGCATCACCGCGTTCGACCCGACGGGCTACGCCTGCCAGGTCGCCTGCGAGGTGCCGCGCGTCGACGGCCGCGGCGGCGGCGGGCCTGACTTCGCCCACGCCTTCGATCCCGACCAGGTGATGAGCGCCAAGGACCAGCGGCGGGTCAACGATTTCATCCTCTACGCAGTGGCCGCCGCCGACGAGGCGGTGCGCGATTCCGGCTGGTCGCCGGCCACCGAGGACGATCGCGAGCGGACCGGTGTGAATATCGGCTCCGGGATCGGCGGCCTTTCCACCATCGCCGACACCGCCATCGAGATGCACGAGAAGGGGCCCCGCCGCGTCAGCCCCTTCTTCATCACCGCCGCCCTGATCAACCTGGCCTCGGGCCAGGTCTCCATCCGCCACGGCTTCAAGGGCCCCAACCACTCGGTGGTGACCGCCTGCGCCACCGGCGCCCACGCTGTGGGCGACGCCATGCGCTTCATCCAGCACGGCGACGCCGACGTGATGGTGGCCGGGGGCGCCGAAGCGACCGTCTGCCCGATCGGCATCGCCGGCTTCGTCGCCTGCCGGGCGCTGTCGACCCACTTCAACGACGAGCCGCAACGCGCCTCGCGCCCCTACGACCGCGATCGCGACGGCTTCGTGATGGGCGAGGGGGCCGGCGTCCTGGTGCTCGAGGAGCTCGAACACGCCCGCGCCCGCGGCGCCCGCATTTACGCCGAGGTCGTCGGCTACGGACTGGCGGGCGACGCCTATCACATTACCGCTCCCGCCGAAGACGGTGACGGCGGCTATCGCGCCATGCGGGCGGCGATCCGCAGCGCGGGGCTCGAACCTGCCGACATCGACTACATCAACGCCCACGGCACCTCGACCCCGCTGGGCGACGAGATCGAACTGGGGGCCGTGGAGCGGCTGCTCGGCCAGGCGGCCGGCAAGACCGCGATGTCCTCCACCAAGTCCGCGATCGGCCATCTTCTCGGAGCCGCCGGGGCGGTGGAGGCCGCGTTCAGCGTCCTGGCCCTGCGCGACCAGGTCGCGCCCCCGACCATCAACCTCGACAACCCTTCGGTGGATTCTCCGCTCGACCTGGTGCCCAACGCCGCCAAGCGCATGAAGATCGACATCGCCCTTTCCAACAGCTTCGGGTTCGGCGGCACCAACGCCTCGGTCGTGTTCAAGAAAGCGCCGTGACGCGCCGGCCTCGCGCGCGTCGCGCCAGGCCTCGGCCCAGCCGGCTCGCGGCGGGACGCCGGTTCCCGGGACGCCAGTTCCCGAGACGTCTGTTGATTGCCGGCGCCGCCATCGTGGCCCTGGTCCTGGCCCTGGGAGTGTGGAGATACCTCGGACCTGGTCCCGGCCGCGCCGTCGCCGATGTGGTCCTCCCCCCCGGCGCCGGTCTCGGCGGGATCGGGCGTGACCTGGCCAGGGCCGGCGTCGTCCGCTCGCGATCCGGCTTCATCCTCGCCGCCGTCCTCACCGGCGCGGCGCACCGCCTCAAGGCCGGCGAATATCGCTTCCGACCCCGCGAAACGCTCGCGGAGGTTATCTCGGCCGTCGCCCGCGGCGAGGTCGTCCGGCACTTCGTGACCATCCCCGAGGGCCTGACCTCGCGCGAGGCGGTGGCGATCCTGTCGCGGGCCGACTACCTCACGGGCCCCGCGCCGACTCCTCCCGAGGGCTCGCTGCTCCCCGAGACCTATGAGGTGCGTCGCGGCGAGACACGCGCGTCGGTGCTTCAGCGAATGGCGGCGGCCCGGAAAAGGCTGCTCGACGAACTGTGGGCGGCGCGGACGCCGGGGCTTCCCTTCGCGACCCGGGAACAGGCGGTAATCCTTGCCTCCGTGGTCGAAAAGGAGACCGCCATCCCCGCCGAACGCCCCAAGGTGGCCGCGGTGTTCATCAACCGGCTGAGAAAGGGCATGCGCCTGGAGAGCGATCCGACGGTGATCTACGGAGTCTCGGGGGGCGGGACGCTCGGTCATGGGCTCAGGGTGTCGGAACTCGCCGCCCGCAACCCCTACAACACCTATCTGGTCGCCGGCCTGCCGCCCACGCCCATTGACAACCCGGGCCGCGCCTCCCTGGCGGCGGCGCTCTCGCCCGCGCCCACCACGGACCTTTACTTCGTCGCCGACGGAAGCGGCGGCCACGCGTTCGCCGACACCTTCGAGGCCCACCGGCGCAACGTCGCGCGGTGGCGGGCGATCGAGCAGGTCCGCCGCGCGGGGCCGCCGGCATGAGCCTGGCCAGCATGACCGGCTTCGCGCGGGTGGAGGGCTCCCTGGGTGACTGGGCCTGGGCGGTGGAGGCGCGCTCCGTCAACGGCCGCAATCTGGAAGTGAGGTTCCGCGGTCCCCCGGGTCTCGACGCCCTCGAACGTCCGGCGCGGGAGGGGGCGCAGGCGCGGTTCCAGCGCGGCCAGATCAATATCGCCGTGCAGGGCCGCCGCGCCTCGGTCGCACGCGCGACCCGGATCAACCTGGAAGCCCTCGAAAGCTATCTCGCGTTCGGTGACGGCCTGGTGGCGGCCGGCCGCGCCACGCCGCCATCGCTGGACGGCCTCCTGGCTCTGCCGGGCGTGGTCGAGGTGGCGGACCAGGACGAGGACCCGGCCGCGCGCGCGCCCCTGGAGAGCGCCATGGCCGCCTCCATCGCCGAGGCGCTGGACGGGCTGAAGCTCTCCCGGCAGGCCGAAGGAGATGTGATAGAGGCCCTGCTCCGTGGTTTCCTCGATCGGATCGACAGCCTCACGCGATCGGCCGAGGCCGAGGCCGCCCAACAGCCGGCCCTGATCAAAGCCCGCTTTGAGCGTCGGTTGGTCGAGCTCCTTGGGGAAGGCGCGCCCGAGGATCGTATCCTGCAGGAGGCCGCCGCCCTGGCCCTGCGCGCCGACGTGCGCGAGGAGGTCGACCGCCTGCTCGGCCACGTGGCCGCCGCTCGCGCGCTGATCGGCGAGCACGTGGCGAGCGGCCGACGCCTCGACTTCCTGACTCAGGAGTTCATGCGCGAGGCCAACACCTTGTGTTCCAAATCCGCCGTCGGGTCGCTCACCGCCATCGGGCTGGCGCTCAAGGCGAGCATCGATCAGTTCCGCGAGCAGGTGCAGAATGTCGAATAGCGGCATGTCGAATGGCGGGGAGGAGCGGCGGCGCGGCCTGATGCTGGTGATCTCCAGTCCCTCAGGCGCGGGCAAGACCTCCCTCGCCCGCCGCCTGGTGGCCGAACACCCGGATCTCACGCCCTCGGTCTCGGTCACCACGCGCAAGGCGCGTCCCGGCGAGGAGGATGGCCACGAATACTGGTTCGTCACGGCCGGCGCTTTCCGCGACATGGTGGCCGACGGCGCCTTCCTGGAATGGGCGGAGGTCCATGAGCACGCCTACGGCAGCCCGCGCGCGCCCGTCATGCGCCTGCTGGAGGACGGCCGTGACGTGCTGTTCGACATCGACTGGCAAGGCGCCCAGGCCATCCAGCGCGTCGCGCCCGAGGATACGGTGACGGTGTTCATCCTGCCGCCGACGATCGGCGACCTGGCCAAGCGCCTGCACACCCGGGCCCAGGACGCCGAGGACGTGATCGACCGTCGCCTCGGCCGGGCGCGGGGCGAGATCGAGCACTGGGTCGACTACGACTATGTGATCGTCAACGACGACTTCGATCTGGCCTATGCCAAGTTGGCGTCGATTTATCACGCCGAACGCCTTCGGCGTGAGCGCAACCTGTGGATCGAACCCTTAGTCGCCCGCCTCCTGGCCGAGCCGTAGGGCGCGTTCCGAAAGGTGGGAACCGGTTTTCGGATAAAACGTGCGCTAAAACAAAGAACTAGAGCGTGTGGCGAGTAACCGGGGCAAATTCCCGTGCGGGCTAAGCGGCGGCCAACGTGACGAGGTGGGGTAGGCTGGGCACGGCTGGCGCAGTTGGAACGCCGATGCGATCGCCGAGGAAGCGGTAGAACGAGACATCGA
>JAQGIW010000184.1 GCA_028290905.1 Caulobacteraceae bacterium | reverse complement strand
GCGGGCGCGCCGGCCAGCAGCGCGAGGGCGCCAACCAGAGCAATGAGTTGAGAGGTCCGTTTTGTTTCGAGCATCTGGCGCCGGTTCCTGGTTGATCGTGCACATGTTTAGGTGGGCCACGCCCCGCAGCGGCGCGCGTCACCCTTGGCATTACCGCGCTGTTAGACTTGCGGAGTGGCCCCTTTGGCAACCGATTTTTCCGCCGTCAAGGGGCGGTACGGAGCACCCACCGCCGCCGGACGGCTACCGAATCGCGTTCATATTGCGGTGCAGCATGTTTTTCTTGATGAGTTGGCGCGCTTGATGGCGGGATTCCGCTTCAGATTCATTGCATTGCAGCATTCTCCGCCAGCGTTCCCCTAAAGTCGGCGCCGCCGGGTCGACCCGGTCGGCGGTCCACGGCAGGCTGGAAAACGGTCACCCCTGCCCTGCCGGAGACACGGCCCTGGAAGCGCCCCGGCGCATGCTCGGGGCGGGCGCTGACAAGGCCTGGGGCCCCGTCGCTCGCAGGGTCATAATGAATACGTTCTTATGAATCCTAGCCGACAAAGCGGCTCCCGCCGACGCGGGACCAGCCGCCGGCGCATCACCGGTTGCGCACCACGACTTCGACGGCGATTGGGTCAGCCACCTTCTCTTCCAGCCGCGCTGTGCTTGCGAGAGAAGGGCAGCTGACGCTGAGCTTGCGGGATCGGCGGGGCAACGTGGTGGGTGGTGCCTGGGGGCGGATTCGAACCACCGACACGCGGATTTTCAGTCCGCTGCTCTACCAACTGAGCTACCCAGGCGGAGATTTTGGGAGGCCGGTCTATAGGCGCCCGCATGCGCCTTGTCCAGCAGCCGCCTGGCTCGCCGGCGGCCGCCAAGGACGTCAACATCACCTCGACCGGCGGCGCAGCCGGCGACGTGGGCTCCGGCGCTGATCGGGGCCGGCGGCTTCGGCGCCGCGCTGCGTTCGACTTCCCGCAACGGACCGTGCGCACCGCGAAGCAATTTACCTCGCGCGGACACGATTTAGTCTGGTTCGTCGCCGCCTTGTGAGGGACGCGGCGTTTCGTCCTCGTCTTCCTCGCGCTCCGCCGGAATGGCGTAGCGGCCCACCAGCCAGCGCTGCAGGTCGACGTCGGCGCAGCGGCGCGAGCAGAACGGCCGGTAGGCCGGGCCGGCGGGTTTGGAGCAGATCGGGCACTTGGCCGCCATGCCTCAGGTCCTCAGATCCTTGCGACCGAGACAACGCCCCGGGGCCGTCCCGGCTCCCCGCGCGCCGCGAGGCGAGCGCCGAGGCGGGCTGTCAGCTGCGAGAGGGCGGGGGCGGCCGCGGCGGCGACCTCCGGCGCGGCCACGGCTTCAAAGCGCCCGCCGCCGTCGGCGATCGCCTCGCGTTCGAGCGCCCTCGCCAGGGCCAGGGCCTCGCTCAGGACGCTGAGCCGGCCGGTGTCGTCCATAAGGATATCCAGCGCCGGTCGGGTGCGGCGCGGCACGGTGAGTTCGAGCGTCCCGAACCGGCTGACCGCCCCCAGGGCGACGCCGGGATTGTCGGGCGCGAAGGCGATGCGCGCGGCCGACACCAGGGCCGGGGCGTCGTGGCCCCGCCCGACGAGATCGATCACCACCAGGCCGCCCAACCCCTTCAGCCGCAGCACGCGCGCCGCCACCCCCAGGGCCGCGAGGTTGGCCGCCCGGGCGGCGCGCTTGGCCTCGGCCCCGGGCCGGGAGCCCAGATCCACGTCCACCGCCGTCAGGGCCCGGGTCGGCTCCACCGCCAGCGTCCCGCCGCCGGGTATGGGGAAGATCGTCTGCAGGGCCTCTTCCTGCGCGGCGTCGGCCACCGCGCGCGCCACCGGCCCGGCGCGGATCTGCGCCGCCGGCGCGTAGCCGTGCAGTCGCTCTGCGATCGAAGGCGCGGCATGCAGGAGCCTGGGCGGGCCCTCCGCGGCGCCGATCGGACGCGCGTTGGCGCCCTTGTCTCCCCGCGGCTCGGAGCGGATCTCAACCTCCAGGGCCTGGCCCTCTCCCAGGGGACCGGCTTCCTTGGTGATGTTGAGCACGGCGTCCGGCCCGGCTCCAAGGTCGAGGAAGGCCAGAGCGTTGGCGCGGTCCAGGCCGCGGATCCGGCCGACGACCCGCGCCCCCAGGATCTGGACCGCCAGGTCGCCGTCGCGGGCGATGAGCAGACGCTCGGGCCGCCCGTCCAGGGTGACCACCCCGCGCGTCTCGCCGGCGCAGACATCGAGATAGAGGCGGCGCTCGCTCATGGCGCGGGATAGCCGAGGCCGGTGAGCAGGCCCATGGTCTCATAGAGTGGCAGGCCGACGACCCCGGTGTAGGAGCCGATCAGGCTGACGACGCAGGCGCCGGCGCGGCCCTGGATGCGATAGGCCCCCGCCGCACCCCTCCACTCCCCGCTGGCGAGCAACATCTCCATCTCCCCATCGCTCAGCCGCTTGAACTTCACGCGGGTCTCCGAAACCCGGGAAGCGGTCCGACCGTCGGGGCAGGTCAGGCAGACGCCGGTGAAGACCCGATGTCCGCGGCCCGACAGGAGGCCCAGCATGGCGCGGGCCTCGCCCTCGGTCGCCGGCTTGCCGAGCATCCGCCGCCCCACCGCCACGACGGTGTCGGCGGCCAGGACATAAGCTTCGGCGTGGTCGGCGCCCGCGACGCGCGCCTTCTCCTGCGCCAACCGCAGCGCCGCCAGGCGAGGCGTCTCGCCCTTCAGCGGCGTCTCGTCGATGTCGCGCGGGTCTATAGTGTCCGGGGTAACCCCGGCCTGGGCCAGAAGCTCCTGGCGGCGGGGGCTGGCGCTGGCCAGGACGAGCGGGGGACGGGCGGCGGCGGGACTCACGGCGCCTGTTTAGACGGGCGCCCCGCGCTTGTCGAAAAGCCGGGCCCGTCCCACATGACGGGGAACGAACGCCGACCCACGCGGGTTCGAGTCCGGCGTACGCTGGAGAACACCGATGGCCGATGTCGATGACGACGCCGACAGCCAGGATCTGGCCGAGGTGTTCGACGAAACCAACACCACCCGCGACGGCTACGACATCGCCGACCCGGACATGGCGCCGGACGTCTTTGACGTCACCTCAGCCGAGGACGACGACGACGACGATGAGGAGGATCCGGACGACTTCGATCCCGACCAGGTGGACGAGGCCGAACGGGAGGAAATGCTGGAGGAGGACGACGGCATCGACTCCCCGCGCGTCCTGCCACTGGACGAGGCCGACCTCGTCCAGGCCAGCGTCGCCGGCATCGCAGACGGCGACCTGACCGCCGATGAGCGTCCTTCGGAAGACCCCTGGGAAGGCGCCTCTGGGGGAGAGTCGCCCGCCGACGAGACCGCCGCCCACGATGATCTCGACGCCCGCCTGGATGAAGCCCTC
The DNA here is from genome assembly GCA_028290905.1 of Caulobacteraceae bacterium. Taxonomy (GTDB): domain Bacteria; phylum Pseudomonadota; class Alphaproteobacteria; order Caulobacterales; family Caulobacteraceae; genus Acaudatibacter. The sequence goes on along the minus strand of JAQGIW010000184.1, from coordinate 9,925 downwards.
AAGGAGACCTTCCCCGCCAGCGATCCGTTGGCGCTCCTGCGAGCAGACTGACGATTTGGCGTGCGCCGGCCGGGAATAATCCCTCGGCCCGCTTGAATGTCTCCGCGCGGGCTTTAGGGTGGTCGTGTTTTGAACGCCTGTTTTAAGAGGCGATCGCCTCTTTTTGGAGCCCCTGGATGAGCAAACGTTTCGAAGGCACGCGCGATTACGTCGCCACCGAGGACCTCAAGATCGCCGTGAACGCGGCCATCGCGCTGGAGCGCCCCCTGTTGATCAAGGGCGAGCCGGGCACGGGGAAGACGGTTCTGGCCTATGAGATCGCCAAGGCCCTCGAGGCTCCGCTGATCACCTGGCACATCAAGTCGACCACCAAGGCCATGCAGGGCCTCTATGAATATGAGGCGGTGACCCGCCTGCGTGACAGCCAGTTGGGCGACGAGCGGGTCAAGGACGTCTCCAATTACATCAAGCATGGCAAGCTCTGGGACGCCTTCGAATCCGACGAGCGCCCGGTGCTGCTGATCGACGAGATCGACAAGGCCGACATCGAATTCCCCAACGACCTGCTGCAGGAACTCGATCGGATGGAGTTCTACGTCTACGAGACCAACGAGACCATCAAGGCCAAGATCCGCCCGGTGGTCCTCATCACCTCCAACAACGAGAAGGAGCTGCCCGACGCCTTCCTGCGCCGGTGTTTCTTCCACTACATCCGTTTCCCCGACGAGACGACGATGCGCGCCATCATCGACGTGCACTATCCGGGGATCAAGCAGAAGCTGGTCTCCGAGGCCCTGCGCATCTTCTACGACATGCGCAAGGTGCCGGGGCTGAAGAAGAAGCCATCGACCTCCGAACTGCTCGACTGGCTGAAGCTGCTCATGGTGGAAGACATCGACGACAACGCCCTGCGCGAGCGCGATCCCACCAAGCTCATTCCCCCGTTGCATGGCGCGCTCCTCAAGAACGAGCAGGACGTCACCCTGTTCGAACGCCTGGCGTTCCTGGCCCGCCGCGAGGGATCCGGGGCCCGGCCGGGACAGCAATAGGGGGCTTACCGTTAATTCACTGGACCCTCGCCTCCTCCGGACCCAGATGTTTGCATCCTGATGCAGAACCTCCGAGGAGGGCCGACAAGGCGAGAACGATGAGGCCATTCGGATTGACCGCGGGCGGATTGACGGCGGGCGCCGCCCTGGCGCTAGCGGGGTGCCATCCGCCCCATCCCCACGCCGCCGCTCCCCTGCGGGCAGTCTCTTCGCTGGACTGCCCCGACACCCAGGGCGATCTCACGCGCAAGAGCGCGGCTGCCGACGGCAAGACCTGCGTCTACGCCACCGAGGAGGGCGACCAGGTGACGCTGCAGATCGTTAGCCTGGGCGGGGGCGACGCCCATGCCGCCCTCGAGCCGATCGAGACGCAGCTGAAGTCCGAGATCCCCGCGGCGGCGGCTCCGGCCGTCGCGCCGGGCGCCCCAGGCGCTCCGGACAAGGACAGGGTCGATATCAACCTGCCCGGCATTCATATCCACGCCAGCGGCGACGGCCACGCCGGTGTCGACACCGCCGGGGTCCATGTGGCCGCCCATGATCATGGCGGCTCCGGAGACAGCGCGGTCGTCCAGGTCAATGGGCTGGGAGCCAAGGGCGTCACCGTCAATGCCGGCGAGGGGGGCGCCCAGATTCACATCAACGAAGGCGGGTCCGGGATTCGCGCCCGCTATATCCTGGCCAGCGAGACCGCCGGTCCGCATGGATACAAGATGGCCGGCTACGAGGCGCGCGGCCCGGCCGGCGGACCGATCGTGGTTGCCGAAGTGCTGTCCAAGTCCGACGACGACGAGGACCTGCGCCACGACATCCACGGCCTGATCAGGCGCAACGTCGGCGGCTGGTGATCCGCGGAACGGCGACGCTTGCCGGTCGTTCCTGATCGGTCGATCCATCGTCGGGAGCCGTCATGCCGCGAAGCCTGGGCCGCCTGCTCGTCGGGTTCGCGTGGCTGGCCGCCCTGGCGGTCATTGGCTTCATCGCCTTCGCGATCCTGACGCCCGACCGGCCGGCCGCTCCCTCGCGGCCACCCGCGTCCGACGCCGTCCGCCTCCCCTCACCCATCGTCGCCCCGACGATCTCTCCGCCCGCCCAACCGGCGCTCGCGACCGGAGTCGGCGCCGATTGCGCGGCGCCGCCGAGTTTCCAGGCCGCCGCGCGCCTCAACGCCGCCAGCCTGGACACCCTGCCCTGGGCGCCGTTCCGCCGCCCGGAGGTCGGCTGGGAAGTCTACGCGCCTCGCATCGCCTCGGAGATCGGATCCCCGTGCGCGCCCAGTTCGCCGGCCTTCGCCCGGGCCTTGGCCGACTGGCAGGGCCCCCACGGGTTGCCCGCGAACGGCGAGTTCGACGCCGCCACCTTCGCCGCCATGAACACGCGCTGGGAACGCCAGCGCCCCTTCGAGCGCCTCAGCGAAACGGGTGTCTGTCCGGGTCCGCCGCCGCCGGCGGAGCTGGCGTCCGCGCGGACCGACGAAGGATACGCCGGCAAGCCGGTGCAGCTGCGCCCCGCCGCCCTGGCCGCCTACCGCCGGCTCGTGGCCGCGGCGCGCGCCGCGTCGCCCGTCCTAGCCGCCGACCCCCGGCTGCTGACGATCTTCTCAGGCTATCGTGATCCACGCGACGATGCGGCGCGTTGCGACCGGGAGGGCAATTGCGGCAATGCGAGCCGCGCCCGCTGTTCCGCCCATCGCACCGGCCTGGCCGTGGACCTGTACCTGGGGGCCGCGCCCGGCTATCCGCCGGACACCAGCGACGACGCCAACCGGCTCTACCAGTCCCGCACGCCGGCCTACGGCTGGCTGATCGCCCACGCCGGCGAGTTCGGCTTCGTCAACTACCCGTTCGAGCCCTGGCACTGGGAATGGACCGGCGCGACGCCTTAGCGGAGTGGAAGAAAGAAGAGTGAAGGTCTCCGCGAGGCAGGGCGGAGCCAGACGTCTATTGCGCGCAGGCGCGCCTTCCTTCTCTTTGCTTCTCCGTGTTTCTCTGTGACCTCTGTGGTGAAATATCCGCTTCTGTCCAACACTGCCCGGAGTGGACCCACGGCGGTAGCGGGCGAGGCCGAGGTGGAACACAGCTGCGGCGGGCGTGGCGCAGGCCAAGGCCGCGGCCCCCTCGACGGCGAGGGCGACGCCCGGATCACCGACGGTTCTACAGAGACGCCCGCTTTGAGCCACAGTTCTGACGTGGTCAGCCGGCTTTTCACGCGCCCATGAAACTCTCCCTCCTTGTACTCGCCGGGCTTCTGGCGGCAGGTTCCGCGTGCGCCGCCGCGGCTCCGGACGCCAAGGCCCCGCCAGCGAACGCCGCGCGCCCGGACTCCCTGCAGGATCCGACCGCCCAGGCCGCTTACGCAATCGGCCTCAACATCGGCAGGAGCCTTCTTCGGGACGGCGTCGCGGTCGATCCGGGCGCCCTCGCCCGCGGGCTCCAGGACGGCCTGACCGGCGCCAAGCCTGCCCTGACCGAAGAACAGATGCGCGCGGCGGTGACCCAGCTGCAGGCCAGCGTCCAGGCCCGCCAGCAGGAGAAGGCCGCCCAGGCCGCGCAGGCCAACAAGGCGGAAGGCGCCTTCCTCAAGGCCAACGCGGCCAAGCCGGGGGTGGTCAGCCTGCCGAGCGGCCTGCAGTACCAGATACTCAAGACCGGAACCGGCCCGACGCCCAAGGCGGACGACACCGTGGTCTGCAACTATCGCGGGACCCTCGTCAACGGCGCGGAATTCGACAGCTCGGAGACCCACGGAGGGCCGGCGAGCTTCAACGTGAGCGGGGTGATCAAGGGCTGGACCGAGGCCCTGCAGCGCATGCCTGTGGGCTCGAAATGGCGCCTCTTCGTGCCGGCCGACCTGGCCTATGGCGACAAGGGCGCGGGCCAGGACATCGGTCCGGGCGCGGTGCTGGTCTTCGACGTCGAACTGCTGTCGATCCAGCCCAAGGCCTGGGCCGGGGCGCCGCCTTCCCGCCGGCCCTTGCCTTGACTCAAAAAAATCGGCGGGACGTCAGTCCCACGCCCTCGGCTTGCGACCGGCGCGCTGGGCCTTGCTGATGGCGATCCAGCGCTTGCGCTCCGCCTCGCGGGCGAGGCGGTCCTCCTTGCGCTCCTGGTGGGAGAGCTCGCGCCGCAGCTTCTGGAAGTTCCCCCACCGAGCAGGGTCGAGCACGCCGGACTCCAGGGCCGCGCGGACCGCACAGCCGGGTTCGCTGGTGTGGCCGCAGTCGTTGAAGCGGCATTCGGCGGTCAGGGCTTCGATATCCTCGAAGGCGGCGCCCAGGCCTTCGTCGGCGTCCATCAGGCCCAGTTCGCGCAGCCCCGGGGTGTCGATGATCAGAGCCCCGCCGGGCAGCAGGGCCAGTTCGCGATGGCTGGTCGTGTGGCGCCCGCGCGCGTCGTCCTCGCGGATTGCGCCGGTGTCCATCCGCGCCTCGCCGGCCAGGGCGTTGACCAGGGTCGACTTGCCGACGCCGGACGAACCGACGAGCACGCAGGTCTCCCCTGGCTTAAGATGCGCGGCCAGGGCCGCCATCCCTTCCCCGGTCACGGCCGACACCACCAGGACCGGCGCCCCGGCGGCCACCGCCAGTGTCTCGGCCACCGCGGCGTCCGGGTTTTCGGTGAGATCGGCCTTGGTCAGCACCACCACCGGCCGTGCGCCGCTCTGCCAGGCCGCGGCCAGATAGCGTTCGAGGCGGCGCCCCTTCAGGTCGGCGTTCATCGAGGCGACCACGAACGCGACATCGATGTTGGCGGCGATCACCTGCAGGGTCTGCACAGAATCGGCCGCCTTGCGCGTGAAGGCGGTGCGGCGTGGCAAGACCGCGTGGATGGTCGCGGCGCCTTCTTCGGGCCTGACTGTGAGGGCGACCCAGTCGCCCACCGCCGGATAGCCTCCCTCCGGCGCCTCGCGGGCCAACCGTCCCGATATTTTCGCCGGCATCTCGCCCGCGTCGGTGGCGACGACGTAGGCGCCGCGATGTTGGACGAGAATCCGTCCGGGCTCGTGGCCGAGCACCGCGTGCGGTGCGAATTCCTGGCGGAGCCCATCGCTCCAGCCGTATTGGTCGATCAAGGGGTTAATCCTTCATGTCGGATTGGCGTTTCGCCGCCGACATCAGGACCTCGCACGGCCTAGTCGGCGGCGCCTTGGAGGGCGTCGTGGGCAAGAACGGTCATCTCGGCAACCCTCCTTTCCGGTCTGGGACGGGGTCGAAGCCTAGGCTTGTCCGCCACCGGCGTCAAATTCGAGGCGGGACCGTCCGGGGCTGGCGCCCGGGCATCCCCATATCCACGTTCACTGGGGCCATTCCCGAAGGGAGTTAAACGATGCCCGAGGATCCGAACGCTCTCGAAACCGCCAACAAGGCGCTGGTGCGGGCGGCGTTCGATCGCTGGAGCGAGGGGGTCGGCAGTCCCTTCGAACTTCTCGCCGACGACGCGACCTGGCTGATCGTCGGCAATTCGCCGGTGTCGCGCTTCTACGAGAGTCGACAGGAATTCCTCGACCAGGTGATCGACCCGTTCAACGCCCGGCTCTCCGAGCCCCTCGTACCCGCCGTGCGCGGGCTCTATGCCGACGGTGACGTGGTGATCGTGTACTTCGAGGCTGTCGGCGTGGCGCGCGACGGCGAGCCCTACGAGAACACCTACACCTGGTACATGCGGATCGCCGGCGGCCGGATCGTCGACGTCACCGCCTTCTTCGACACCATCGCGTTCACCGACTTCTGGGCCCGGGTCCCCCCGGCTCCGAAAAACCAGCTGGTCGGCTAAGCCCCTCAGACCGGGATCACCTCCGTGACCTTGTAAGTCAGCGGGCGCCCATCGCCATCGGTGATGGTGACGTAGTCGCCGGCGGCAAAGGTGTGGTCACCCAGGCGGTAGACGGCTTCGTCCGCCTCGCCCTCCTCGTCCTGGTAGTCGAAGAACCAGCTCTCGCCGCGCCGGGCCAGGCGGCCCTCCACGGGGTCCTCGTCGGGTGCGAAGCGGCGCACGACGCAGCGATCCCTGTGTTTGCGCCACGCCTCGACGTCGAGCCTCCGGTCCGGCGTGAGGGGCGCCGTCAGGGTGTAGCCACGATGATCGTCGCCTTCGGCGAACTCCGTCCGGGGATTGCGGGCGAGGCGCATGACGATGCGCGATAGGGACATGGAAGCTCCGATCAATGGGCGCCGGCGCGCGGCGGGTCAGTGGGAGAGGAAGAGCGACAGCCCTTCCGAGTGGAGGAACGTCCGCGTGGCGCCGCCGAACACATATTCCTGCAGGCGGGGATGCCCGAAGGCGCCCGCCACCAGCATCCCGGCCGACGCGGCCTTGGCGGCCTTGACCAGGGCCGGGGCCGGATCGCCATGGTCGCCCAATACCTCGATCGTCGACTCGACGCCCCGCGCCGCGAGAAACCGCCGGAGAAGCTCCGGATCGAAGCGGCGCGGCGAGGCCCCGGGCGCCGAGAGGATCACCACCGCGGACGCCTTGCGCAGAAGCGGGATGGAGGTGCGCACCGCCCGGCTGGCCTCCTTGCCGCCGTCCCAGGCCACGGCGATCGGGCCGCCGACCGCCAGGCCTTCGTGGGCCACCAGGGTCGGCCGCTGTTCGTCGGCCAGGATCTGCTGGAAGGCTTCGGAGAGCGCTCCCTTGCCCCGCGCCGTCGGGAAGTCGAACACCACCACGTCGGAGAGCCGGCCCTCCATGGCCAGGGCCGCCCACACCGGCGAGGCCAGGGAGGTAAAGGTCTTTTTCGGGTAGGGGCAGGCGTCGGCCGCCGCCCGGGCGGCCTTCTCACCCGCCGCGGCGGCCTCGCGCAGACTCTGGACGGCGGTGGCCTGCACCCCGCCCATGAAACCGTCGCCCATCCACGGGATCAGGTCGGCCACGTCGGCCGGCGCGTGGACGCAGGCCAGTTCGGCCTCGAACGCCTCGGCCACAGCGGCGCCCGCGGCCAGGACGCGGCGGTCCCCCTCGCCTCCCGACAGAGGCGTCATGATTCGAGCCCAGTCCTGCATCCCGATCTCCCGCCTCCGGTTTCCTCGCCCTCAGTGCGTCCCCGGAGGCCGGGGATGTCAAGCAAGGAGCTCTACTGAGGCGCGCCGGCCCATGTTCAACGCGCCGGCGGACCTGTACGATCCGCCGATCGAAAGGCGCATGGCGGAGCGACGGAGACACGGTGGAATTCTCGCGAAAACTGCAGGGGGCCTGGGAGGCGTCCGGCGCCGACCTCTGTGTCGGACTGGATCCGGTCATCGAGCGAATGCCGGCGGCGATCGCCGGCGGACTCCGGCCGGTCCTGGCGTTCAACAAGCACGTGGTCGACATCGTCGGCGACCTCGTCTGCGCCTTCAAGCCGCAGTTCGCCCATCACGCCGCGGTGGGCGCCGAAACGGATCTCGCCGACACCATCACCTACATCCACGAGCGCTTTCCGAAGGTGGTGGTGATCCTCGACGGCAAGCGCGGCGATATCGGCTCGACGGCCGAGATGTACGCCCGCGAGGCGTTCGACCGCTACGACGCCGATGCGGTGACGGTGAACCCCTATATGGGCGACGACGCGGTGCTGCCGTTTCTGCAGCGGCCGGACAAGGCGGCGCTCGTGCTCTGCCGCAACAGCAATCCCAGCTCGGCGCTGGTCCAGATGGCCCTGGTGGACGGAAAGCCCCTTTACGAGATGATCGCCCGGCGGGCCGAGGAGTCCTGGAACCGCCTGCGCAATGTCATGCTGGTGGTGGGCGCCACCTATCCCGACGACCTCGCGCGGGTGCGCGCCGCAGCCCCCAGCCTGCCCTTCCTGGTCCCGGGCATTGGCGAACAGGGCGGCTCGCCGCGGGCGGTGGCCCTGGCAGGGCGGCGAAAAGACGGCCGCGGCCTTGTCGTCTCCGCCTCCCGCTCGGTGCTTTACGCCGGCTCCGAAGCGCAGATCCGCCAGGCGGCCGAGGCCATCCATCGCGAACTCGCCGAGGCGCCCTCGGCCGCGGCCCCGCTGCCGCACGCCAGCGAGGTGCTATAACAACGCCCTGAAGGGTCCCTCCTTCGCGGAAGGAGTCGCGTGGCGAGATCGGCTGACGGTGACAGACGGACCCCCGCCCGCGCCTGGCAGCGCATGCTGTCGGGGCGGCGTCTCGATCTCCTCGATCCGTCGCCCATGGACATCGAGATCGAGGACATCGCCCATGGCCTGGCCCGGGTGGCCCGCTGGAACGGCCAGACGATCGGCGATCACCCGATGTCGGTGGCGCAGCACTCGGTGGTGGTCGAGGAGATCGTCGCCCACATCCAGCCCGGAATCGAGGCGCGCTGGCGCCTGGCGGCCCTGCTGCACGACGCGCCGGAGTATGTGATCGGCGACATGATCTCGCCGTTCAAGGCGGCCCTGGGGATCGACTACCGCGGCTTCGAGGACCGCCTGGAGAGCGCCATCCACATCCGCTTCGGCCTGCCCGCGCGCACCCCCGCCGCGGTCAAGGCCCTAATCAAGCAGGCCGACCGGGCCTGCGCCTATTTCGAGGCCACCCAGCTGGCCGGTTTCGAACCCGCCGAGGCGCTCAAGCTGTTCGGCCGTCCTCCCCTGGGCTATCGGCTCGAAATCGAACCTTGGGCGCCCCGGACGGCCCAGGAGCGCTATCTCACGCGCAGCCGCGTCCTCGCCGACGCGGCGGGATACGGCGCGGCTCCCGCCGCGTTCGACACCGAATGACCCTTCCTGTCGTCATCGGCCTCTCGGCGGTGATCATCGCCCTGCTCGACGGCGAGGCCTGCGTCCTCACCGTGCGGCCGCGCGACAGCCAGACCGACCAGACCTCCACCCTCGAAGGCCTGCCGTTCGGTCCCTTCGATCCTCAGGGCCAGCGCACGTTCGAACTGGCGCTGCGCGACTACGTCACCCGGCAGACGCGGTTTGAGCTGGGCTATGTGGAGCAGCTCTACACCTTCGGAGACAAGGGCCGCGACGCGCCGCTGGCCGACGTCGGGGCAGGCGCCGCGCGAGTGATCTCCGTCGGCTACCTCGCCCTGGCCCCCCGCGCCGTCGACACCCAGGCTCCGGACACAGCGTGGTCGCCGTGGTCGCGGTTCTTTCCCTGGGAGGACTGGCGCAACGGACGCCCGGAGCTGATCGACAGCCAGATCCGCCCCGCCCTGGAGCGCTGGGCCGAACACTCCAGCTCCCGCCGCGATCGCATCCGCCTGCTCTTCGCCCTGGAAGGCGCCCCCTGGAACGAGGAGCGGGTGCTCGAGCGCTACGAACTGCTCTATGAGGCCGGCCTCGCCCCCGAGGCGGCCCGCGACCGCGCCCGAGCCCAGGGCGGCGCGCCCGAGGAGCCACACGCGCTGACCCCCGCGCTCGGAGAGCCGATGATCTCCGACCACCGGCGCATCCTGGCCACGGGCCTGGGACGCCTGCGCGGCAAGATGAAGTACCGGCCGGTGATCTTCGAACTGATGGGTGAGGAGTTCACCCTCTCCGCGTTGCAGCGCGCGGTCGAGGCCGTGGCCGGCGTCGCCTTGCACAAGCAGAACTTCCGCCGGGTGGTCGAGCGCACCTCACTGGTCGAGGGCCTGGGGCGGATGGACGTGGACACCGGCGGCAGGCCCGCCGAGCTCTTCCGCTTCCGCCGCGAGATCCTCAACGCCCGCCCGGCGCCGGGCCTGTCGCTGTCGCCCCTGCGCGAATAGGCTATTTGCGGGTCCAGCTGCCACCGAGGGGCTTGTAGTAGGCGCCGGGAGGCAGTCTCCCGAACAGGGTGCGGGCCGCGGCTTCGGCCGCCGCCTGTTCGCTGACCCCGGTCTTGGCGGCGATGTCCTTGTAGGCCTGGGCGCGGCCGGCGTTGACCTCGTCGACCGCCGCCTTCACGTCCGGCGGCGCGGAGCCGGTCACGAGGCCGA
>JAQGIW010000124.1 GCA_028290905.1 Caulobacteraceae bacterium | reverse complement strand
CGGCGGGGGAGGCGGCGGAGGCGGGGGCGGCGGGGCCCCGAAGGCGTACCGCAGACCCAGCGTCAGGGAGTTGTCCTTGTACCGTCCCTTGTACAGGTTGGTGTAGCCGCCGGTGAAGGAGGTGGCGTGGAACCTGATCGGGTCGCTTTCCATGTACCGATAGGTGAGGTCGATCGCCAGGCGATCGGAGGCCTGGAAGGCGATACCGCCGATCCCCTGATAGGCGAACTCGGTGTCGGACTCGCTGACCAGGTAGTCCTCGGTGCTGTTCTCGGCGATGCCGATGGCGGGGGGCAGGCCCGGGCCGAGCAGGGTGCCGCGCGCCCGCACCTTGTCGAAGATGGCGCCGACGCCGCCGCCGATGAACGGATCGAACCGCGAATGGGGCAGAATGTCGACGATCGCATTGGCCATCACGGTGAAGGCGTCGATGCTGCCGACGGGCCGGCCGCAGGTTCCGGTGATGCCGCCCATGCCGTCATAGGCGGCGCTGCTGGCGGGATTGCAGAGTATGACCGTATTGCCCTGGTAGTTGCCCACGCCCTTGAGCGTGGCGGGGCGATAGCCGCCTTCAACTTCGAACCGCAGGTGAGGCATGAGCTGATAGCCGAGGCGGCCGAAGACCGCCACGTCCGTGCGGGTCTTGTACCGGAACGGGGTGAGCCCGGGGTCGACCGAATGGGCGTTAAGGGGGTCCATCTGGTGGGCGCCGACGTCGATCGCGCCGTACCAGCCATCGTTCAGGGCCCACGCCCCCGACGCGGCGGTCGCCGCAGCCAGGGCGACACCAGCCATGAGTTTCATCTTCATCGTTAATTCCCTCTTTGCCTGCATGGCGGCCGCTATGACCTGCCGTTTTACCGACACCCCGCGACCATGGGGCGCCCGCGAATAAACACACCGAGACCTATCAAACGGAACTGTTCGCCGTCCAATCGTCCAAATCCTCATCATGGCGTTTGGTTCCGGGTCTGCTACCCGCAGATTGCATCCTGACGCGAGCGCGCAATCTTCCTCGTCCGGTGTGGCCGCAAAGACACATTCCTTCCCTTCTCATGACGGTGCAAAAGCGGGCCATGATTGATGTCATCGTGGCCGCCGCCAACGCCGACGCCGGAGCGGCGATTCCAGTTCATCCGATCGCGCCGCCCGACTGGCCGGCCTTCGCGGAGGCCGCCCCCGGGATGACCCGGGCGGCGGCGACCCTGGCGTCGTTCACGGCCAAGGCCGGCGAACTCGTCCTGGTTCCCACGCCCGAGGGCGCGGTCGAGCGGGTTCTTTTCGGGCTCGGCGAGAAGCCCGACTCCGCAATGGCCTGGCGCGGACTGTCGGCGCGCCTCCCGGCCGGCGACTACCAGATCGCCTTTCCCGACGCGCCGACCGCCTCCGCCCGGTCGGAGGACATCGCCCTGGCCTGGGTGCTCGGGACCTATCGCTTCGATCGCTACAAACAGGAACGCGGCGCGCCGCCGCCGCGTCTGTTCGCACCTCCCGGTGTCGATGTCGGCCGTGTCCACGCCGTCGCGGCCGCCTGCGTCCTGGCCCGCGACATGGTCAACACCCCCGCCAGCGATATGGGGCCTTTGCAGATCGAGACCATAGCGCGGGAACTGGCGGAGGCGCACGGCGCGAGCCTGTCGGTGGTCGTGGGCGAGGACCTGCTCGAGGCGGGCTATCCCGCGGTCCACGCGGTCGGCCGCGCCGCCGCGCCGGCTCGCGCGCCCAGGATGATCGAGCTGACCTGGGGCGAGGCGGATCGGCCCAAGGTGGCCGTGGTCGGCAAGGGCGTGGTGTTCGACACCGGCGGCCTGGACATCAAGCCCAGCGCCGGCATGCGGCTGATGAAGAAGGACATGGGCGGGGCGGCCCATGCCCTGGCGCTCGGTCGGATGATCATGGGCCTCAACCTGCCGGTGCGGCTCAGCGTGCTGGTTCCGGCGGTGGAGAACGCCATTTCCGGCGACGCCATGCGGCCGGGCGACGTGCTGGCCTCGCGCAAGGGCCTCTCCATCGAGGTCGGCAACACCGACGCCGAGGGCCGGCTGATCCTGGCCGACGCCCTGGCCCGCGCCGGCGAGCTGGAGCCGGACCTGACGATCGACCTCGCCACGCTGACCGGCGCGGCGCGCGTGGCCCTGGGGCCGCAGGTGGTTCCCTTCTACACCGTCGACGAAGATCTGGCCGCGGCCCTGGCCGGCGCATCGCGCACCGTGGAAGACCCTCTATGGCGCCTGCCGCTCTGGGAAGGCTACGCCGCCTCGCTGGACAGCGACGTCGCCGACCTCAAGAACGACCCCGACGCCTGGGCGCAGGCGGGATCCGTGACCGCCGCCCTGTTCCTGCAGCGCTTCGCGCCGACGGGGGGCGCCTGGGCGCATTTCGACATCTTCTCCTGGAACCCGCGCGCCCGCGCCGGCTGGCCGGTCGGGGCCGAGGCGCAGGCGATCCGCGCCATTCTCTCCGTGCTGGAGGACCGTTACGCATGAGGGCCGATCCGCGCCTCACCCTCGCCCGGCCCGACCTCGCCAGCGCCGCCCTCGAAGGTCTGATCCGGGCCGGGCGTTTCGAGCCGACCAAGGCGATGCGCCTGGTGATCCCGGCGGCGGCCGTGCGCGCCGCGCCGAGCGTCGACGCCGAGCAGGTCGACCAGCTGCTGTTCGGCGAGCGCTTCGACGTGCTGGAAATCGAGGACGGTTTCGCCTGGGGCCAGGCTGCCCGGGACGGCTATGTCGGGTTCGTGGAGGCGGCGGCCCTCTCGGCGCGGGACCTCGCCCCCACCCACCGCATTTGCGCGCTGCGCACGTTCTCCTACCTCGAGCCCTCCATCAAGGCGCCCGCGCGCGGGCCGTTCAGCCTGGGCGCCCTGGTCACGGCGGTGGAGATCACCGGCGCCCTGACGCGGGTGGAGGGCGGCGGCTGGATCCCGGCCGCCCACCTTGCCCCCATCGGCGCGGACTTCGCCGATCCGGTGGAGACGGCGCTGAGGTTCCTGGGGACCCCGTACCTGTGGGGCGGCCGCGACAGCCTGGGGATCGACTGCTCGGGCCTGGTGCAACAGGCCCTCTACGCCGCCGGCCGCGCCTGCCCGCGGGATACCGACCTGCAGGCGGAACTGGGCGAGCCGATCGCGCGGGACGCGCTCGCGCGCGGCGACCTGGTGTTCTGGCGCGGCCACGTGGGGATGATGCTGGACGAGACGCGCCTGCTGCACGCCAACGCCCACCACATGGCTGTCGCCATCGAGCCGCTCACGGCGGCGATCGCCCGGATCGAAGCGGCGGGGAGCGGCGCGCCGACGGGTTTCCGCAGACTCTCTTCCCCCTTTGGGGGAAGTACCGGCGAAGCCGGGGATGGGGGCTGACCGGGCGAGATCTCCGCGGCGTCGCCCCCCTCCCGGCCTTCGGCCGTACTCCCCCCAGCGGGGGGAGAGACGCGTTGCGCTTGCCCTTAAACGTCCCCCGCCAGCACGCGCGAAAACAGCTCCGGGTCGACGTTGGCGCCGGAGAGGATGATGGCGGCGGTCCGGCCGGCGAGGTCGAGCTTGCCGGCGAGGAGGGCGGCGAGGGCGACGGCGCCGCCCGGCTCGACCACCAGCTTCAGGGTCGCGAAGGCGTAGCGCATGGCCTCGGCCACCTCGGCGTCGGTGACGGTGAGGACGCCGGTCAGATGATCGCGGAGGATCGGGAAGGTCAGCTTGCCCGGCATTGGCGACTCCAGGGCGTCGCACAGCGAGCGCGGCGCCGGCGGGGCGCCGCGGCGCTCGCCCGCGTCCAGCGAGCGGCGGGTGTCGTCGAAGCCGGCCGGCTCGACGCCGTAGAGCTGCGTCGCCGGCGAGAGGGCGCCCATCGCCAGGCTGACCCCCGACATCAGGCCGCCGCCGCCGACCGGTCCCAGCAGCAGGTCGATCGATGCGCCGAGAGACCGCGCCTGGGCGGCGATCTCCAGCCCGACGGTCCCCTGGCCGGCGATGATGAAGGGATCGTCGAAGGCGGGGACCACCACGGCCCCGCGCTCCGCCCCCGCCGCGGCCGCCAGGGCTTCGCGGTCGTCGGTGGCGCGGTCGTAGAAGCGCACCTCCGCCCCATAGCCGCGTGTGGCCTCCAGCTTCACCTTGGGCGCGTCGGACGGCATGATGATCAGGCACGGAAGGCTCAGCAGCCGCGCCGCCAGGGCGACCCCCTGGGCGTGGTTGCCCGAGGAGAACGCCACCACCCCGCCCTTCCGCTCGGCGGGGGAGAGGCGGCTGAGGCGGTTGAAGGCGCCGCGGAACTTGAAGGCCCCCACCCGTTGCAGGGTCTCGGGCTTGATCAGCATCCGGGCGCCCAGGCGCTCGTTGAGGGCCGGGCTCTCGATCAGGGGCGTCACGATGGACCGGCCGGCGAGCCGCTCGGCGGCCGATTGGACGTCGGCGAAGGTCACGCTCATCGGGCGAACACGTCCTTGGCGAAGACCTGGCCGTCGTCCGCGAAAGCCTTGAACTCCAGGGCGTTGCCGGAGGGGTCGAGGAAGAACATGGTCCGCTGTTCCCCGGGTTGACCGGCGAAGCGGGTCTGGGGCTGGATCAGGAAGCGGGTCCCGGCGGCGACCAGGCGATCGGCCAGGGTCCGCCAGGCATCCGGCTCGAGGATCACGCCGAAGTGCCGAACCGGTATGGCCTCGCCATCGACGAGGTTGGTCGATGCCCCGCCGGCTTCCGGCGCCAGGTGCGCCACGATCTGGTGGCCGTGGAAATCGAAGTCCACCCAGTCGTCGGCCGAGCGGCCCTCCGGGCAGCCGAGCAGGCCGCCGTAGAACGCGCGGGCTTCGGCCAGGTCACGCACGGGGAAGGCGAGATGAAAACGCGGGCGAGTCATGGCGGCGTCATAGCCTCGGACACGCCCGCGGGGAAAGCCACGCTGGACTTGACCGCCGTCGCGCGCCAAGTCTCGTCGCCACTCTCAGCTCCGCCAACCGCAAGAGCCCCCGTCATGAACGCCATGAGCTTCGAGACCGAGACCTGGAGGGCCGCCGGGGAGGCGGCCCTGGACGCCGCCATCGCCCTGCGCCGCGCCATCCACACCGAGCCGGAACTGGGGCTGGACCTGCCCAAGACCACGGCCAAGGTTCGCGCCGCCCTGGCGGGCCTGCCACTGGAGATCCGCGAAGGGCCGTCGACCAGCGGCCTGGTGGCCATCCTGCGCGGACCGGCCAACGGCCGCACCGTGCTGCTACGGGGCGACATGGACGCCCTGCCCCTCACCGAGGACACCGGCCTCGAGTTCACCTCGCTGCACCAGGGGGCCATGCACGCCTGCGGCCACGACACCCACGTGGCCATGCTGGCGGGCGCGGCGCGGGCCCTGTGCGCCCGGCGCGACCGGCTACCCGGCACGGTGATGTTCATGTTCCAGCCGGGCGAGGAGGGCTGGCACGGGGCGCGGTTCATGCTCGAGGACGGCCTGATCGATCCCATTCCGGACGCCGCCTTCGCCCTGCACATCTCGCCCAACATGCCCACCGGCGTCTTCGCCGGGCGGACCGGGCCGCTGCTGGCGGCCTCCGACGTCATCCGCATCAAGGTGATCGGCGCGGGCGGCCACGCCTCCATGCCGCACGACGCCCACGACCCGATCCCGGTGCTGTGCGAGATCGTCACCGCCCTGCAGGCCATGGTCACCCGGCGCATCTCGGCGTTCGAGCCGGCGGTGATCACCGTCGCCCACATCCAGGCCGGCACCACCAACAACATCATCCCGGAGGACGGCCGGCTGCTCGGCACGCTGCGCACCTTCAACGAGCGCACCCGGACCATCGCCCACGAGGGCATCCGGCGGGTGGCCGAGGGGGTCGCCGCGGCTCACGACGTGAGGGCGGAGGTGGAGATCGACCACGGCTTCCCGGTGACGATCTGCGACGGTCGGATCACCGAGCTGGCCTCGCGCACCGCCAAGGCCCTGTTCGGCGAGGACGCCTGGGTGACCATGACCCACCCGCTGATGGGGGCGGAGGACTTCTCCTACATCCTGCAGAAGGCGCCCGGGGCCATGGTCTTCCTCGGCGCGGCGCCGGAGGGCGGCGACTACCGCACCTGCTGCGCCCTGCACTCCAACCGCATGGTGCTCAACGAGGACGTCATGGCCCGCGGCATCGCCATGCACTGCGCCATGGCCGAGGCGGCGCTGTCGGGCGACCTGGAGCTTTAGGGCGATACCGCCGTCCTCACGCCGCGGCTTCGATCGCCGGCAGGGTCTCGCCGGTGATCGCGCGCTCGAAGGTGCGCAGGCGCTTGTAGATCGACAGCAGCTCGACGATCGTCGTCCAGGAGTTGACCAGGTACTGGAACGACGAGCGCACCTGATCGAAGGCGTTCAGGATCTGCTGCAGAAGTCCCAGGGTGATCGCGCCGGC
>JAQGIW010000107.1 GCA_028290905.1 Caulobacteraceae bacterium | reverse complement strand
GCGGCCTGGCGCGGCGCCAGGACGTGACGGACGAGGCGCAGTGGATCGAAACGATCGCCTTCGCCAGGGCCGAGGCGGGAGGGCTGGACATCCTCGTCAACAACGCCGGCGTGCTGTCACGAGGGCTGGGGCGGATCACCGAGGTCAGCCTGGAGGAGTGGCGGCGCGTGCATTCCGCCAACGTCGAGGGGGTGTTCCTCGGGTGCAAGCACGCGATCCCGGCCCTGGCCGAGCGCGCGGCCCAGTGGCGCGGCGGCGCGGCCATCGTCAATCTCTCCTCGGTCGCCGGCCTGGTCGGCTTCGCCGGCGGCGCCTGCTACGGCGCGTCCAAGGGGGCCGTGCGGCTGATGACCAAATGCCTGGCCATGGAGCTCGCGCCGATGAAGATCCGGGTCAACTCCGTGCATCCCGGCGTGATCGACACGGTCATGGGACGCGAGGTCGTGACCGGCTTCGCCACCGCGACCGGGGTGGGCGAAAACGAAGCCCGCGACCGCGTCGACCATCTCCACCCGCTCGGCCACATGGGCGCCGTCGCCGACATCGCCGAGGCGATCGTCTACCTGGCCTCGGACAAGGCCGCCTTCATGACCGGCTCGGAGATGGTCGTGGACGGAGGCCTCACGGCGCAGTGATGAGGCGCCTCTCCTCCCCCAGCGGGGAGGAGAGGCGGGTCTCTACCGCGGGACCAGGATCGAGCTGCGGCCGATGGTCGAGCGGGTCAGTTCATGGCGCCTGGCGAAAAGGCTCTGCGGATCCGCCGCCTGTTCGCGCGAAGCCTCCCAGACGCCGTGGCTGGCGTACCAGGTGAGGAGCAGCAGCCGCCCCTGGCCCTTGGCCGTATCCTCCGGAGTTGGAGTCGTGGTGAACAGGCCGAAGATCTCGGTGTCATAGGCGCCCTCGAAGGCGCCCCATGCCTGTCCGGAGAGGTCGACGAAGTCCTTTACGCGGTCCCCGTCGACCACGAACCAGCGGTGGACGTAGATCCCGGCATTGCGCAGCTCCTGGCCCACACGCGGCCGCAGCGTCGGCGTCAGCGCATCCTCGTGGCAGGCGACGACGCCATCCGCCCCGGTGAGCGGGGACATCGAGCCGCGCAGGCCCGTCGGCCAGCGGACCAGGACCGCCGCCTCGTTGGAGGCGAAGCCGAGCTGGGGCGCGAAGAGGCCGACGAACTCGCCCCCCACCCGAGCGACCGCCTCGTCGCCCGGGCTGTTCACGTATGTCGCGAACGCCTGCCAGGCGGCGCGCCCGCGCCCGAGCGTGATCGTCAGGTAGTCGTATGCGGCGGCCATGCCGCCTTCTATCACGCCTTCCTGAAGTTCAGGTGCAACTCGAACAGGCCCAGCATGATCCCGGGTTGGTGTGCGAAGGTGTTGCCCTCGCCGTATTCCAGGCTCTCGATGCGGTCCATCAGCAGGTTCCAGGCGATCAGCTGTTCCTGGCGCGAAATGCCCGACCCCGGGCAGGACCGCGAGCCCTGCGAGAAGGTGAGGTGGCGGGTCACCCCCTTGCGGTCAAGCAGCAGGTCGTGCGGGCATTCCCACTCGTCGGGGTCACGGTTGCCGGCCGCCCAGCGCATGTGGAGGATCGATCCGGCCGGCGCCTTCACCCCCTGGAACTCTTCGTCCTGGGTGGTGGTGCGGGTGGAGAGGCCCTGGGTTGGGGCGCGCAGGCGCAAGGCCTCTTCGATGAAGCCGCGCAGCTTGGAGCGGTCGTTCCGGACCGTGCGGTAGAGTTCCGGGTCCTCGCAGAACAGCTGGGCCTGCTCGGCCATGGCGTACTGCGTGGTTTCCAGGCCGCCGATCATCATCGCATAGACGATGCCGTTGATCTCCATGTCGGTCAGCTTGCGGTTGAACGGACTGTAGGTCGCCTGGGTGAGCCAGGAGATCATGTCGCCCTTGGGGTTCTTCCGCTTTTCGATCACCCAGTCGGCGACATATTCCTTGAAGCCGGCGAGGATGCGGTTCTGTTCCTCCGCCTGCTCGGGGGTAAGCAGATTGCGATGGCCGTGGCCGTAGACGAAGGCCATCACCTGGGCCTCGCCCCATTTCTCCATGCGCGGGATGTCCGCATGAGGGAAGCCCAGCACATTGGCCATGACGATCTGCGGCAGCAGGCGGGCGAACTCCCCCACGAAATCGACCTTGGCCTTGTCGATCCAGTTGTCGATCAGGCCCTTGGCGGCCGCCTTGATCATATCGTGGTGGCGGGTGGCGCCCGTCCCCACCCAGGGATCGGTGAGCTCCGACTTGTGCGCCCGCCACAGCTCCTCATTGGGCCGCAGAGTCTGGATCGACTCCATCATCGCGTTCATCTGCGGCATCGAGCCGTCGGGGTTCGGCTTCGGCGGCGTCGTCAGGCCGGGCGGGAAACGCTCGGGATCGCGCACCACCCGCAGGATGTCCTCGTATTTGGTGAGGATGAAACCATCGGTCCCCGGCACGCTGCCCTCTCCGGGGATCCGATGAACCGGCGATTTCGCGTGCAGGACAGGATAGGCCTCGTACCAGTGCTCCTGCGCGCCGGGAGAGAACAGATCCACATCCTCGGGCGCCACCGGACACTTCATGCTGTTCGGGGCGGTCCTGGGTTCGGTGCGCATGAAGAGTCTCCTAAAGCTGAGCAGAAGGGCCCCTCCACCTTCGGAGTCCCCCTCCCCGAGCGGGGGGAGGCGAGGCGCCCGTCCGAACTCTCTCCCCCTCTGGGGGAGTAAGGCCGAACCCCCGCGTACGCGGGGCGGGAGGGGGGGCCGCCGCCTTGCGTATCGCTAAAGCTGGACGCGCTTGGTGTAGCCGCCGTCGACCACGAGGTTGACGCCCGTCACCCAGCTGGCCGCCGGGCTGGCCAGGAAGGCGACCACCTTGGCGACCTCCTCGGGCGTGCCGAACCGGCCGTTCGGCTGGGTGGCGATGTGCGACTTATAGAGATCGGGCATGGCCTTGCCGATGTTCTCCCACGCGCCGCCGGGGAACAGGATCGGGCCGGGGGAGACCACATTCACCCGGATGTTGTCCGCGCCCAGGGCCTGGGAGAGCTGCTTGGCGTGGGTCACGAGGCCCGCCTTGAAGGCGTTGTAGGCCATCGGCCCCATGAAGGTTTCCACCGCCGCGGTCGTGCCGATGAAGACGATAGAACCGGAGCCGGCCGCCTTCATGTGCGGCGTCACCGCGGCGACGCCACGGACGGCGCCCATGACGTCGATCTCGAAGCATTTGTACCAGCTGGCTTCGCCGTCCATGCCGCCGCCGCCGGAGACGTTGTGGACGAAGATGTCCACCCCGCCGAGCTGGTCGGTCATGCTGGCGATCCAGTTCCTGTAGCTCTCGGCGTCGGCCACATCGAGGACGCCGCCGACCACCTTGCCGGACTTGCCGAGTTCGGCGACCGCCTCCTTCACCTCGGCTTCGTTGCGCGCCCCGATCGCGACGGCCGCCCCGTCCGCGAGCAGGGCCTCGACGATCCGCCGGCCGATGCCGCGGGTGGACCCGCTGACGAGGGCCTTCTTGCCTGAAAGTCCAAGGTCCATCGGCTCACATCTCCCTAAAGGCTGGCTCGGCCATAGGCCGCCGCTTTCTCGTTCCCGCACTGGTTGCGCGAGGCTTCCGGTTTTGTCACCATGTCCACCAATTATGCAACGAATTTGTGTTTTGATTGGGCTGGAGAGGGAACGCCATGGCGCTGATCAACAGGATGGACGACCCTGTCGTCCCCGCCTCGCCCGACGAGATCAACTTCCTGGACGCGGAGGTCCAGGAGTGCCCCTACCCGGCCTACAGGCTGCTGCGAGAGCAGGCCCCGGTGTGGCGAGACCCGATCACCGGCATGTACAACATCACCCGCTACGAGGACCTGCGGAAGGTCCTGCTCGACACCGACGGATTCCCGAGCGAGCGCCCGCGCGCCGCCGGGCAATTCGACGACGCCCGGGCCCGGAAGATCCAGGCTCTGTACAGGGAGAAAGGGTGGCTGCCCGCGCCCACCCTGGCCGGCCGGGACGACCCGAACCACAAGCAGATGCGGGCGATGTTCGACCACGCCTTCCGCGCCAGCAAGATCAAGGAAATGGATCCCTTTGTGGAGGCCCTCGCCCACCGGCTGGTGGACGCCTTCATCGAGGCGGGGGAGTGCGACTGGGTCAGACAGATGGCCATACCCCTGCCGCTGATCGTCATCGGCAAGCAGATGGGCGCGCGGGAGTCCGACATCTGGCGGATCAAGGCCTGGACCGATGCCTGGGTGCAGCGCCTGGGCATGATGCAGACGGAGGAAGAGGCGATCTGGTCCACCGAGATGGAGATCGAGGCCCAGCATTACTTCCAGAAGATCTTCGACCGTGTACGCAAGGAACCCGACGAGACGCTGATTTCGGAGATGGTCAATACGGTAATTCCGGAATGGGGCCGGACCCTCACCGACGAAGAACTGCACGCCGAGATGATGGCCGACACCTTCGTCGGCGGCTCGGAGACCAGCACCAACGCCCTCTCGGCCGGCGTCATGCTGCTGGGCCGCGATCGCGAGGCCTGGGCGACCCTGAAGTCGGACCCCGACAAATATCTGCGCACCTTCATCGAGGAGGTGTTGCGGCTGGAATCGCCGGTCCAGGCGCTGTTCCGGGTGGCCCGGCGCGACATCGAGATGCACGGGGTCAATATTCCGGCCGGCGCCATCATCAACACACGCTACGCCGCCGCCAATCGCGACGAGCGGCACTTTCCCGAGCCAGAGAAACTCGACCTGACCCGGCGCAACGCCGCGAGCCATCTGGCGTTCGGCTCCGGCGTGCACCATTGCCTGGGCGCCCCCCTGGCGCGGCGCGAACTCTACTGGGGATTCCGCGCCTTTATCGACCGGGTCGAGGATTTCGAACTGGCCCCGGAGCGCAACACCCTGCGCCACGCGCCCAACTTCGCCCTGCGCGCGCTCAAGGAACTGCACATAACCTTCAGGAGAAAATCATGACCGATCTGGCGACCGAGATAGCGGCGCTGCGGCGCGAGGTCGACCGACTGAAATCGCGCGACACCATAATCCAACAACTGACGCGGTATGGACGCGGCCAGGAATGGCTGGACTTCAGCCTGATGGACGAAGTGTTCTGGGACGATGCCGCCATCGACTTCGGCTTCTTCAAAGGCGTCTGGCGCGACTACCGCCCGGTCCTCTGGGATATCGAGCGCGCGGGGGAGGCGACCTATCATCTGACGACCGCCCCGCAGATCGCGTTCGAAGGCGAGAACAAGGCCTATGTCGAGTGCTACGGCCTGGCCGGGGGACGCAACGGCGCCACCACCCAGATCTATGGCGGCCGGTATCTCCACGTCTTCGAGCGGCGGGACGGCGTATGGAAGAGCGCCAGCTGCACCTACCTCATGGACTGGACGATGAAGCAGACAGAGGAGGCCAAGGCCTCCGATGCCCTGACCGGCATCAACCGGGTCACCGACCGCTCGCCCAACAACCCCTGGTTCCGGCGCATGGGCGCCGACGTCACGGGCTAGAGGAGGCCGCCGCCGTCCGCCACCAGCAGTTGTCCGGTTAGGTGGCGGGAGGCGTCGGAGGCGAAGAACAGGGCGATCGACGCGATCTCAGAGGGCTCGGCCATGCGGCGCAGGGGCGTGCGCTCGAGGGTGCGCGCGATCATCTTGGGATCGTGATTGCGGATCATGTCGGTGCGCGTAAGGCCCGGGGCGATGGTGTTCACGCGGATGTTCCTGGGTCCCCACTGGACGGCCAGCTGCCGCGCCAGATGGTTCTCCGCGGCCTTCGACACGGCATACGGCCCTTCGGTGATCGTGCCGACCAGACTGGCGGTGGACGACAGCAGCACCATGGACCCGCCGCCCTGGGCCGCCATCGCCGGAAAGGCGGCCTTCGCCATCCGCCAGACGCTGGTGAGGTTCGTCTCCATCACCTTGGCCCAGGTCTCCTCGGTGATCTCCTGGAGCTCCGCGAACACCGGATTGACGGCCGCGTTGCAGACCACGACGTCGAGCCGCCCGAAGTGCGCCAGTGTCGTCTCGACAAGGCGTGCGATATCCTCGGGTTTGCCGACGTGGGCCGGGACGCCGAGCACCTGATGTCCCTGGGCGCGCATTTCGGCGCACGTCGCATCGCATGCCTCGGGCTTGCGCGACGAGATCACGACCCGGGCCCCGGCGGAGGCGAACGCCTCTGCTGTCGCCCGGCCTATCCCCCGGGTCGAGCCGGTGACGATCGCCACCCTGTCGGCCAAAACGCCCTTGTCGTTCACCATGCCCCCCCTGAACCAAAACGCGCTACGGGTTTGACCGCTCGCTCACCAGGCGTGGATGTCGCCGTTCCACTTGAAGAACTTGCCGGTGTCCTGCATCCCGAGCCCGGCGACCACCTTATGGATGCCCGCCGCGCTCTCTTCGGGGGTGATGTCGGCGTTCGGGCCGCCCATGTCGGTCTTTACCCAGCCGGGGTGGATCATCGAGACGGCGATGTTGTCGCCCTTCAGGTCGAGGGCCAGGGTCTGCATCACCTTGTTCACCCCGGCCTTGGCGCTGGAGTAGGCGTAGGTGCCGCCGAACGGCCACGTCGAGGCGGCCAGCTGGCTGGTGACGGTCATCACCTTCGGCGCGGCGGCCTTCTTCAGATTGGGCAGGAAGGTCTGGACCACCCGGAACGGCCCGATGGTCATGATCTTCAGGGCGTCGATCCAGGCGTCGAAATCGATGGCCTGCAGGGTCTGGGGATTGCCACCCAGAACGCCGGCATTGTTGATCAGGATATCGATAGGCGTGTCGCCGACGACCTTGGCGCCCTCGGCGATCGAGGCGCCGTCGCCGACGTCCATGGCATGGACCGTGACCTTGCCGCCGGACGAGGCCGCGAGGTCGTTCAGCGCCTTGGCGTCCTTAGGCGAGCGGGAGAAGGCGAACACCCGGTCGCCGGCCTTGGCGTAGGTGCGCGCCAGTTCCAGCCCGATGCCCCGATTGGCGCCGGTGATCAGCACATTGGCCATGAGTTCCTCCGTCGTTCTCGCGGGCCCGCCCCGCGGGCCCGCCGTCTTGCGGCATCCATGGCACGATGGAATGGCGCCCTCAACCACACAATCGCGCCCATTCGCCTGGACCGTGAAATTCGGAATAGGTTAGGGTGTTGGGCAAGGTCAGCGAACCCTGCCAAGCGGGAGGCGAGCCGATGAAGTACCTCGAGGTGGCGGAAGCCAAGGATCTTCCCGGCCTCAGGCTGGTGCTCACGGCCTTCGTACCGGGCCCCTGGGGCGAGTCGGCCAAGAAGATCCTCGAATACAAGCAGATCCCCTACGCCCCGGTGGCCCAGTACGCGGGGAAAGCCAACGAAGCGCTCGTGGCCTGGACGGGCATCCGCAACGCGCCGAATGCGATGTACGACGACGAGCCGCCGCGGACCGGCTGGTACGACATCCTGATGCTGGCCGAGCGCCTGGCGCCGGAGCGGCCCCTGTTGCCGACGGGGTCGGAAGACCGGGCGCTGGTGCTCGGGATCTCCAGCGAGATCTGCTCGGAGTGGGGTTGGGGATGGGCGCGGCGGGCGATGATGGGGACGCCTTTCGCCGGGACACCCGATCCGGCGCGGGTGTCCGCCCTTTCCAAGCCGCCGTGGGGACCCGAGGACAGCGCCCGCATGCGCACCAGCTACAGCGCCTCGGTGGGCGGCCCGGCCGAGGCGCCCGCCCGTTGCGCCGACATTCTGCGCATGCTCGCCGCACGGCTTCACCGCCAGAAGGCCGCAGGTTCGGCCTATCTCGTCGGGGATTCGATCACCGCCTGCGATATCTATTGGACGGTGTTTTCCATGGCCCTCGAGCCGCTGCCGCACGAGGTCAATCCCATGCCCGACTGGATGCGCCTGAGCTACGAGATGATCGGGCCGGTCATCGAGGCGGCGAACGATCCGGTCCTGCTGGCGCACCGGAACCTGATCTACGAGCGCCACCTCAGCCTGCCCCTGGACTTCTGAACCCCGCCCTAGTCCCGCTCCAGATAAAGCCGCGTGATACGGGTCGTCTGGATTGCCCAGCCGCGATCGAGCCGCACATAGGTATCGTGGTAGTGGCCGAAGCCATGCATGAACATGCGAGACTCGCCCGGGACGTTGTGGATCAGGTCCTCCATGGCCCAGATCGCCCGGGCGGTCGTCTCCGAAGTGATCTCGATCTCGCCCATGTGGCCGTGGTGGACGGTGACCAGTCGGGCGACCGAGTCGCGGATCATCTTCAGGACCGCGGCATGGCCGCGGTAGACTGCGCTTTCGTCGCCGTAGGGCGGCGTCCATTCACCGGTGAGCGGATGGCGCACACTGTTCACCTGGCTGAGATCGAAGACCGCGTCGGGCGCGAACACCTGCGCCAGTCCGTCCCAGTCCTTGGTGTCCATGCAGCGCCAGTAACGCGCCTTGAGCTGCCTGATCTCCTCGATCGCCAGCAACCGCTCCACATTATCCATCGACGACCTCTTCCTCTCCGGACTTCGACGCGCCGCGATCAGCCCTTCGGCGGATAGGGCGTCGATCTCATCATGCCCAGAACGCTCGGACTTTCGGCGAACCCGCCTGCGCCGATGGCCCGAAGCTGGAGAGTATCGCCTCCATCCGCGCCTTCACCAGCGGGCGGTAGTCGCCGTGGGTGAAGAACGCACTCTAGAAGCGGCGAGTGACCTGCAGCGTTACCTCCCGCGGCGGATGCAGATAGGCGGTCAGGTCACCCACATTGCCCAGCGGCTTGTTGCCATAGGGGTCGGCGTAGAGGGTGTCGGTGAGGTTCGTGCCGATGAGCGCCACCTCCCACTTGCCGTCGTTCTGGTAGAGCTTCAGCGCCGCATTCATGAGGGTATGGGCATGGGTGCGCGTGCCCGGTTGGCCCAGGATGTCGTAGCCAGACGAGGTCGCCTGCGCATCGGCGGTCAACAGGAACGACCACTTGTCGTTGAGCGGCCTGTCGTAGCTGAACCCCAGAGAGACCTGGAGCGGGCCGTCGCCGTAGGGGTGGCCGCTCTGGTCCTGGAATTTCGTCGTCACGCCGCCGATCGTGCCGGTGACGCACCCGAGGGCGAGCGTCTGGCCGGGATAGCACTGGGCGTTCTTATAGTTCGTATACTGGAGATAGGCATAGGAGAACGCCCCGCGCACCGTCAGTTCAGGGGTGACCTTGAAGGCGGCCTGGCCCTCGAAACCCTCGTTGATGGCGCCGGCGGCGTTCTGAGTGGAGAAGCTGATCGTCTGCGGATTGAAAACCGCCACCTGCAGGTTGGTGTAGGTATAGCGGAAGGCGTCGACGTCGCCGCTCAGACGCCCGTCCAGGAAGACGCCCTTGATCCCCGCTTCGAAGCCCTCCACCGTCTCGCCGCCGAATATCAGCTGCTGGTTCCGCTGGGCCGCAGTGGGGAAGCTGGTCAGGTTGGGAACTGAGCCCGGATTGGAAATGCCCGCGGCGAGATAGCCCGTCTTGTAGGCGCCGTAGATCGTCAGGTCCCGGCGCGGATGCCAGGTGAGCGTGGCTTCGGGCGAGACGTTCTCGTAGCTCAGCGAGGGGCGGTAGTAGACGCCGGCGGGTGAGAAAAAGTTCAGCGCCGGCGGCAGGATGGCGTCGAACGCATTGAAGTCGTTGAACACCAAGGCGTTGCGATCCTCGTGGGACCAGCGCGCGCCGCCGGCCAGTTCGAGGTTGGACAGGATCTGCCACTTGCCCTGGCCGAAGAAGGAGTAGCTCTGGTTGGAGTTCTCCTCGATATTATTCCACGTCATATAGGTGCCGAAATAGGGCCCTGGCAGTGGATAGGTTCCCAACGGCAACAACGTGATCGGCGCGTAATGGTTATATTGATCTTTTTCCAGGTAGGCCCCGACCACAAAATTTATCGGGAAATCCAATTTCGTCTGCACTCGAAGTTCTTCGCTGTACTGCGCCCCCGATTCGCCCTGCTTTGAGGTGATGCCGGCGTAGCTGTCGAAGCTGTACCCCGTGTGTTCTCTCTCACGGTGGTCCCAGACGCCGGTGGTCGAGGTCACGTCGAATTTGTCGAAGCGATAATTCAAGTTGAGCGTATAGATGTAATTCACGGAGTTCATGTAGAACTTCTGTCCGGGGGGTACGCCGGCCAGCGTCAAACCGACGGCCGTCGGAGGAAGCGCCTGATTTGTGGTCCATGTCAGATGACCCGTGCAGGTCTGCGTCGGGTCCGGAATACCGGCATAGTAGGGGTGTCCGCCGATCCCGTCGGCGCAACCGCCCAAGGCCACGGCGACGCCGTCGTCATCGTGGCGAACCGAGCCGAAGGCCTTCAGGGTCATGGTGAACCGGTCGGTGGGCTTCCAGACCATGGTGATTCGCCCGAGGAGCTCCTTGGTCTTTGGATATTTGTCGTAGCTCGCCCCCAAGGTCGGCTGTCCCTTCTGCCCCCGCAGCGGGTTGTTGAGGATCGGAACGGCAGTGTTGGTGATCCAGCCGCCTTGCATGTCTTCAACGTGCGCGGCGAACCTGAAGGCCAGCTTATCCGACACCGGAACGGAGACGACCCCTTCGAGCACCGGGTCCTCGGTCTTGAATTCGTAGCTGGCCCGCATGTACCCGCCAAACTCGGCAGCCGGGTTGTTGCTGGTGATGTTGATCACGCCGGCCGGGCTGTTCTTGCCGAAGAACAGCGATTGTGGACCCTTCAGCACTTCGAGCGACTGCATGTCGAAGAAGCCGGTGTCGAGGATGTGCCCCCGGGTGAAGGCCATGCCGTCGACGACGACGGCGACCGGTTCTTCCGCCCCGTAGTCCACGGCCAGTTGGCCGACCCCCCGGATGGAGATGCCGCCACCCCCGCCGCCACCGTCGGCGTGGAAGATCGTCACCCCGGGGACCTCAGCGTTGAGCTGTTCGAGGTCGGTGGTGTTGTACCTCTGGAGTTGTTCGGCGCTCATGACGCTCGCCACCACCGGCACGTCGATCAGACGCTCGGCGGTCTTGCGCGCCGTGACGAGCACCTCTTCGAGCGCCACTCCTTGGCCGGCGGCATTTGGGGTCGCTGACGCTGAGGACGCTTCGGCCGCCATTGAGCGGCCCGGCCAGAGGCCGAGGGCCAGCAACAGCCCAACCCCCGACACCGCGCAGAACAGTGGGCCGCGCGCGGCCGCCTGCCGCTCCATCCCTGCAATCAGGCTCCTCATAATCTCTCCCTCATATTCCGGCGCCGGTTCCATTGACCGGCGCTGCTTGTTCGTTCCTCGTCCGCGGAGCATCGCGGCGGCGGTCACACCAGCGGGCTCCGTCGGACGCCTCTTTGGAAATGGCGCGGAGCCCTCGGGGATTGACCCCACGCTATTCCACAGGCGGAATGTGTCAAGGCCGTTATGAACGAAAAGTGTAACGCATTTCTTTTATGCGCCACCGGCCCCACGGCAACTCGCCCGGCAGGCGATCTCGTAGGTGCTAATATCCTATTTTGTTCCAGGTATGGACGATCTCGCGGACCTAGCGGCGGGCGAGGTCGGAACCCCCTCGCGAACACCACAGGGGAATCCGGCGTGGTCGGACACCGGAGGTCACTGGGCTCGAGGGGCGGGCCCGCACTCGGACGCACACCCCCCGTTGCTTTCGGTGCGGCCGCGGGCTAGCATCCGAAAGCTAACACATGTTACGCATTATCTAACGAGCGGCCGACGTGCCTCGGACAGGTCCGAAGGGGGTCGCCAAGGGAGTTGCGCAAGTCGGGAGCCTTACGCGTTCGCGCGTAGGCGTTCAGCCCCAATCGCGCCCGCACGGGCGATGACGGGCAGGCGCCGAGGGTCCTCAGGCGAGACAGGGAGGGAGTGCCCAGGATGTCGATGTCTATTGAACGGCCGATGGGCCGCCCGCCGGCCGGACGGCGCTGGCTACTGGCTTCAGCGGCGCTCGGGCTGGCGATCGGCGGATCCATGGCGGCCGAGGGGGCCCGGGCGGCCGATGTCTCGGCGACGGCCGCCACGTCAGGTGCGAACCTCGACACGGGCACACGGCTCGAGGAAGTGACCGTCACCGCCCGTAAGAAGGAAGAGCGGCTCATCGATACGCCGGTGGCCGCCGCGGTGCTCTCCAACGAGACCATCAGCCGCTACAATACCAATGACCTGATCCAGCTCTCGACCATCACGACAGGCGTCCAGATCGAGCGGACCGGCGGTGGCACGCCCGGTTCGGCGATCTTTATTCGCGGCATCGGCGTATTCGGACCGGACTATGCATCTGAGTCACCGGTATCGGTGGTGATCGACGGCATACCGATCACGCGCGGCCACATCGTCGATGCCGGCTTTTTCGACCAGTCGAACATCCAGATCCTGAAGGGTCCGCAATCGCTGTTTTATGGCAAGAACAGCCCGGCGGGCGTGATCGCCATCAACAGCAACAGCCCCGGCGAGCGGCTGGAGGGCTATTTGCGGGCTTCCTACGGGTTCAATACGCAGGACCCCCAGATCGAGGGTGCGGTCTCCATCCCGATAACCAGCACCCTGGCGGTGCGCCTGGCCGTACGGGCCGAGGACATGCAGGGCGGCTATGTCTACAACCAGGCGAAGTCCCTGGCCGTGAATCCTCTCGGAAATCCCGCATCGCCGCAATATGACCCGAAGCATACCGACCCGTTTCTTACGCCGGCGAATAGCAGCCTGGAGGGCCCGAACTACGACAAGTATCCCAAGACCAAGGAACTGGTGGAGCGCCTAACGGCGGTATGGAAGCCGACCTCGCGGTTTGACGCGACCTTCAAGCTGCTGGGGTCCTACTACCACAACAACTCTTCCACGGGGAATGACGGCTTCCCCCACTGCACGAACGGCGCGCACCCCTTCTACACCGGGGCCCTGGGCGGCAAGTGGGAAGACACCAACGCCACCTGTCCGTCCACCACTTCAAACGATGCGACCATCCCGACGCCCGTGCTGCTCCACTTCGTGGGAGCGCCCTCCGACGGTCGCTACTATACCCTGACGCAGCAACTGCTCGGCTCCCTGACCCTTAACTACCGTTTTCCACACGTCACCCTCACGTCGGTCAGCGGCTACTATCATCTGAAGGCGGACGAGTTCGGCAATTATGACTCTACCGTTTTCGCCGAGACCCCGGACTACCAGAGCGAACGGACGTCGCTCTATACGCAGGAGGTGCGGGCCGCCACCAGCTTCGATTTTCCGGTGAACTTCACAGTCGGTGGCTTCTACGAGCACGAGCGGCGCTATCTATACAACACCAACCGGATCTTCCTGCTGGGACCGCTGCCGGCCGGCCTGACCGGACAGACGAACTACGCCGGTGTCAGCAATTCGATGATCGACCAGGACAACAACGGAGCCGAGGATTTCTCGTTCTTCGGCTCATTCAACTGGAAAATCCTGCCAAATCTGGAGCTCGCCGGCGGGGGGCGCTGGACCGACGCCCACAAGAAGTCATCCATCTACCAGCCGATGCAGGCCCTGGATCAGCTCTTCGGCCCCTACGCCGTCGCGCAAATGTTCAGCTCCCTGACGCCGGCGGGTACGGTCTACAACATCGGAACCCGCTATCAGAACTTCTCGCCTGAGGTGACGCTGTCCTGGCACGTCACGCCGAACATCATGGTCTATGCGGCCTATAAGACCGGCTTCCTGGCCGGCGGCATCGCCAACCCTGGCGTGGTGACCAACTATCTCGTCTACCACAATGGCGTGTTCGACCCCGTGGCCACCCAGGCCAAGGTCCAGTCGAACCTTACCTTCCGGCCCGAGAAGGTGAAGGGCGAAGAAATCGGCGTCAAAGGGACCCTGTTCGATGGCCGTCTGAGCGGGGACCTGACCCTGTTCCACTACACCTACTACCAGCTTCAGGTGGCCACCTTCCACGCGGACACCACGACCTTCAGCATCGGCAATGCGGGCAGCGCCATCGACCAGGGCGTCGAGGCGAACCTCAGCTACGCGGTCAACCGCGACCTCACCCTGAGGGGTTCGGTCACCTATGTGCCCCTGCGCTACAGCTCGTTCCCCGGCTCGCAGTGCTACGCCGGACAGACCGTGGCGACAGGTTGCGTGAACGGCTTCCAGGACCTCAGCCACCAACCCTTCGGCGGGCCGCCGCTGTCGATCAATCTCGGCGGGACGTGGGTCAAGGAAATCACCCCCGTCTATTCCGTGGCGCTGAACGCCGACGTCGAGATCTACGACAAGACCCCGCGGGTCAATAATGCGCCGAACACATCCACCCCGGCCCACACGGTGGCCAACCTGTCCGCGCGCTTCTTCCAGACGGCCGGGCCGTGGGCCGTTTCCGTGATCGGCACCAACATCAACAACGACCAGACTCTGGCCGTCACCGGCGCCAAGCCGCTGGGGCTTCCGCAGGACCTCTGGGGCATCATTCCCCAGGGCCGGGAGATCCGGCTGCAGGTCGACTACAGGTTCTGAGCTTAGGAGGCATCCATGGGCATGTACGAGCGGTTTCGGCTCGACGGCAAGGTCGCGCTGGTCACCGGCGGGGGCAAAGGCATCGGCAGGGGAATCGCCCTGGCCCTGGCCGATTGCGGGGCGGATGTCGCGGTTCTGGCGCGGCGACAGGGCGACGTCGACGCCGTGGCCGGGGAGATCAAGGCTCGCGGCCGACGCGCGCTGGCGATCTCCGGCGATGTCCTCGACGACAAAGTCATCCCATCGGCCCTCGATCGGGTGGTGGCCGAGCTGGGCGCCATAGACATCATGGTCAACAACGCCGGCGGAAACCTCGATCGCAAGCAGCACCCCCTGCCGGAGATCACGCCTCAGAAATGGGACGAGCAGATTTCGCTCAACCTGCGCCACAAATTTTTCGGCTCGCAGGAGGCGGCGGCGCGGATGAAGAACGGGGGCCGGATCATCAACATCGTCTCCGTGGCGGCCCTTCACGCCAGCCCCGGGTTCGGCGCCTATTCCACCGCCAACAACGGCGTCATCGCCATGACTCGGACGCTGGCCGTGGAACTCGGGCCTCGGGGAATCACCGTCAACTGCATCGCCCCAGGGGTGATCTGGACCGAGATGCTGGCCGAGACTCTTCACCTTACGGAAGACGAGGCGGCCGGCGCCTTCGGCCGCGGCATTCCCCTGGGCCGGGTGGGTTATCCGGAGGACACGGCGGCGGCGGCGGTTTTCTTCGCCTCGCCGGCGGCCGAGTGGACCACCGGCCAGTGTATCAGCGTGGCCGGCGGTCCGTAGGTCTGGGTCAATTCCTGATCGGCAGGTGCTTGCCTGGAAAACCCGCCGTCACGTGGCGTTGCGGCCAAAGGAACTGCAGGCTCGAGCGGCTGATCTTCCAGGCGCCGCCGATCTTTCGATAGGATTCGTCGTAGACCCCCAGCCACACCATGGGGTTCTTCTCAGGCTCGCCACCTAGCGACAGGTCGATGAGATAGACCCGGCCCACCGCCGAATCGGCGCCGGTCAATTCCACCCAATGATTGGTGTTGGCGTGCAGGGTGAGGAAGCCGCCCTTCTCGATCATGGGCCGCTCGACCACCTCATAGTTGGCTCGGATCGTCGCCTTGCCCTCCCACACCCCATAGGGTCCGAACTCGCAGACCGCATCATCCGCGAACAGGGCGACCAGGGCGTCGAGTTCGCCGGCGTCCAGGTAATAGGAATAGAGCGTCCGGAGTTTTCGGATCGCTTCGATCTCCAGCAGGTCCTCGACTGTCATGATCGTCCTCCCATGGGTCTCGATGGTTTTATCGATGTCGGCGAGCAGCCTCAGTGCGACGGCAGACCGCGTAAAAAGTGTAGCACGTTCTTGTATCGATGCTATCGTGGAGCGGACCGCAAATCCGGCCACACGAGCCGGCGCTCACGGAGGATTCCCATGCAGGTGCTGAACCGCCCGGTGTTCCAGTACGCCTATTTCGTCAACGACATCGACACCGCCTGCATGAACTGGATCAAGCTCTTCGGCGCCGGTCCGTTCTTCCGCGTGCCCCATCACACAGTGAAGGTCGACCAGCGCGGCTACTTCCGCTATCGCGGCGACCCCACTGAATCCGACGTCAGCTACGCCTTTGCCTATTGTGGGCCGGTGCAGATCCAGCTGATCCAGCAGCACGACGACAAGCCTTCGATCTATACCGAGATGTACAAGCCCCGCGAGGAAGGCTTCCACCACGTCGGCATCCTCAGCGCCGAGTTCGAGCGGGACAAGCAGGACTTCCTGGCCCAGGGCCTGGACCTGGCGGTGGAAATGTGGGCGGTGGCGGACGTGGTTTACTTCAACGCCGTCAGACAGATCGGCTGCTTCGTCGAGATCCACGGCGACAATGGGGACATCCGAGAGGTGTTCAAGCGCTGGAAGCACGCCCACGACACCTGGGACGGCCAGACGGATCCCTTAAGATAGGAGCGGGCGACCTGCTCAGTCGGTAGAGTCGTCCTCGTACGAAATGGCCCGGCTCGGGCAGACCTCCATCGCCTCTTGGGCCTCACGGAACTGGGCTGGCGTCGCGGCACGACGGATCCTGAGCGCGGGGTAGCCGCTGTCCGTGCGCCTGAACAACTCGGGGTGGTTGTAGTAGCACTCGCCGGCCTTGATGCATTTGTCGAAGTCGATCCTCAGCCAACGGACGCTATCAGCCATGTCGGTCACCGCACGTCGAACTCGATCCACAGCTCACGCGGCGATCTGAAGCCGCCGGAATCGATGGACGGCGACGTGATCCCTTCGTGGGCAGCGAACTTGGGACGCGCGTTCTTCATCGCGTGGGCCAGGTGGCCACAGGCGATGGAGGCCTCCTGCCGCGCCATGGCGTAGCCCATGCAGAAGTGTGGGCCCATGCCGAAGCCGAGGTGGCCGGGCTTGCCATCCTTGTATTTCCCCGACCGGTTCTCGCGTCCCATGTGGAGATCGTCGCGGTGGATGTCGAAGACGTCAGGATCCCGGAACACCCGTTCGTCGCGATTGCCCGCGCCGAGGTATAGGATGACTCCGGCGCCACGCGGAATGACCTCACCGTGCAGGGGAATCTCGCGCGTGGTCTGGCGGAACTGGGCGTGCACGACGGCGTCGTAGCGCATCATCTCGGTGAAGACGTTCCCCCACAGCTCGGGGTCGGCCAGCACCTGCGGGAAGACATCCGGGCGCGTGTAGATCATGTGATACCACATGTTGGCGATGGCCTTGTCCGTGGTGTCGCCGCCCGCGGCCAGCAGCAGGGCGACGAAGCCCTTGATTTCCTTTGTCTCCAGGCGCTTGCCATCGAGCTCGGCGATAGTGATCCGCGAGAGCAGGTCATCGCCCGGCGAGCGTCGGCGTTGCTCGATCAGCGGATCGATATAGTCCCACATCTCGTTGCGCGCGACGAGACCGCGGGCAAGGTGCTCGCCTCCGAAGCCGAGACCGGCGATCAGCGCCTGGTACCAGCCCACGAACATGGCCTCGTCTTCCCGCGGCAGCCCCAGCATGTTCGAGATCACCCGGATCGGAAACTGGCTGGAGAACTGGCTGACCAGTTCGACTTCGCAGTCCCTTTCAAAGGTCGCGATCACCTCACGCGCGATCCTGTCAATGATCGGCAGGAAGGCGTCCAGCCGCTCACCCACGAACTGGCCGGCGACCACGTTGCGCATCCAGCGATGCTGGGGGCTGTTGCCATATTCGAGGATATTGGGCCCGAAGATGTGCCGCCGGCCGAACTCATAGGGTCCGTTCGGGTCATAGACGGCGCGGTCGAAGCTCTGACTGTCCTGGAAGGCGGCCTCGATGTCCTGGTACCGGCTCAGGATCCAGCGATTGTGGAAGCGGTCGTGGAACACCGGATGGTCGTCCCGCAGGCGCCGGTACAACGGGAACGGGTCGCGCTGAAAGTCGACGGCATCGAACTCGCGGGGATCGATCGGCCTGCTCACGGTCGCGGCGGTCGCGGGCATGGGGCCTCTCCCTCTACGCACCGCCCCGGTTCGGGCAGCCTCGTTCGTTTCCTTGTGAAAGCCCTAACATGTGCCGGTTTGCGCCTCAAGCGGGGCGCCCCGCGGCTTATCCCCGGACCAGGATCGACTCTTCGCGCCAGGGGGTGACGACCGCCGCCTGCTTGTCCTGGAAGGCCTGGGGCAGTTCCTCGATCATGTCCCAGGCGGCGCTCAGCCGGCCGAACCCGATGAAGAAGGCGATGAACATCCCCAATTCGACGATCTGCGCCTCCGTGAAGTAGTCGCGCAGGTCATCGAATGTCGCCTCGCTGATGCCGAGGTGGTCGAGGCAGGAGATCTCCGCATACCGGAGCGCGGACTTCTCGGCATCGGTCAGATCGGCCGCCTCCTGCGGGCGCTCGAGCGAACAGACCATGCCTTCGGTCATGCCGTCGTCCACTGCTGTCTTGTAGCGGATCGCCATGCAGCTGCGACATTGGTTGTGAAAGGCCACCCGCAACCGCACCAGCTCGACCAACCGGCGCGGCAAGGTGCGGTTCTTGAACATTGCGCCGCTGAAAGCGATCATGCCCTTGGCCATCTCGGGTGTGTGAGCCATCATCCGCATCATGCCCTGTTCCAGCGGGGTGGCTTCGTCGGCCGCGGTCAGCGCCCGCAGCTCGGGATCCCAGTCCTCGATGGCAAGTTTCTGAATGCGGCTCATGGCGCTTTTCCCTGTCCGACGGGCGGTCGAGAGGCCGGCCGGCCGTCCGCCACAGACAAGCACGAGACGCCCCAAAGCGCAACGTGTTGCGGAGTTAGCGCTACTCGGACGATCCGTTCCCGGCGGTCCGCAACAACTTCTTGAGCTCGACCTCGAGTCGCGCCTGGGTCGGGCCGCGAGTCAGGCCGCGCATCATGATCAGGAACGCCATCTTGGTCGCTGTCGACAAATCCTCGTCCTTGACTCGACCCTGGGCCCAGTCGTGAAGGACCATCAGGCGTTGATTGGCCAGCAACGTGACAATGTAACCAAGTTCCAGACCCGGGATCAGATCGCCGTCGCGCATGATCTTCTGGAGCCAGGGCATCTGGCCGGCGGAAGCCGTTGCGGTTTCCTGAATGACCTTGTAGATTCGGGCGTCGAGCGTACCGGAAAAATACAGCTCCGCGTACTGCCGAGCATAGGGTTTGTTGCCGAGAATCGCGTCCCTCGCCAGGTCGGTCGCGGCCAGGAGGCCGGGCAGGCTGGTTGTCTGGCGAGCGCGAGCCACCGGCAGTCCATCGTAATAGTCCTGGATCGCGGCGGCGATCAGGCCCTCCTTGTCACCATAGGTGGCGTAAATCGTCGTTACCGAAACCTTGGCCCGCCGGCCCAACTCGCGGATCGTGAACCCGGCGCTGCCCCCTTCGGCGATCATCGCCTTGGCGACTTCGAGCATACGCCGCCGCCGCTCCAGGATCGAATCGCTGATATAGCGTCCCCGCCTGAGGCGGGGAGTCGGCTTGGTCTCTGACGCTGAGGCGGCCTGGGGCTCCGCGTCTTGTCCCTCGACAGGTGTCTTTTGCAGCGTTCTTGGGCTCATGGCCCCCCATTATGGGACGGGGCGTGGCTCAGCGCGAGTCTGTGTTACGTCACTCAGGGATCATCCTATTTCAAATGCCCACTTACCGGCGTTATCACGCGTCGGATTGGCGCATTTGCGCGGAAATCGTAACGTGCGACGGAAGTCGGGCGCGAAGGGCACGCCCCGCGGGAGGAATGCACGCATGTCGGTGCTCGAACTGTTCAGGTTGGACGGCCAGGTCGCGGTGGTCACGGGTGGCGGCAAGGGCATAGGGCGAGGCATCGCGCTCTGCCTTGCCGAGGCCGGCGCGGATGTCGCCGTTGTCGCCCGTTCACGCGCCGACGTGGAGGGGGTCGCCGATGAGATCCGGGGCATGGGGCGAAAGGCGGCGGCGTACGTGGTGGATGTCACGGCTCCGGGTGAGGTGGAGCAGCTGGCGGACACCGCCGCCGCCGAGTTCGGTGGCTTCAGCATCTGGGTCAACAACGCCGGAGGCCTCCCCGACGCCACGCCACGCTACCTCACCCGCACGCCGGAGGATCGCTGGGACGCTCAGATGGACCTCAACCTCAAGGCCGTGTGGACCGGCGCGGTCGCGGCGGCCAGGCGCATGACGGAAGGGGGCGCCATCATCAACACCTCCTCGCGCGCCGCGCACGGGGGCCACATCAAGAACGGACCCTATGCCGCGGCCAAGGCGGCCGTGAACAGCCTGACCCAGACCCTGGCCATCGAACTGGCGCCGAGGATCCGCGTGAACGCCATCGGTCCCGGGCCGATCAGGACTCAGAACTTCGACGAGTCAATCCGGCTGGACGAGGAGAAGGCCGAGGCGTTCCTGAAGACTCTGAACATCCCGCTGGCCCGCTACGGTCTTCCCACCGACATCGGCGCGGCGGTGGTGTTTCTCGCCTCGCCGGCGGCGAGCTGGATCACGGGCCAGTGCCTCTATGTGACCGGGGGCTCTTGACGCCGCGAGGGCAGCCTTGCGGGCCTCCCTCACTCCGGGGCGATGGTGACCCTCAGCCCGTCCAGACCGGCGGCGCAGGTGATCTGGCACGACAGGCGGGAGTTGGGTTCGTAGGCCGTCGCCATGTCCAGCATCTCGGTCTCGAATTCAGACCGCGGCGGCAGCCGGTCGAACCAGGCTTCATCGACGTAGACATGACAGGTGGCGCAGGCGCAGGCCCCGCCGCACTCGGCTTCGATGGGCAGGCCCGCGTTACGCAGGATCTCCATCACGGTCCAGCCGTCGCGTCCCTCCAGCGAGTGTTCGGCGCCCTCCCGGTCGATGGCTATGATCTTCATGACGGAGCCCTAGGCGACACCCAGCTTCTTCTGGAGGCTGGGCGAAGAGGTGGTGTACAGAAACCGAAGCGGCTCATCGGGACGGGCAACGCGAAATGCCGCCTGCGCCATCAGCGCCGCCTCGTGGAATCCCGACAGCATCAGCTTCAGCTTGCCGGGATAGGTATTGATGTCACCGATGGCGAAGATGCCCGGCGTCTGCGTCTCGAAGCGGGCCGTATCCACGGGAATCAGGTTCTCGTGCAGGTTCAGCCCGAAATCGGCGATCGGGCCGAGCTTCATGGTCAGCCCGAAAAACGGAAGGAAGGCGTCCGCCACGATCGTCCACTCCTTCCGGTCGCCGCCGGCCAGCGTCACCCGTTCCAGCACGCCGTCCAGGCCGTGAAGCGCCTTCACGCCCCCTACGTGAAAGGTGATCCTGCCCGCGGCTGCGAGTTCCCGCATCTGATTGACGCTGTGCTGCGCCGCCCGAAAGCCGTCGCGGTGATGCACCAGCGTCAGGCTGTTGGCGATGGGCGCGAGGTTGAGGGTCCAGTCGAGGGCGCTGTCGCCGCCGCCGGCAATGACGATGTTCTTGCCGCGGAAATCTTCCATCCGGCGCACGGCATAGTGCACCGACCGGCTTTCAAAGGCTTCGATCCCTTGGACTGGAGGGCGTTTGGGCACGAAGCTGCCGCCGCCCGCCGCGATGACGACCACGTGAGCGATGATCTCCGTGCCCGCATCCGTCGACAGTCGCCACCGCCCGTCCGGCTGACGCTGCAGCCCGGAGGCCATCTGATTGAAATGAAAGGTCGGCTTGAAGGGCTTGATCTGCTCCGTCAGGCGATCGGTCAGCCCCTGGCCGGTCACGAACGGCAGGCCTGGAATGTCGTAGATCGGCTTCTCGGGATAGAGTTCCGTGCACTGGCCTCCCGGTCTGTCCAGGATGTCGACGAGATGAGCCTCGAGATCGAGAAGGCCGAGCTCGAAGACGGCGAACAATCCGATCGGCCCCGCGCCAATGATGATGGCATCGGTTTCCACTTGGTTGCTCATCGATCTTGCCCGGAGCGCTCAACCCGAGGGGTCGCGCGCGATCCCGGTCCGCCAACGCAATGCGGCTCCATGGGGACGATCACCTCCAGCGACCCGTCAACGTCGCGCACCGACGAGGGCGCCAGGCGCCCGCGGGATCGCAATTGCCATCGCCACATTGGCCTTGACAACGATGTCCCGCCTCCTAAAGTAACAACGTGTTCCGCTATTGCAAGACGGAATTTGCCCGCTTGGGTCTGCCGCCAACCAGACGCCGCAGTGGCTTTGGCCGGGGTGGTGACCACGAGGCCTGGACGAGCCTTCAATTCCTGGGCCGCAGCGAAACAGGTTTGTCGGAACTGTTCCGACGAAACAGATGAGTTGAGGTGTCGGCTCGTTAGCCGACCGATGTGAGCAAGAATGAACTCATGACCTATGTCATTACGAGCGCCTGTCTCGATGTAAAGGACCAGTCCTGCGTCGCTGTCTGTCCGGTCGATTGCATCTATGTCGAGTCCGAAGATCGGATGTGCCATATCAATCCGGAGGAATGCATCAACTGCGCCGTTTGCGTGGAGGCCTGCCCGGTGGCGGCGATTTACGAAGAGCACGATCTCTCCCCGGAAAACGCACCCTTCCTGAAAGTGAATGCCGAGTGGTTCACCGACAAGGCCGGCGCCCGCGCCGCGATCGACCGGCTCAAGGCTTCAGAAGGTTGAAGGCTTGCCAAGTCGGCCGTAACGCGTTCTATAATTGAAGCGAGAAGACAGAATCGCGCGCCGCGCGACGGGAGACGCTTGAGATGGCTCGGCTGCAAGGTCAGGTCGCCCTGGTCACCGGGGCGGCCGTGGGGCTTGGACGGCAATACGCCGAAGCTCTCGCCCGCGAGGGGTGCGATGTCGTCGTCTGCGACATCCGGCCAGAAATCGTGCGGGTGGCGGAGGAGCTCGTTCGTCTGGGGGTGCGCGCGATCGGCCATGTGGCCGACGTCTCGAAACCCGCGGATGTGCGGCGGGTGGTCGACGGCGCGCTGGCCGAGTTCGGCAAGATCGACATCCTGATTTCCAATGCCGGCGTGTGGCGCGGCGGGGACGCCAAGGACCCGCTCGACAAGTCTCTCCAGGATTACGATGTCCTGATCGGTACGAACATGAAGGGCGTCTTCCTGTTTGGCAGGGCGGTGATCCCCGTCATGACCGCCGCCGGCGGCGGCCACATCATCAACATCGCCACCGATCACGTGCACACACATCCCGGCCGACCGACCGCGGGGGGGAGTGCGATGGATCTCTACGACGTATCGAAGTGGGGCGTGCTCGGCCTGACGCTGACCTGGGCCAAGGCCCTCGCGCCGCACAACATCCGCGTCAACAGCTTCTCCATGGGGGCGACCGACTCCCACATGCTGCGCGGCTTCCACAACAATGCGCCCTCGGAGGCGGACGTGGCCTCATGGATGAAACCCGAGGCTGTGTGCGACCTCGCGATCCAACTCATCGGCGAGGGGCATACCGGTCGCACCGGTGAAAACATCGGTGTTTGGGTCGGCTTCGAGATCGAGCTGAAGCCGGTCCCGGCCGCCAAGCCTGTCCCCGTCGCCGCATAGGGCGGCAGGGCCCGGGTGGCGGGCCAGAGGGTTGAGGTGGAAGGAGGAGGAGGATCGCCATGGCCTATCTCAGCGGTAAGACCGCCATCGTAACCGGCGCCGCCCAAGGCCTGGGCCGAGCCTTCGCCGAACGCCTGGCTGACGAAGGCGCCGCAGTCGCCATCTGCGATATCCGCCCCGACGTCGTCGCCGTCGGCGAGAGCATCGCGGCGCGCGGCGGCGGCGTGCTGTCCGGCGTGTTCAACATCGCCCGGCGCGCGGCCTGCGAGGGGTTCGTCGCCGACACCGCCGCCCGGTTCGGCGGGATCGACATTCTGATCAACAACGCCGCCGTCTGGCGCTCCACCCCCGTCACCGACCCGTGGGAAAAGGCTCTGGAAGACTTCGACGCGGTGATCGACGTCAACGTCAGGGCGGTGATGATGATGAGCCGCCTCGTCGCGCCGCACATGATAGTCCGAGGCGGCGGCGACATCGTCAACATCAGCACCGACTATGTGCTGCCCAAGCGCCGGGAAGGCGTCAACGCCCCCGACACTGATCTCTACAACGCGTCCAAATGGGCGCTGAACGGGCTCACCGACGCGGGGGCGCAGGCTTTGGCTCCGCACAACATCCGTGTCAACGCCCTTGCGATGGGTCCGACCGACACCGAGATGCTCCGCGCTCTCTTCAAGCCCGGTGGCAAGCTCGCGCACCTCGGCGGGCCGGACGGGCCGCCGGCGGAGATCCTGGCGACCTTCATGGACCCGGCGGATATCGCGCAGCTGCTCGTCGACCTCCTGAAGGACGGCCGTACCGGCGAGAACATCGGCGTGTGGGCTGGCTATCCCATCGAACTGGGTCCGCGAAAGCGTTGGGACGTGCGCATGCGCGAGCGCGCCGACTTCACCGGCCAACCGCTCCGCGATTTCGGACCGCCGCCCTGGACCGACGCGCCCGAGCCTGTGGAACACTTGGCCGTGGGGAAGCCGACGAACGCTTAAAAGTGCTACACGTTTCGGTTTCTTGACGCGTGGCGGGCGACCGCCTACGGTTGCGCCGCGAGGAAAAAGCTCATGACCCAAGCCTGTCCCTTTGCCCAAACCCTGGAGCGGACGGCCCGCGGCGACGCGGATCGCTCGGCCGCGGAATTCCCGCTGATGCCCGTCGGCCAGGCCTGCGACATGGGCCGCGCTGCCGACGGTACGCCGCTGATCGATCCGCGCGTCTTCGACAGCGCCGAGTTCTTCCGCAATCCCTATCCATACTATCGGATCATGCGGGACCACTATCCGGTGTTCCGCGACAAGTTGCATAACTGCTACTACGTCACCCGCTACGACGACATCACGCGCTGTTACTTCGACGATGAGGGTTTCAACACCATTCCCAAAGGGTCCTCGAGCGGCGTTCTGGGCAACACCCAACTCGAGTTGAGCGGGATAGAGCACAAGCGCCGCCGCAACCTCTATGGTCAACACCTGGTGGGGCAGTCCCTGGAAGCTCGCATTCCGATCATCGAGCGTCTGGCCGACAGCATGATCTCGGCTTGGGACGACCTGGCGGCCGAGGGGACCATCGTGTGCGACCAGGGCGGCGTGCGCACTGTCGAGATCGGCAGGGCGTTCGCCAACGAGTTCCCGATCTCCGTGGTCTGCGGTGTGCTCGGCTTTCCCGAGGAAGCCCGCGGCCAGTTCTACTACTGGTACAATTCCATGATGTCGGGGCTGGGCGGCTCGGAGACCCAGAAGATGGGTCTCGAGGCGCGGCAGGATTTGGAGGACTACGTCCAGGGCATGGTCGAAGAGCGCCGGGTCCGACCGACCTATCTCTACGATCGCGACGGTAAGGCGGTCGGCAAGGACGTCATCTCCAAGCTATGCGAGACGAAGATCGACGGCGACTATCTCTCCACCGAGGAGATCACCTCCAATATCGCCCTCGTGGTCGGCGGCGGCGGCGAGACCACCCGCGGAGCGATCATGAACATGTGGTACCTGCTCCTGCAGCACGGCGACCAGTCGGGCCGGGTGCTGGCCGACGAACGCCTGTGGGACATGGTCTTCCACGAGACGCTACGGCATTCCACCCCCATCGGCGGGCAGCCGCGGCACAACAGTTTCGACATCGTCATGCACGGTCAGCGCGTTCCGGCCGGCTCGCTGATGAACATGGTCGATGTGTCGGCCAACCATGACGAGCGCATCTTCAAGGACCCGGAGCGATTCGACGTGTTCCGGCCTGATCTCTACACCGGCAAGCTGCTGCGTAGCGGTTTCGCCAGCCAGGGTCGCCACAGTCACATGGCGTTCGGCGTCGGCCCTCACCTTTGCCCAGGCGCCTGGATCGCCCACCAGGAGGCCACGATCGGCTCGCGGGTCTTGAGCCGTCGGATGAAGAACCCGCGAATCCGGGTGGACAGGATGCCCAAGGACGTCGACGGAATCTCGCTGGCGCCGGTCGGCCTGGGATCCGTGCGGGAGCTGTGGCTGGACTATGACCTTGCCTAGGGCCG
Organism: Caulobacteraceae bacterium; assembly: GCA_028290905.1. Classification (GTDB taxonomy): domain Bacteria; phylum Pseudomonadota; class Alphaproteobacteria; order Caulobacterales; family Caulobacteraceae; genus Acaudatibacter. Next base: position 25,758 of record JAQGIW010000107.1, on the reverse strand, counting down.
ACGGTTTGACCCTGCAGAACCCTGCGCCGGCCGCCGACACCCTCGACACCTCGCTTTGGGTCGGCCCCCCCACCTTGGGGCGAAACGGCGTCGCCGTCGCCCCGCGAGCCGTCACCAAGGGGGCGGGCTATCGCAGCTACGAAGTGCACCAGCGGATGCGCGTTCAGCAATCGACCGAAAAGCTCAATCCCCTGCGCCTGGTGTCGCCGGAATTCGCCCGCGACCCCTACCCCACCTTCGAAATCCTGCGCGAGAACTATCCCTGCTATCGCGACTGGATCGGCAATTCCTATTGGATCAGCCGCTACGACGATGTCACCTCGGTGTTTGTCGACGACGCCAATTTCGAAACGCGCCCGAAGCTCTGGTTCTACGGCGACGACGCCTTCGGACGGGACCTTCGCAGCGAGCTGCCGGTGCTGTTCAGTCAGGCGGCGCAAATGGACCGGCACGCCATCCCAGTCGCTCACGCACTCATCGATGGTTTCGCCTCGGATGGACACGCGGACTTGGCGATTGCGTTTGCCGCCCGCTATCCGCTGGAGTTGCTGGCCCGCGTCCTGGACATTCCGGCCCAAGACTTCGACCTCTTCGTCCAGCACTACTGGACCATGCAGCGCGGCTGGGACTGGGACCCAGAGGCTGAGCGCGACGGGCGACAGGCCATGCGCGACTTCGCGAACTATTTCCGGCCACTGCTCGAGGCGCGCCGCCGCGAGCCAGGCGAGGACATGATCTCCGCTATCGCCACCCTGGACCTGCCCGACGGGCCGGCCACCGCCGAGGACGTGGTGGCCACCCTCCTGGAAGGCGATCACGAAACGCTCCATGGCGGCCTCGCCAATCTCTGGTTCCTCCTTCTGACCCACCCCGACCAGCTCGATCGCGTGGTCAAGGAACGGCGGCTGGTGAGGTTCGCCTGGCTCGAGACCTTGCGCCATTCGGCGCCGGTGCTCACTGCGCGCCGCTTCGCCCGTCACGAGGTTGAGCGCTTCGGATTTCTTCTCCCAGAGGGAGCGCTGGTGGTCAGCGCGGCCGGCGCCGCAAACCGCGACCCGCGCATCTTCGCCGAGCCCCATCGCTTCATCGTTGAGCGCAAGGACCTGTGCCCGCGTGAGCCCCGGGGGCAATACAGGGCGGACGGCCTGCCCGCCGGCATCGCCTTTGGCCTGGGCAAACCCTCGCGCTTCCCGGCCTTGCCCGAGGACCGCCCGCGCTCGCTCTACGCCCTGACGCGCGACACGGCCGTGGCCGCATCCAACGTCCTGCTCGACCGGCTGACCCATTTGCGCCTCAGCGCCGGAGCGGCGCCGACGATTCGGTCCCTGCGCCTCGGCGATATGCATAGCTGCTGGAGCCTCCCGGTCACCTTCGGCGCCGTCTGATCAGAACAGCGGCCGTACAGGATCACTGCCGTCCCAGTTGCGCGCGGCCTCCTTCATTCGGGTCATCCGCTCGAGCGCGCCCGCCGACCCGGGCGGTCGATAGGCGAACTCAATAAAACCCGCGGGGCCGAACCGACCCAGGTCGCAATAGGCGAAGCGCAGATCCTTCGAACCGAGAAGGCCGCGTCCCGCCATGGCCACGGGGAACCCCGCGCGCTCGCAGGCGGCGAGAGCCTCGTCATAGTCGTCCACCGCCAGCTGGATGTGATGCAGGGCGTCTGAATTCCAGTCGCGATAGATTGACGGCTGGGCGTCGTCCTGGCGGATCAGCTCGATCTGGATGTCGCCCCACTGGGCGAGCGCCACGGAAAAGTCGACGGTGACCACGTCCCCACGATACGTCAGCTCGTCGACCGCGATGTGCTCCCACAGGAGGAACGGTCCCACCCCCATCACCCTCGTCCAATAGTCGATTGCCGCCTCAAAATCGGTGGGCACGAACGCGAGCTGCATGATCGGCCCCAGAGCCGCCAGCTTCGGGGAGAGGGCGAGGAAGGCCGGATCGTTCATGGCGATTTCTCCTAGGCGCCACGCGCCCAGGTGCGAGCCTCGTCGGAGGCGACCCACTTGAGGGCGTTGTCGACGAGACGCCGAAAGTTGGGGTTGGCGTAGGCGTCGGGACCGTCGCCCGCTTCCGACGCCACGACCGGGCTGTTCCGGGTGCGCTTGGCCCAGACGATTACCTTGTCCCCCTCTTCGTGATCCCAGGTCTCCTGCTCGGACTTGGGGGCGAGGGGCGGGGGATTGAAGTTCGCGCGGGTGAAGGCGTAGTCGCTGGTCAGTAGCGGAACGATGTCCGGCGTGGCGGCCAGGGGGGTGCGCAGATAGAGCTCGTCGATGATATCGAACCCGCCTTCCAGCCCCTTCGTGACGGGATGGTTCGGATCGATGGGCGTAAGCCTATGGGTGGCGTTGCGGTGCGGCTCGCCCGCCCCGCCGCGGTAGCCGGAGCCCGGAACCCTACGGCCGTTCACCTCGCCCGCTGTGAGCCTGAAGGTGGTGCCGGAGATTTCGCGCCAGAGCGGCCAAGTCGGCCATTGCACCAGAGCATGGTTGAGCAATACGAGCCCCTTCCCGGACGCCAGGAGAGCCTCGATGGACGCCACATAGCCGGGCGGCGGCTCAGCGCCGGCCGAACTGGTCGGATCGGTCGGGATGCCCCACATGTCGTAGAACAACACGGCGTCATAGGGGGCGACGTTCTCGGGCCGCAAGATCACCTGCGCCGCGGGTTGTTCGACGAACGTCGAGACCAGGTTCTTGTTGTCATCGAAAATCGCGTGGAAGCCGTTGTAGTCGTAGGGATGACCCTTGGTGACGACGAGCACGTTCAGGGTCATGGTTGATTCCTCCGAAGACCGCGCCAGTTTCCGGCGTCAGTCACGCCTGCTGGAACTAGCAACATGTATCTGTTTTGGCTAGAGAGAAGGCATGAGCGATCTGCAGGGTCAGGCGGCCATCGTCGCCGGCGCGGCCATGGGGATGGGCCTCGGCTACGCCAGGGCCCTGGCCGAGCAGGGCTGCGACCTGGTGATCGGGGATATTCATCCCGACGTGGAAGAAGTCGCCCGACGCCTGAGCGGCCACGGTGGGCGGATCATCCCTGTGATCTCGAACGTCAGCCGCGCCAGCGACGCCCGGCGCCTGGTCGAAACAGCGGTCGACGCTTTCAACCGTATCGACATCCTGATCAACAACGCCGGCATCTGTCGCCGGACCCTGCCCACCGACACCCTGGATGAATCGTTGGACAACTACGAGGCCCTGATCGGGACCAATCTGCGCGGACCGTTCATGCTCGGACGGGCGGTCATCCCGCACATGATCGCCCGCGGGACCGGTAACATCATCAACATCGCCACCGACCACGTGCATACCTTCCCGGGACGCCCAACCAACGGCTTTGGGGTCATGGACCTCTACGACACCTCCAAATGGGGCCTGGTCGGCCTGACCCTGACCTGGGCCAAGGCCCTGGCGCCGCACGGGATTCGCGTAAACGCCTTCTGCATGGACGCCACCGAGTCACCCATGCTGCGCTTTTTCGCGGGCCCCGACGTTTCGGCCGAAGCTAAGGCGCGATGGATGGATCCGACGGCGGTCTGCGGCCTGGCGGTCGAGTTGATCGCCGAAGGGCCTGGAGGCCGGACGGGTGAAAACATCGGCGTGTGGTGCGGCTTCGAGGTCGCGCTCACCCACGCGCCCCGACCACTGGCCGTCATAAGGGGCTGAGCGGCCCTATTCGGCCGCCGGCGCCGGAGCCGGACCTCGGAACTTCTCCGGCAGGCCTTCGCGCCTGACCGCCCGGTTTTCCATCTCGGCGTTGTGGGCGTGGCACATGTGATGCAGGGCCAGGGAAGTATCCATGGTCGCTTGCTGGCCCATGTGATTGAGCGCGGTGTTGACCGCCTGCTTGGTCATCTTCAGGGCGAAGGCCGGCTTTTCCGCGATCCGCCTTGCCATGCTCAGGGTGAAGGATTCCAGTTCCGCACGCGGCACGACATGGTTGACCATGCCCAGCCGGTGCGCTTCCTCTGCCGACCAGACATCGGCGGTGAACAGGAACTCCTTGGCCTTGCGGATGCCCAGTTCATAGGGGTGGTTGAAGTACTCCACGCCGCAGACGCCCATCGCCACCACCGGGTCGACGAAGGTGGCGTCGTCGCTGGCGATGATCAGGTCGCAGACCCAGGCGAGCATCAGGCCGCCGGCGATGCATTTGCCCTGCACCATGGCGATCGTCGGCTTGGGAAAGTCCCGCCAGCGGCGGCACATCCCCAGGAAGACTTCCTGCTCGAAGCTGTAGCGACTGTGAACACCGCCTTCGCGCGACGGCTGCCAGGTGCCGACCAAGGGATCCTCGACCTTCCCGAAGCCCTTCAAGTCGTGTCCGGAGGAGAAGTGCGGCCCCTCGCCTCCCAGCAACACCACCTTCACGTCCTCATCCTGCGCAGCCTTGTCGAAACAGGCGTTGAGGTCATAGGTCAGGCGATTGTTCTGGGCGTTCCGGGCCTCGGGCCGGTTCTGCATGATCTTCACGACGTGCGGAGCCACCACCTCATAGGTGGCCAGGGCGAACTCAGTCTTCATCGCGGGCTCCCGTTCTGTTTCCAACTGCTCACATGCCGCCGGAGACAGTGATGATCTCCCCGGTGACCCAGGAGGCGGCCGGCGAACACAGGTACACGACCGCGCCGGCAATGTCCTCTTCCCTGCCTAGCCGCTGCATCGGCACGCCGATCTGCTTGGTGAAAGCAGGGAGCATGTCTTCCGTCAGCTTGAGGAACTCCATGAACACCTCGGTGGGGATCGGCCCCGGCGCCACGGCGTTCACCCGGATCTTCGGAGCGAGCTCCACCGCCATGGTGCGGGTCAGGCTGTTCACCCCGGCCTTGGCCACGGCGTAGGGCCCATTGCCCGGCGAAGGCTTGAAGGCGGCGATCGAGGAGATGTTCACGATCGAAGCGCCCTCACCCATCCGCTTGGCGGCGGCGACGCCGCCCGCCCACACGGCCTTGAGATTAAGTCCGTCCTGAAAATCCCATTGATATTCCGGCACGTCGACCAGGTTGCGGGCCACGCGGTCGTCGGCCCCGCCGGCGTTGCTGACCCATATGGTGAGCTTGCCCAGAGCCCGCTCGGCCTCTGCCGCCAAGTGGTCGATCTGCTTCATGTCGAGCATGTCGGCGGTGATGGCTACGCCCTTGCGGCCGCGGTCCCGCACCTCCTGGGCGACAGCCTCGATCTCGTGGGTGCGCCGCGCAGAGACCACCACGTCGGCGCCGGCCTCGGCGAGACCAAGCGCTATGGCGCGCCCAATTCCGCGCCCAGCGCCGGTGACCACGGCCGCGTGGCCGTCCAGCCTAAACTTGTCCAGAATAGCCATGTCGCCTCCCGGCCAGCGCCTGCCGGCCGGCTCGCGAGCGACCTTGCCGCGCCGGACGTGCGTTGGCAATACCACAACGCGTTATCAATTTTCACGACATCGCCGGACTACGTCGCGCAGGGCTCGCCGACGCTCTAGACTGTCCGGCCGAAAGTCGGAGGGACATCGCGCGGATGTATGATCTTTTGGCCGGGATGCGGGTGGTCGAGGCGGCGGCGTTCATCGCCGGGCCGTCCTGCGGGTTGCATCTGGCGCAGATGGGGGCGGAGGTGATCCGCATCGACCAGATCGGCGGGGGCCCTGATTTTCGGCGCTGGCCCCGCGCGCCGGAGGGCGGCGCCAGTCTCTATTGGGAAGGCCTGAACAAGGCCAAGAAGTCTGTGGCGCTGGATCTCACGCGCCCCGAGGGACGCGAGCTGGCGGCGCGCATCGCCACGGCGCCGGGGGAAAATGGAGGCCTCTTCGTCACCAATTTCCCTGCGGAGGGATTTCTCTCCTATGAGCGACTGCGCGGCCGGCGATCCGACCTGATCTGCGTGCGCGTGATGGGTTGGCCGGATGGGCGCCCGGCAGTGGACTACACCGTCAACTGCGCCGTGGGCGTGCCGTTGATGACGGGCCCTGAAGACGATCCATCGCCCATCAATCATGTGCTGCCCGCCTGGGACCTGCTGGCCGGCGCCTACGCCGCCTTCGCCCTGATGGCCGCCGAGCGGTCGCGGCGCGCGACCGGCGAAGGACGGGAGGTGCGCATTCCGCTTTCCGACCTCGCCATCGCCAGTCTGGGGCATCTGGGGCAGATCGGCGAGGTCTCGACCACCGGCCGCGACCGACCCCGCATGGGGAACGACCTCTTCGGCGCCTTCGGACGCGACTTTGTGACCGCGGATGGCCGCCGGCTGATGGTGGTGGCGATCACGCCCCGGCAATGGGCGGGACTGGTGACGGTGCTGGGCCTCGGCGAGCGTATAGCCGCGCTGGAGACGGAGCTCGGCGTCAGCTTCGCCCGGGACGAGGGCGCGCGGTTCGAGCATCGCCACCGGCTCGCGCCCCTCATGGAGAGCACGATCGCCGCCCGAGGTTTCGCCGAGCTCACAGCGGCCTTCGAAGCCCAGGGCGTCACCTGGGGCCCCTACCAGGGCCTGAAGCAGGCCGTGGACGCCGATCCCTACTTCAACGCCGCCAACCCCCTCCTCAGCGAGATCGACCATCCGAGCGGTTGGCGCTATCTGACCCCCGGTTCGGCCGCGACCCTGCCCGCGAGCGAGCGGCAGGCGCCCATGGCCGCTCCGGCGTTGGGCCGGGACACCGATGAGGTCCTGGGCGAGGTGCTTGGATTGACGGATGGGGAGATCGCCGGCCTGCACGATCGAGGGCTGGCCGCGGGAGTTCAGACATGACGATGACCGGTGTGGAAACTGGCGCGATCCGGCCCGAGGAGATCGAAGCCTGGAGCGCCCATGTCGGACGCCGGGAGATCCGCCGCCAGCGGCTGGACGTGGAGAGCCTGCGGCGCTTCGCCGCCGCCCAGGGCGCGGACATGGACGTGGAGCGTCACCCGCCGCCCCTCGCCCATTGGGCCTGGTTCGTGGAGACCGTCGGGCCGGAGGGCATCGGGCCCGACGGCCATCCCCGGCGAGGGGGCCTCCTGCCGCCCGTGCGCCTGCCGCGTCGGATGTTCGCCGCCGCGGTGATGACATTTGCTGAGCCGCTTACCCTGGACGCCGAGGGCGAACTCTCGATCAGCGTCGCCGACGTCCGGCACAGGTCCGGCAAGACGGGCGACCTGGTCTTCGTCGAGGTGGATCGGCGGCTCAGCCAGGCGGGCCGCGAGCGACTCTCCGAACGCCAGACGATCGTCTATCGTGGCCTGGGCGATCCCGTCGCCCCGATCGAGCCTGCCGACCTGCCGCTGCGCCACGACGCGCAGGTGTGGCTACCCACGCCGGTGGATCTGTTCCGGTTCTCGGCCGTGACCTTCAATTCCCATCGTATCCACTACGATCACCCTTACGCGACGCAGGAAGAGGGCTATCCCGGCCTGGTCGTGCATGGCCCATTCACGGCGGCGAAGCTGTTCGCCTTCGCGGAAGAGCGTTTCGCCGCTCGCGGCGGGCGGCCGATCCGCCGCTTCGAATTTCGTGCGGTCGCCCCCCTGTTCGTCGGCCAGCCGATCTACCTCGCCGCGGGCGCCGAGGAGGGCGAGGTCCAGGCGCTTCGCTGCGACGGCGCCGTGGCCATGAGCGCCAGGGCCACGTTCTAACCGGACATGCCCACCCGCTGGGCCAGGGCCGCGACCGTGGCCGAACCGATTGGTCCCTGTTCGTCGTGCAAGAAGCACTCGCCGATGGCGACGCCGTCGGTGGCGCCGTGGTTGACCACCTCGTAGCCCACCCATTCGGTGACCGGCAGGCGGTGCAGATACAGGGTCACGTCGCTGTTGATGTAGGCGAGCCCCTTGTCGCCGGCGTTGGCGAAGGGGCTGGCGAAGTCGCAGCCGACAGCCACGCGGGCGAAGGGGGTCCATGGATCCCCGCCGATCAGCTCGCGCACCTCGCTCATCCACAGCCGACGGGTCCCGAGTGTCCCCATGGCGCCGGCGATCGGGCGGACCGTCCACATGCCGCCCAGGCTTCCGCGCGGATCCTCCAGCGCGGGGATATCGCCGGGGGCGGGGGCCTCCCACCGCGGCGGCGACCAGACCTGGCCGTCCGGGTTCTGGGTCCGGCGAAGGAGCTGGCACGTGGCGCGGGCCATCGGCACACCCGCGCTGATGAACTCGGCGTCGATGACCTTGATCCGCTTCCCGTCCCGGACCACGCGGGTCACCACCTCGGCCGGCGACAGATCGGGCAGCCGATACATGTCCACGGTCAACCGGGCGGGCATGAAATCGGGGGCGCCGTGGCGGCGCTCGATCTCGCGGCCCAGGAGTCCGACGACGACGCGCCCGTGCAGGGAGGTCGGGTCCCAGGGACCTCGGCTGACAGGATTTGGAATGAAGCGATCGCCGTCGCGGCTGAAGAAGGGCTCGTTGGTCATGCGCGGGTTCCATGCCGGATTTGAACACCGGGCGACACGGGAGAATCGCCGGCCGCCCCCATGGTTCTGCTCGCCTCCGCGGCAAAGCCTCCCGAAATCGCCCAAAGCTGCGCCATTCGCTCCCCGGCGCGGGCCGAGCGGCTGCCCATGCCGGCCTGGACCGACCAGGCGCGTAGGCTGCGGAGCCAATTGGCTTCTGACGCGATCTTCGGAGGTAAAGGCGGTGAGAAGATTCCCTGCGCCCGGCCGAACCGGCCACCGCTCGGTCCTGGACACCCTGTTCGCGGGCGGTTGCACCGCGCTCTTCCTGGTCATGATGGCGAGCGTGGCCGGAGCCGTTTCCCTCTACCTGCGCTGACGCCTCCGCCAGTCGGCTGGGGAGCGCGCCGGCCTTTCGCATCGCGCGGGCGTTCGGCGCGACGATCGAGGAGGTGTTCGGTTTCTCAGGCTAGGCGACGAGATACTGCCGGTCGGCGTCGTTCTGCGGCGCCGGCGCCTCGCCGCCTCTCCACGCCATGGCCCCGTCCGGCGCGTATTGCAGGATGTAGGCCTTGCGGGTCTCGCCGGTCAGGTTGGCGCCGGTGCGATGGGGCGTCAGGGAGGAAAACACCACGATGTCGCCTTTGCGGGCCGGCACGGCCACAGCCCCCTCGGGCTCGCTCAGACACTTGAGGCCCAGTCGGGTCACTTCATGAGAGAGCGTGCCGAGCCTGTGGAGGCGCGGCGCCACCCACGGACAACCGTTCTCCAGCGTGGCGTCGTTGAGCGCCACCCAGCAGGTCAGATACTGCTGCGGCTCGATATAGGTGTAGCCGTTGTCCTGGTGCCACGGAAATTCCTCGGGATTGCCAGGCTTCTTATAGACCGCCTGATCCCAATAGAGCCGCACCCCGGGGCCGAGGGTGTCTCGGCAGATCCCCTGGAACACCGGATGACGGCTGAAGGCCCTCAACGCCTCGCAGCGGGCGACCAGATGAATGGTGAAGGTGATGGCGTCGGCTTTGGAGATCACGTGCCGCCCGCCCTTCTGTCGCCGCAGCCATGCCTCCCCCGCCCGCTCGTGCGGCTCGACGGCCTCGGCGACGGCGTCCATCTCGTCGGGGGTGAAGGCGCCCTCGAGCAGGAAGAAGCCCTGCTCGTCGTACTGGGCGGCCTGCGCCGGGCTCAGGCGCTCATAAGGCCCCGCGCTGGCGCGCCATTGGAAGCCGCGGTTGCGGAGATGAAGATCTGGCACGAGCCGCCTGCGTCGATGCGTGGAGCGAGACGCCGAACGATAACACGGTCTCCCAAGAGTGGCCCAGGCTTTAGCGGCGCCAGATGATGAAGCTCGGTCCGCCCGCCAGTCCGAAGTAGAAGCCGATATCGTAGGGGACGCTGCCGTTGCCTCCATACATGCGCCAGGGCAGGTTCAGGACGCTGGGGGCATAGCGATGAATCACCTCGATGAGCAGGGTGATCGGAGCGATCAGGCCATGCCAGAAGCCCAGCACCAGCTGGGAAAGAGGCCCGCCCGCGGCCGCCTGGCCGGCGTCGGGCGTGCCGGCCGCACAGGCTGTCAGGATCACGGCCAGGAGGCCGAACACGAGGGCGGTGGCTAACGGTCTCATGAGCGCTTCCGATGCTCTCGCCTGGGCGGGGCGGATCGCACGGCGCCCCAAGCGTAGGTGTACCCCATCAACGTGAGAGCGACGGCGGAGGTTCCGCCGGGCCGGCACAGGAGGGTGTTTGGCGTCCCGCTCTCGTACTGTTAAGCTTGCCGGAGGGGGTTGCCGATGGGTGAAGGCCAAGCCGCTGGTGGAGGGGATGCGCCGATGCGCATCGGCGTCCCAGACATTCGCTTCGCGCTCGCCGCGCTGCTGGTCGGCGCCGCTGCGATCCTGGGCGGCGCAAGCCGGGAGAACCCGCTACGCCTGGCCGCGGTGGAACTCTGCGCCCTGCCGCTGGCCGCGGTTTCGCTCCGTGGAATGGTGCTGGACAAGACCGTGCGGACGGACGGCGCCGCGTTCCCGCTAGCCCTGCTGGGCGCCATCGCCGCAGTTCCCCTTGTACAGTTGATCCCTCTGCCGCCCGGCTACTGGACGGCCCTGCCGGGTCAGGCCCCGCGCGCGGAAGCCTTGCGGCTCGCGCGCATTCCAATGCCGTGGCTTCCGCTCAGCCTGTCGCCCGACGACACCGGGCGGGCCGCCCTGGCGCTGATCCCACCCGCCGCCGTGTTCATCGCGACCCTGCGCCTCGGCGCGGACGAGAGGTGGCGCCTGGTCTGCCTATGGATCGCGCTGGCCGCGGCGGGGCTCGCCCTGGGCCTCGCCCAGGTCGCGACGCCGGCCGGAGGGCCGGCCTATCCCTATGGGACCACCAATGTCGGCTCTTTGGTGGGCCTGTTCGCCAACCGCAACCACGAGGCCGGCTTTCTCCTCGCCCTGCTGCCCATGGCGGCCGCCCTGACCCTGGCGAGCCGCGCCGCAGACCATAGCCACGCCGGCTGGATGGCGTGGCCGTTCATCCTCGTCTCCATCGTGGCCCTGGGGGTCATCCGGTCGCGAGCCGGCTTGATCCTGGCCGCGCCGGCGACGCTTGCCTCCCTGGCGGTGGCGTGGCGGGGAGGTGGTGGGCGTCTCGGCGGCTGGCCTGTAGCGGTGATCGCCGCGGCGATCGGCGTGGCCGCCCTGGCTGTGGCGCTGCTCGGTCTGGACCCGATCCTGAGCAGGTTCGACAGCCACGCCCCGGCCGACTTCCGCTTCGAGGCGTGGCCCCATGTGATCGCCGCCGCGCGCGGCTTCCTGCCGTTTGGGTCGGGGGTCGGGTCGTTCGACCGCGTGTTCGAAGCCGTCGAACCTCTGGCGCTGGTCGGACCCACCTATTTCAACCACGCCCACAACGACTACCTGGAGCTGTGGCTGGAAGCCGGCTGGGCGGGCGCCGCGTTCCCGGCGCTGTTCCTCGTCTGGTTCATTCCCGCCGCCTGCCGGGCCTGGCGTTCGGGGCCTCCTCTCGCGCCGGCGTCCAGCGCCGCCATCGCGCTGCTGATGGCCCAGTCGGCGGTGGACTACCCGCTGCGGACCGAGACCCTGGCGGTGCTGTTCGCCTTCTGCTGCGGCGTGCTCGCAGCCCCGGGACGGCCGGGCCCATGACCGCGCCGGAGATCAGCTGCGTCATTCCCACCCATGAGCGGGCCGATCTCGCGGCGCGGTGCCTGACCTCCGTGGCGGCCCAGCGCGAGGCGGGCGTCGAGATCATCGTCACCGACGATTCCCGCTCCTCCACGATCCGCGATCTCGTCGCCGCACTGGCGCCTTTCACGCCGGGCGTCCAGTTCCTCGAAGGACCGAGAACCGGCAATCCCGTCGATAACTGGAATGCGGGGCTCGAGAGGGCGCGGGCGCCTTTGCGCGTGCTGATCCACCAGGACGAGTTCCTCGTCGATCCGCTCTATCTCCGGCGCGCCATCGACGCCCTGGACCGAACCGGCGCAGCCGCGACCCTGGCTGGGGTGAATGTGATCGGGGTGGCCAGACCCTCGCGATTCTCCCTGGTCGCCCCGATCGCGGGGCGACTTCCGGGGGCGCGACGCCTCCTGCCGCTGGTCAACTGGATCGGGCCCACGGCAGCCTTCGTCTTTCGCGCCGGCCCCCGGTTCGACCCCGCCCTCATGCAACTGGCAGACGTGGAGTTTTACGGACGCGTGCTGCTGACCGGGCGCCTGGTCCGACTGCCCGGCGTCGGGGTCGGCTCCCTCGGCCACCACGACGGCCAGATCACCGCTCGCATCGATCCCGTAAGGGAGGCCCTCAAGGAGCTGGCGCTTCTGGCGTCCCGGCGCCCGGCAGCCATCTCCCGGGTCGAGCATGCGGCCTTCTCCGCGGCCTTGAGACTGAGACGGCGGTTCGCTTGAGCGCCGCGCCGGCCGACGTCGCCTTCACCTGTCTGGTGCCGGTCTGGAGACGCGACGACCCCAGCACCTTCACGGCGGCCATGCAGAGCCTCGCCACCTCCACCCTTGCCCCCGACGCTATCGTGATCGCCCAGGACGGCCCCCTCCCGCCGCCGCTGCTCGCGGCTGTGGAGGGCGCTGCTGAAACGTCGAGAGCCCGGAGGGCGGTCAACGCCGGGCCGCGGGGGCTGCACCACAACCTCAACCACGCCATGAAGGCGGTGAAGACGCCCTATGTGGCGCGCTTCGACGCCGATGACCTCAACCTTCCCGATCGCTTCGCGACCCAGGTCGCCTATGCCAGATCGCATCCGGAGGTGGCGGCGTTCGGCGGCGCGATTCTGGAGTTCGCGCCCGATGGTCGAACCCGTCACAGGACCACGCCGGCGACGCACGAGGCGATCCTGCGCCTGGCCGCCTGGCGCAATCCGATCAACCACATGACCGCCTTCTTCCGCCGCGACGCCTTCCTCGCCGCCGGAGGCTATCCCGACATCCCGCGCAAGGAGGACTACGGTCTGTGGCTCGCCATGCTGGCGCGCGGGGAGCGGCTGGCCAACCTGACGCAGGTCCTGGTCCACGCGCGGCTGGGCGAGGACTTCCACCGTCGGCGGGCGGGCCTGAGCAATGTCGCCTCGGAGCGGGCGCTCCATCGCCTCAGGCGCGCCGTGCCGGGCGTGGATCCCCGAGCGTCCGCCCTGTCCCTGGTCGCGCGGTCGGCCGCCCTGGCGCTGCCGGGCCCCGCACGCCTCGCCTACTGGGGATTGCGCCGGTGAAGACCGTCAAGATGCAGGGCGGCATCGGCAATCAGCTGTTCTGCCTGGCGTTCGCCCACTCGGTGGCGCAACTGAGCGGCGGGCCGGTGGCGGTCGACCTCGCCGCCTTCGCGTCCAGCCGCTACGGCCATGGCTTCGTCTTGGAGCCGCTGGCGCTTGGCCTGGAGAACGTCCGCCTCGTCGATCGCGGTTGGCTGGGCTCGCGCCCGACCACAGCCGTGATGCGCGCCGCGCCGTTTCCCGGTTATGTCAGCGAAGGCGCGCCGCCGGCGGACGAGGGCGCGCTCGCCGCCCTGATCGCCCGGGGACGCTACTTCAACGGCTACTGGCAGAACGAGGCGTACATCGCCCGTCCCGAAGAGTTCGTGGCGCGGACGCGCCAGGAAGTGTTCCGCCGCGCCGGCGCGATCCCGCGTCGCGACGTCGTGATCCACTACCGGACCTACAAGGAGGAGATCCGCCCGGGGGCCCGCCGCACACCGGGAGGGCTCTATGTCCGGGCCGCTCTGGCCCGGATCGAGGCGACGCTGGGTCGGGCGGCCGAGGTCTGCCTGGTGTCCGACGACCCGGGCCTGGCGCTGCGAATGCTCGGGGACGTCGGCCGGGAGATCACGATCGCGGTGGGCGCCGGCCCCTGGGACGACATGGTCCAGCTGATGACGGCCCGCTCGCTGGTCCTTACCAACTCCTCCTTCTCATGGTGGGGCGGATTCTGCGGCGAGGCCGAGCTGGCGGTCTATCCGCGAGCGGACGGCTTCTTCCACTATCCGGCCCCGGCGGCGCAATTCGCGTGCGTCTGAGCCGGATGAACCCTTGCGGACCGCTCCCGGAGCCGCGCGCGCTCATATCTTCATGCAAAGCAGCATTCCCTGCTCACCGACCCTGGTGCCGGCCGGTCTCCCGGCCCTGGCCTGCCGCCTGGGCGAGAAAGCGATGTTGATCCTGCGCTCGGGCAATGTGTCGGACTATCTGCGGATCTCGATCGCGATCCTGATCGTCCGGCGGAGGGGGCCGCGGGACGTACTTCCGAACACCGCTGCATCCTCTCGCGCCGTTCTTCGGGATTGGAGTCGCGGCGATGTCCATCGTCGCCGACTGGCCGGACCCCGCCCAGCGTCGTCCTTCCGATCAGCCTCTTCCCGGCGGCTTTGGCCTACTACCAACTGCGCCTGCGGCAGGTCTCCAAGGGATGGGTGATCGTCCGCGAGGGGGCGGAGGCGCTGGGCGCGGCGGACTGAGCGGTCCCCGTCAGGGCGCCGCAGGCAACGCCCTGGACGTGGTCTGGAACACCGGACCGCCGATGTAGGAAACATACACCGTCCGCTGGCCGAGGGACACGTAGACGCGGTGCGAGTGGAAGAAGTCGACCCCCAGCAACATCTCGGGCGCATCGATCGCGGCCTCGGGAATGTGCGAGCCCAGCCTGACCTCTTTGTCGGCGGCGAAGAGGTCGGCGATCCGCAGCTGGGCGTTCTTGATGGTTTCGTCACCAAAGCTGAAGCTCTGGAACACGCCGATGTAGGCCTGCATCGCCCGCGCGCCCAGCCCGTGGATGTCGCCTGCCCTCGCCACGCCTTCCGAGACCGGGGTCACGCCGGCCCTGGCCGCCGCCACGGGCGTGAGGATTGAGGGACCGGCGCCGGTGTCCATCTCGGCGAGTACGGGCGCGCCGTTCACCTGCACCCTGACATCGATCTTCTTGAAGGCGCTGGAGCCCACCATGCGCGCAGCCGAATAGGCCTTGCCCCAATAGACGACCGTGTCGCCGGCGCAGCCCTTGGGCTTGAACCAGCGGATCTTGCCCCCCGCGACGTCGAGTTCTACGTCGGTCTGAAGCAGAAAATCCGCGCCGAGCAGGCCCTGCTCCGCGCCCACGGGTTGCTTGCCGCTGACCAGCACATCGTCGTTGTGCGCGACGAAGCCGGCCACGCGAAAGTCTGCGATCCGCACTTGGCCAGCACCCGCCTCGCCGCCCGCGCCGTAGAATTTCACGCCGGCGAGGGGCCTGATCGGCAATCCCATGGCAATGGCGCTGGCGCGGAAGATCAGGGTGTTGGTCGCGCCCGTATCGACAATCATCCGGGCGGGGCGTCCGTCGATCTGCGCCTCGACGAGCATCCGTCCGTGATCGAACTGGATGGGCAGTTCGCCGACTTCCTGCATCTGGCAGATCGGCGCGGCGCCGGCGGCGGGCGCCGACGCCGCGGTGAGGGCGGCCGCCCCCAGGATGCAAAACCAGCGGACCATCGACGACCGTTCCCCCTAACCACGTTCACGATTCGCAAGGCTAATTGCGGTGAGTGCGGCGGTCCAGACCCCGCGCCGATTGAGCTCAGTCCGCCGGCAGGTCACGCCAGCCGCGTGCACCCGTCCCGGACCAGGGCCTCGCCTCATAGACCCCGCGGGCCACCGCGCGGGCCAGACAGTCGGCGGCGAGGGCGCCGAGACGCGTCAAGGTGAACACCGGGTCTTCGCCGAGCGGACGGCGGCCGGTGGCCAGGACGAACACGACGTCCCCGTCATAGGGGGCGTGGACGGGACGGATCGCCCGCGCCAGACCGTCCTGGGCCATGATCGAGACGCGCCGCGCCTGAGCGGGGGTGAGAATGGCGTCGACAGCCACGCAGGCGAGGGTGGTGTTGGCGCCCAGACGAGGGTGGCGCTTGGTCAGGCCCCAGTCGTCAGGTTCCGCTCGGGCGTCGCCCAACGGCACGCCGCCGAATTCGCCGCCGATCTCATAGGGCGCCGCCCAGAATGCCCGGCCGCCCGGCGCGATCACCGAACCGAAGCTGTTCGCCGCCGCCACGGCCCCGACCGTGAATCCGTCGTGCGTCACCGCCGATGCCGATCCCGTGCCGCCCTTCAGCGCTCCCGCCATGGCGCCGGCTCCCGCGCCCACGGAGCCGAGCGCGAAGGTGAGCTCCGCCGCCTCGGCCGCCGCGATCCCCAGGCCGCGATAGGGCGGGTCGAGCCCCCAGCCCTTGTCGCCGCCGTTGGCGAGATCGTACAGAATCGCCGCCGGGACCACCGGTGAGCGCGGCACGCCGGGGGCGACCACCAGGCCGTAGCCTCGCCCCTGGGCGCCCAGCCAGGCCGCCACTCCGTCCGCGGCGGCAAGACCGTAGACGGAGCCGCCGGACAGCACGACCGCGTCAACCGCCTCCACCAGGGTCTCGGGCGCCAGGGCGTCGGTCTCGCGAGTGCCGGGGCCGCCGCCCCGGACATCCACCGCGCAGACGGCGCGGTCGTCCGGGAGGATGACCGTCACGCCGCTGCGCGCCCGGTCGTCGGTCGCCTGGCCGACCCGTAGCCCCGGCACATCGGTGATCAGATTGCGGGCGCCCCGTCCGTCGCTCATGGGCGGAGGTGGCACGGCGGCGAGCGACTTGTCCATCGCGCTCGCGCAGGCGCCGGGCGCGGTTCCCGCGGTGGGCAAAGGCCTCTAAGGGTAGCGCTGCTCGATCATCGCCAGATAAAGGGGGTCGTCATGCGGCTCGTCGTCCCGCTCGTCCTCTCCCTTGTCCTCGCCGTCACCATCGAAAGCGTCGCCTGGTCGCAACCCGCCGCCTCCGCCGGTCCCAAGGCGATGGTGGCCGCGGCCAATCCGGCGGCCGTCGAGGCGGGACTGGCGGTGCTGCGCCGCGGCGGCACGGCCCTGGACGCCGCCGTGGCCGTGCAGGCGACCCTGGGCCTGGTCGAGCCGCAGAGTTCGGGCGTTGGCGGCGGCGCCTTCCTCATCTGGTACGATTCCAAGACGCACCGGGTCACCGCCTACGACGGTCGCGAGACCGCCCCGGCCGCGGCCACCCCCGACCAGTTCCTGCACCCCGACGGCAAGCCGATGTCCTATGGCGAGGCGGTGCTGTCCGGCCGCTCGGCCGGCGTGCCGGGCGCCATCGCGATGCTCTACCTGGCGCACAAGGACCACGGAAAGTTGCCCTGGCCGTCCCTGTTCGGGGACGCCGAGCAGCTGGCCGAGCAGGGCTTCGTGGTCGGGCCTCGCCTGATCGGGGAACTTCAGTATCCGGCGCCCCAGAACAAGGCCCCGGACGTGATCGCCTACTTCAAGGGCCCGGACGGCGGACCCCTGAAGGCGGGCGAGCGCCTGAAGAACCCCGCCTACGCGGCCACCTTGCGCAAGATCGCCGCCGAAGGCCCCGACGCGCTCCTCAAGGGCAAGATCGCCGCCGACATCGTGACGCGCCTCGCCCAGGAGCCGCTGCCCGGGGCCCTGACCCTCGCGGACATGGCCGCCTACGCGCCCCGCAGGAGCGCGGCCCTGTGTCGTCCCTATCGCATGTGGACCGTCTGCGTCCCGCCGCCGCCCGCCGGAGGGACCGCCACTCTGATCGGGCTTGGCATCCTGCAGAACACCGACATCGCCGCCCACGGTCCTGCCGATCCGCAGGGCTGGTTCGAGCTCGCCCAGGCCGAGCGGCTGATGTACGCCGACGACCTGCGCTATGTGGCCGATCCGGCCTTCGTGAGGGTCCCGGTGGATGGCCTGCTCGACCCGGCCTACCTCGCCGAGCGCGCCAAGCTGATCGGCGACCGCGCCGGCCCGGCCCCCGAGCCCGGCCACCCCAAGGGCGCGCCCACCTACGGTCCCGACGCCACCAAGGAGCCGGGAGGCACCTCGTCCTTCGTGGTCGTCGACCGCTGGGGCAATGTGGTGGCCATGACCACCACCGTGGAGAGCCTGTTCGGCGACGGCCGGATGGTCGACGGCTTCTTCATCAACAACCAGCTCACCGACTTCTCGTTCGATCCCAAGACCAAGGATGGGACCCCGGCGGCCAACGCAGTCGCCCCGGGCAAGCGCCCCCGCTCGTCGATGTCGCCGACCATCATCCTCGACAAGGACGGCAAGTTCGTCACCGGCATCGGCTCGCCTGGCGGCCTGCAGATCCCCTCGTTCGTGCTCAAGGGCGTCATTGGCGTCCTCGACTGGAAGTTGACCATGCAGCAGGCGGTGACCCTGCCGAACCTGGTGGCCATCGGCGACAACTTCATCTCCGAACCCGAAAAGTACCCACCCGGCGTGGCGGAGGGGCTCGCCGCGCGCGGCGTCGTCCTGAAGACGGGCCGGGGCGTGGAAGACTCCGGCCTGCACGGCGTCATCGCCCGGCCGAACGGCCTGGAGGGCGGCGCCGATCCCCGACGCGAAGGCGTGGCGATCGGCTGCTGCGCGCCCTGACGTCGGAGCAGCCTCGCTACCGCTCCAGGATGGCGCAGGCGGTAGCGGCCAGCTGGCGGGTGTTGGAGTTGTCGCCGGTGGCGTCGGCGTTGCCGATGCCGGTCAGGTTGCGCTTGAAGACGCCCTGGCCGATCGAGGCCAGGCGGAACATCGAGAAGGCGAGCAGGGCGTTGAAGCCCGGGATGCCCTCGCGGCCGGTTCGCCGACAATAGGCGGCGACGTACTCGCTCTCGCTGGGGATCCTCGCCGCGGCGAGGTCAACGCCCTCAAGCGTCCCCCAGCTCTCGGAATGGGAGTGATAGAGGATGCAGCCATAGGCGATGTCGGCCAGCGGATGGCCGAGGGTGGAGAGCTCCCAGTCCAGGACGGCGATGATCCGCGGCTCGGTGGGGTGGTACATGACGTTCTCGAGCCGGTAGTCGCCGTGGGCGATGGCAGTCTCGTCGTTGGTGGGGAGCAGGTCCGGAAGCTTGGCGATCAGGCGCTCCATCTCAGGGATGTGGTCGCTCTCGGCGCCCCGGTATTGCTTGGTCCAGCGGTCCATCTGGCGCTGGAAGTAGTTCCCCGGGCGGCCGTAGTCTGCCAGGCCGATGGCGGCGAAGTCGACGCCGTGCAGGCGGGCGAGGGTGTCGTTCAGGTTATCGTAGATGGCGGCGCGCTCGGCCGGCGCCATGCCGGGTAGCCTGGCGTTGCGGAAGATCCGCCCCTCCAGGAAGTCCATGACATAGAAGGCGGTGCCGACGACGGAGGTGTCCTCGCAGAGGGCCCGCATGCGCGGCACGGGAAAGCCGATCGAGCCCAAGGCCGACATCACCCGGTGCTCGCGGTCCACCTGGTGCGCGCTCGCCAGCAGCTGGCCCGGCGGCTTCTTGCGCATCACCCAACGCGTGGTCCCGGCGGTCAGCAGGAAGGTGGGGTTGGAAGCGCCCCGGTTGAACTGGCTGATCCGCAGCGGTTCGGCGGGTGATTCGACATTGGCCCGGAACCAGGCTTCCAGCGGAGCGGGATCGAAGCGGTGGTTCGCCCGCACCTCGCCGATGGAGGGCTGGCTGGGGTCCAGCGCGATATCTTCAACCATGGGGCGACCCTTCCCTAGAACGCGTTCTGATTCTCTCTTGAAACCACGGCGGTGTGGTGGGAGTCATGAAAAAAACGAGGGAGACCACCGTGCAAGTGCCCGCCATCCAGCCCCCCGACTTCACCTGCGTGCTTTACGAGACCCGGGACGGGATAGCGCGGATCACCCTCAACCGCCCCCAAAGGCGCAACGCCCTCAACCGCCGCGCCTATGACGAACTCGAGTCGGCGTTCCGCTACGCGACCCTCGACGGTGAGGCCCGCTGCGTGGTGGTGACCGGCGCCGACCCCGCCTTCTGCGCCGGCGAAGACGTCAAGGAGATGATGACCGGCGAGGTCGCCGACGCGCCCCGGCCCCAGCGGACCTCCTACCAGGCGACCCCGGCGGCCATGGCGGCGATCGACTGCGACAAGCCGGTGATCGCGGCGGTGAACGGCTCGGCGGTGGGCTGGGGCATGGAGCTGGCGCTCTACGCCGACATCCGCATCGCCTCGGAGCGGGCGGTATTCGCCGAACTGTTCATCAAGCGGGGTTTGATCTGCGATGTCGGGGGCCTGTGGAAGCTGCCGGCCCTGGTCGGCCCTGAGAAGGCGGCCGAGCTGCTCTACACCGGCGACCCCATCGACGCCGCCGAGGCCGCGCGCATCGGCCTGGTGAGCCGGGTGACGACGCACGAGGACCTGATGCCGGCCGCCCTCGATCTCGCCGGCCGCATCGCCGCCAATCCGCCCCTGGCGCTCAAGGCCATGAAGGCCGGCCTGCGGCGGACCATGCCCGGCGATCCCCGTGAGATCGGCGCGTGGGCGATCGAGAACATCTACCGGCTGTTCAACACCGAGGATCACCGCGAGGGGGTGAAGAGCTTCCTCGAGAAGCGCGCGCCGGTGTTCCACGGACGCTGACAACCCGCCCATTCCGCAGGATTGATTGGTTCGATCAAGCTTGACCCGGCATGGGGTCGGGCGAAGCTCGGGGCATGAGCGACGCCGCCGCCATGGTCCGCGCCTTCGAGATTCAGGCGGGCGCCTGCGCGACCTTCGGCTCGCCGTTCAGCGCCGCCCTCCTCGACCGCGCGGCGCGGGACATCGAAGCGGGTGGCCCCCTGGCCGATCTCCTCGCTCCCTGGCGGGGCCGGTCCGCCCGCGTCCTGGTCGGCGAGGCGGTCGCCATCCGCTGGCTGGGCGGCGCCCATGACCTTGTGCTCTCGGGCGAGGATCCGGCTCTGGCCCACACCTATCCCGCGCCGGGCCGGCCGGGCGACGCCGAGGCGGCCTGGTCCGCGCTGCGGGAGGCGATGATCGCACGGCCGGAGCGGTTCGCCACCTTCATGAGCCACGAGCCGCAGACCAACGAGGTGCGGCGCTCGGCTTGCCTGCTGCCCGGCTTCCTGACGATCGCGAGGGAGACGACCCTGCCCCTGCGTCTCTTCGAGATCGGCGCCAGCGCCGGCCTGAACCAGCTGTGGGACCGTTACCACTACGATCTGGGCCAGGCGGGCGAGTGGGGCGATCCGGGCTCGCCGGTGCGGCTGGACACCGCCTGGAGCGGCCCCGCTCCGCCGCTCGAGGCCGCGGTGTCGGTGATCTCCCGCGCCGCCTGCGACCGCAAGCCGGTGGACTTCCGCGACCCCGCCGCGCGACGGCGCCTCGAGGCCTACATGTGGGCCGGCCAGTCCGAACGCCTTGCGCGCCTCGACGCCGCGCTCGCCATGGCGCTTGCCGCCGACATCCGGGTGGAGGCCGAGGACGCGGTGACCTGGACCGCCCGCCGCGCCGTCCCCGAGGAGGGGGCTGCCACGGTGCTCTTCCATTCGATCTTCTGGCAGTACCTGCCCACCGAGACGCAGGCGGCCCTGACCGCCGCCGTCGGCGACCTCGGCGTCCGGGCCAGCGCGACCGCGCCCTTCGCCTGGCTGCGCATGGAGCCGTCGCCGACCAGCATGGCCGACGTCCAGCTGCGCCTGACCCTGTGGCCCGGCGGCGAGGACCGCCTGCTCGCCCACGTCCACCCGCACGGCGCGTCCGTGGAGTGGGTCGCCGCCGCCTGAAGGCTCGCGAAGAAGCTAAGCTCCGATCGGCAGGCGGAGTTCGAAGACGCTGCCGTCGGGGCCTGTGGAGACCAGGGTGACGTCGCCGCCGTGCGCCTGGGCGAGTTCGCGGGCGATGGGCAGGCC
This sequence comes from Caulobacteraceae bacterium, assembly GCA_028290905.1. Taxonomy (GTDB): domain Bacteria; phylum Pseudomonadota; class Alphaproteobacteria; order Caulobacterales; family Caulobacteraceae; genus Acaudatibacter. The sequence goes on along the minus strand of JAQGIW010000107.1, from coordinate 4,230 downwards.
GAGGCCTGCGCCGCCGAGGCGAGCCGAACCGGAGAAGGGCTGGAAGAGGTGGGCGCGGGCCCGCTCGGGGAGCCCCGGCCCGTCGTCGGCGAGAACGAGCCGCGAGGCTTCTCCATCCGACGCCAGGGAGACGGTCACCCGGCCCACGCCGGCCCGGCCCTCCTCGCCCTGGCCCTCGATGGCCTCGCGGGCGTTCTTCAGCAGATTGACCAGCATGCGGTGCAGCTGTTCGGGATCGGCCTCGATGACGGCGGCCGGATCGATGTCGGTCTCCAGCCGGACGCCGCCGGCGGTCAGGCCGGCGTCCTCGGCCGCCGCCTCGACCGCCGCCCGCGCCAGAAGAGATCTCACCTCGGGGGCCGGCTCCTCGCTACGGCCAAACGCGAGCACGTTGGACGCCAGCAGGATCGCGCGGCCCAGGGCGCGCTCCAGGCGCGGCAGGCTCTGGGCGACCTTGGGATCGCCGGAGGAGGCGAGGCGCTCCGAGGCGATCTGGGCGCTGGCCAGCATGTTGCGCAGGTCGTGGTTGATCTTGGCCACCGCCTCCCCGAGGGCGGCCAGTCGGGCCCGTGAGGCGAGGGCCGCGCGCAGATCGGCCTGCATGCGCGCCAGTTCGCTCTCGGCGCGGCCGATCTCGTCCCGCCGTCTGGAGGGCGCCACCCGGGCGCGGGGATCGTCCGGATCGGCGCGGAAGCGCTCCATGGACAGGGTGATCCGCCGCATCGGCCGGACCAGGAACTGGTTCAGCGACAGATAGACCACGGCCCCGGCCATCACCGAGGTGAAGGCCGCGATCCCCATCAGCCGGCCGAGCTGCGCGAGCAGCTCACGCTTGAGCGGACCGTCGGGGGCGACGACCTCGACGAACTGCCCCTCGCGAAAGCGCGGGCGGGACATGACGCGCATCATGCGGTCGCCGCCCTCGACGAGGGTGCGAAGGGGCAGGAGCCAGAACAGCGGATCCGGCTGGCGCAGGTCGACCAGGTACGGGGTGCGCGCCAGGCGCGGGGCCTGGAGGATCAGGCGCCGCTCATTGCCCACCTGCACGGCGACGGACACCACCCCGGCGTTGGCGAGCAGCTTGGCGCGCACCCGATCGGTGACCACCCCGCCGGGCGCGGTCTCCTCGACCAGGGAGGCCAGTTCGCCGGCGCGCAGCCGGTCGAGCAGCCACTGCTGTTCGAACGCGGACAGGTTGGGCGGCAGGATCAGCAGGTTCGCCACCACGACGATCAGCACCGTCAGCAGCAGCAGCCGGGCGGACAGGCCCTGAAACCCGAGAAATCGCCGCTCGCCTGGCGCAGGGGACTCTGCCGGGGGCGCGGGATCCGCCATGACCTCCGTTACCGCGCCCCGCCCCTGGGAGCAATGAAGGCGCGGTGCGTGTCAGCTTGCACCCACAGCCTCGCCCATACTGGCGAAACCGTCCGCGCGCAGAAGGGCGGCCAACTCCCTCTGCAGCCGGGCCACGAGGCCAGGCCCTTCGTAGGCGAGCGCGGTGTAGAGCTGCACCGCGTTCGCCCCCGCGCGGATCTTGGCATAGGCGTCGCGGCCGGAGGCGATCCCGCCGACCCCGATCAGGTCCAGCCGCCCGGCCGCCGCGGCGTGGAACTCGCGGAGCAGTGTGGTCGACGGGGCGAACAGTGGCGCGCCCGAGAGGCCGCCGGCCTCGCCGCGCCGCGCCCCGCGCAGACTCTCCGGCCGGGCGACGGTGGTGTTGGAGACGATCAGGCCCTGCAGGCCGAAGGCCAGCGCCCGCTCGACGATGTCGCCGACGTCGCCGGGAGCAAGATCCGGGGCGACCTTCAGGAACACGGGCCGGTCTCCGGCCGTCCCGGCTGCAAGGGCCGTCCGCGCCTGCGCCACCGCGCCCAGCAGGTCGGCCAGCGCCGCCTTGGCCTGCAGGTCGCGGAGGCCGGGCGTGTTCGGGGAGGAGACGTTCAGGGTGAAGTAGTCGGCCAGGGGCCAGAGGCGCTGGAGTCCGGTCACATAGTCGCGGGCGCGATCGGGCGAGTCCTTGTTGGCGCCCACGTTGGCGCCGACCACCCCGCCCGAGCCTCGCGCCGCCAGGCCGGCGGCGAAGGCCTCCAGACCCGCGTTGTTGAAGCCCATGCGGTTGATCACGGCCCGGTCGGCGGGGAGGCGGAACAGCCGCGGACGCGGGTTGCCGGCCTGGGCGCGCGGGGTGACGGTGCCGCACTCGACGAAGCCGAAGCCGGCCCGCAGCAGGGCGCGGGGCGCGGTCGCGTTCTTGTCGAAGCCGGGGGCGAGGCCGATGGGATTGGCGAGGCGCAGCCCGGCGAGGGTGCTGGCGAGGATGGGATCGGCGTCCGCCCGCACCCGGGGTCCAAGGCCGGCCCGTAGCGCCGCGAGGGTCACCTCGTGGGCCGTCTCCGGGTCCAGCGTCCGCAGCGCGCGCGCCGCGAGGTCATGGAGGAGGCTCACGGCGCGAGGTCGCCGACGTCCGGAACGCCGTCGGCGCCGAGGGGCGCCTCGAGGACCTCCAACACCCGGTCGGCGGCGAGGGGACTGTAGAGGTGGGGGAAGAGCGCCCCGCCGCGGGACGGCTCCCACTTCAGAGCGGGGCCCAGACTCTCCGCTTCGAAGGCCAGCACCACCAGATCGCCCTGCCCGCGGAAGTGCTTCCGCGCCGTCTCGGCGGCCTGGGCGGCGGTGGAAAAATGGATGAAGCCGTCGGCCAGATCGACCGGGGACCCCTCGTAGACGCCGACACGCGCCGCCGCCTCCCAGGCCTCGCGGGCCAGTATCTTGTAGATGCGGGTCAGGCGCGGCCTCCGCGGACATGATCGAGGTACTGCCAGCGGGGTCCGTCACCCGCGCGCCTGGGCGGCTCGTAGACCGCCTCGAGCGAGGGCTCCTCGTCCTTGCCCATCCGGAACACCCAGGCGGCGGCGGTGGGGAAACCGTCCTCCATGTGATGGGCCTGGACGCGGGGCGCGCCGCCGCCCGCCACCAGTTCCACGCCCAGTTCCTGCAGCCCGGGATTGTGGCCGACGACCATCACCGTGTCGGCGTCGTCGGACGCCTCGTCGACCACGTCACGGATCGTCTCCGGGGCCGCCAGATAGAGCCGTTCGCGCGGCTCGGCGCGGGCGGCGGGGAACCAGGCCTGGGCGGCGTCCCAGGTCTCGCGCGTCCGGGCGGCGGGCGAGACGAGGACGAGATCGGGGACGAAGCCGGTCTCGCTGAGCCACTGGGCGGTCACCGCGGAGTCGGCGCAACCCCGCTCGGCCAGGGGCCGCTCCCTGTCGCCCCCGCTCGGGCCGGCCGTCTCGGCCTTGCCGTGTCGGAACAGGATGAGACGCCGCATGGTTCGAAAGCTCCCCGCGCGGGTCTTTAGCCACCGGCGGAGCGGGAGGGAATGCCGGAGCGGGTGAAAACCCTCCGTACGTCCGCGGGCGGCGCGCGGATTGGCACGGGCCCGCCCGATCGTGCTATGGCGGGGGCAATCAACCACAACCGCGATTGGGGAGCCTTATGACCGCACGACGCACGTCGATCCTGGCGATGGGGGTGCTGCTGTCGGCGGCGCTCTCGGCCGCGCCGCTCCTGGCCGCCGCCCAGGACGCGCCGCAGCCGCAGCGCGTGCGCGGCAAGGTGACCTCGCTCACCGCCGACACCATGGTGGTGAAGCTGAAGACCGGGACGCCGATCACCGTGAAGCTCGCCCCGACCTGGCATGTGGCGGCGCTGAAGACCGTGACCCTGGCGGCCATCCAGCCCGGCAGCTTCATCGGCACCACCACCATCGAGCGGCCGGACGGCACCGGGCGCTCCCTGGAGGTGCACGTCTTCCCGCCGGGCGTGAAGATGGGCGCCGGCCACTACGCCTGGGACCTGCGACCCCACTCGATGATGACCAACGGCGATGTCGGCAAGGTGGTCACCGGACCGAAGGGAAATACGATCGAGGTGTCCTATCCGGGCGGGGCGCACACGGTGCTGGTGCCGCCGTCGGCGAAGATCGTCGAAATGGGGGCCGGCGACCGGACCATGGTCAAGCCGGGCGTCAGCGTCTTCGTGATCGCCCAAAAGCAGGCCGACGGAACCCTCGCCGCCGACACCGTCGTGGTCGGAGAGAAGGGCGCGCCGCCGCCGATGTAGGGGGAGATGCGCCTCTCTTCCCCCTCTGGGGGAAGTACCGGCGAAGCCGGGGAAGGGGGGCTGACCGGGCGAGAGCTCCGCAGCGTGGGGGGCGGCCGACCCCCC
>JAQGIW010000082.1 GCA_028290905.1 Caulobacteraceae bacterium | reverse complement strand
CCCGGCCTGGCGCAAACTCGCGCGGCTTGACACCATGTCGGCCTGGGGTGCGAAAACCCCGGGCCGACGCCTTTCCAGAAAAGTGAAATCCGGCCCCGACGGCTTCGCATCGAAGCCGTCGGGGCCGCGCGTCATGGAGCCCCGAGGTCTTCAGGCGCCATCATCACACTGCGGCGCTTGGTTCAGGCTTCGCCCGCCCGATTGCGGTTCATTCCTTCAGGACGGTGGAGGATGAGCCGATCGCGGTGGTCCCCACGCCCGTGCAGTTGTTGCCGAACTTCGAGCCGCCCGCATAGTTGACGCGCCAAGCGATCAGCTGCGTGCAGGCGGAGTTGTTGGTGCTCCCGTTGGAGAAGTTGACCATCTGGGTCGGGAAATACAGGGCGCCGGTGACGTTCATCTTCGATCCGCCGGCGATGGAGACGGTTCCGTAGGGGGTGTTCCGATCCTGCATGATCGCCATTCCGCTGGTGGCGCCGCTGCTGGGCGCGGTGATCGTGACATTGGCGCCGTTGTCGATCTCCGCATTCGCGTAGCTGGAGCCGGTGCTGCTGGTCAGCACGATGGTGACGCCCGCGCCGGCGTTCAGCGTGGAGCCGCTGGACACCTGGAACGTTCCACGATCGATGATGTACACGCCGGGGTTCATCGTGACGCTGGACCCGTTGCCGATCACCAGCCCGTTGCAGTAGGTGCCCGGGGAAATCGCTGACCCGGGACTCGAGTTGTACTGTGTGTTGTTGTAGCTGCAGCCACTGGGCGTCGGCGTGGAGACATTGGCGTAGGGGTCCGCCAGGGCCGAGGCCCCGGTCGTCTTCGTGCCGCTGACGGAGATTTGCCCACCGTTGCTCAGGGAATAGGTGCCGACGACGCTGAGTGTTTGCGCGATCAGCTTGGCGCCGCCGCTGATGACCAGGGCGTCGGATCCCGAGGCGTTGATCTGAAGACCGCACTGGCTGAGGTCCAGGTTGGCGCCGTTCGACAGGTCGATGCCGGCGGTGTTGACGGTCGTCGCCGGGGTGGTGTCCAGCGCCTCCACGCAGAAGCCGCCGCCCGCGGATCCCGACACCGCGACGGCTCTCGCGCCGATCGAGGCCGTGGTTCTGTAGAACCCCGAGAAGAACAGACTTTCGCTCTTCTGGACGATCACTTCGACCGCGCCGGTGGTGGAGGTATTCGGACCGCTGGTGGGCGGGGTGTTGACGGTCACGGTGACGCCGCCGACTCCGTGGGTGAAGCCGTATTGCGCGGCGACCGCCTTGGCGTTGGCTGCGGCGCCGGTGGCCGTGTCGCCCGCATAGAGGTCCTGGCCGGCGCTGAAGGCGGCGGAGTCCGCGGCGCCCTGGGCGGCGCGCTTGTCGGCGTACCAGACACCCACGTCCACAGCCATGCCGGCGAATCCCAACATGGCGGTCAGGCAGAGACCGACCGCCACGGCGCTGACGCCGGCCTCGTCGTCCAGAAGGCCATGCGTCGCCGGATCGGTCACGGCGGCCGGCGGGAGCGGCTTGCGGATCACCACAGGCCTGGGATCCAGCGGGCGGTGCGGTGGGCGTAGGCCTCGTACCGCGGAAATACTTCGGCCAGCAGCTGTTCCTCGCAGTTCATGCGTCTGATCTGCACCGCCCCGTGGATGAGGAGGAAGGGGATGGCGGCGTACCAGACCGCATGCATGGCGACCCCGATCAGGGCGATTTCCTCGGCTGCGTAAAGCGGGTGTCTCACCAGCGCGTAGGGCCCGCGAGTCACCAGTTCCCGCGCTTGCGGCCCGATGCTGAATGACCGGCCGAGGTGGAACACGGTGAAGACGATCAGTAGACTGCCGACCAGGGTCACGGTCGCGGCCAGGATCGTCAGCGCCGGCGGCAGCGGCGCCTGCGGCAGGAAACCCACCACCCACACGCCATAGGTCCCCGCAAGGGCGATGATCCGGGCCGCTAGGCCCGAACGGCGCGCTACCGCTGCCGGCCGCGCCATGATCAGCCAAGCCAGGGTAATGAAGAAGGTGAGCGTGCAGCCCCGGGACAGGACGGGAGCCCAGCTGGCGAAGGCGCCGGGGCCGGTGTGCGCCTCGTCGATCAAAGCCGGAAGGCCGCGGCCGTACAGGACCGCGAGCAGCAGGAACCAGGCGCCGCCTGCCACGCGCCCCAGGTGCGGAAGGGCGTCGCCCGGGGGGGCCTGTGGGGGCAGCCTTTCGAGGGCGGTGCTCACGGGATGTTTTTCCTCGAAGGGGTCACGGGAAACAGGCCGTGGCGGTAAGGGTCGGAGTCATCGAAAACAGGCCCGTGGCGATGAAAGGGTAGGCGAAGGTGGCGCTCACCTGGTGTCCGCAGGACGCCGTGGCGCCGGAGAAGGCCGAGGCGGGGACGTAGCCCGTGGCGATCTCGCTGGCGGCGTAGGTGGCGATCTGCGAAGACGTTCCGCATACGGTCGGCGTCACGGAGGCGCAGCGCGCCGCTTCCTCGACCGCGAAGTTCAGCGCGGACTGGGTCCACGCCAGACGGCCGAATTCCATCACGCCGTAGATGAGCAGGCACAGGGCCGGCGCCACCAGGGCGAACTCGACGGCCGTGGTCCCGCGGCGATCCCGCACCAGCCGGTGCAGCGTGTCGATCGGCGCGCGTATGAATGCCTGCTTCATCGGACGCCTATTGGGTCCGCACCATGGCTTGCGCCGTGAGTGTCGAGGGCATGCTCAAGCCCGACCAGGCGACCATGGGCGTGAAGGTCGCCTGGGCGTTGACCTGAATGTAGGTGCCAGGGGTCCCGCCCCCCGCGCAGGTGGTTCCGCTGGTGGCGACCAGGGAACTTCCGGAAACGCAGGCCTTGACCTGCTGGGGCGCGGGCGTGGCCTGGACGGTCAGGGGCGTGGCGCTGGTGACCGCGGACGCTACGTTGGTGAGGCTGCTGCCGCCGTTGCGGATGGCGTAAAGGGCCCCCGCGTGGGCGGCCGCCGAAACCTCGGTCTGCTGATAGGCCAGGCTGCCGACATCGACGACGCCGATCAGGAACAGCACCAGGGGGGGCAGCATGAGAGCGAACTCGACCCCGGCGGCGCCGCTGCGGTCGGCTAGGGTCCGGGATATGGTGTCGGAAATCGACATGGCGTCCGCTGTTGAGTGGTCAGCGTCACGGTTAGCATGTCCGGTGGAAGGAGAGGGTTCTTTTACTTACGAGACCTATAAAATCCGAGTAATTTTTAGAGGGTTTCGCGCGGGTATGCCCCGGGGCTTCGGAGTGGCCCACGGTCGAGGGCCCCGCGCACTGCGGCTGAGGGGTTAAAGCTAATTTGAAAAAAAACCCCCCTGAATCTATAGAACAATAGAACATTAACCAGACTCTTCTTGCCTAATCTTTCTTGACGCCTCGGTGCTCCCGGTTAATTTTGTGTTCGTCACCCTGTCACCGCCAAGGAGTAAATCCATGCTTTCCTTCGTCAAGTCTCTCGCCAACGACCAAGACGGCGCCACGGCCATCGAGTACGGCCTGATCGCCGGCCTGATCGCGGTCGCCATCATCACCGCCGTCACCCTCGTCGGCACCGACCTCTCGGCGCTGTTCAACGGCATCGCCGGCAAGGTGGCCAACGCTACGCCGGCTTCCTAAGGTCGACAGCGAAAGAGAAGGCTGCGCCTTCCCTTTCGTCTGCGCAGAGCGAGGTGACCCTGGGCGGACACGCCCCGGGTCCATCTCGCTTCAGTCTCAAAGGGTTAGCCCCGGCTTCCGCCTTCCGAGGGAGGCGACCGGCGGCTGCACCCCGGATTTGGGCCGACGTCGAAGCTCCCGCCGCGCTCTCCCCGCGGTTCGGCGGCGTCCCAAAAGTCGGTCGTCTGGAGTGCGTATTGCTCCCAACGGCCAGCGTGTCCGGCATCCTTGTGCGTATTTCAGGGCCGGGAAACCCAGGACGGCGACGTCCTGGGTTTTTCCGCGTCTGGTCATCAGAAGTTTCGTTTTTTAAACGAAATGTTTATGGAATTCGTCTTTCAAGCGAACATATGGCGTCGTAATTGTTGAAGAATGTCAATTGACCGGTTCTCAATTTCAATGAATGTGTAAAGCGCTGGATGTCACCTTTCGGGAAGGACCCGTCATGATCTCTCTTCGTTCCCTCGTCGGCGATACCGATGGGGCGACCGCTATCGAATACGGTCTTATCGCTGGTTTGATCGCCGTCGCCATCATCGCCGCTGTCACTCTGCTCGGGACCGACCTCAGCAGTTTGTTCGGCGGCATTGCCGGCCAGGTTGCCACGGCCACGCCCGCGTCTTGATGTCAGGCGGTCTGGGGCGGAGACGCCCCAGACCGCATCTGTTCCTGAACCATCGGCGGGAGCCCGAGAGGTCCAGGAGCCGGATGCGTACTTTCCGGACTCCCGTTGTCCCTCCGGTGTCCCGCCGCTCATCCGCGCCTGGCGCCGATGCGACCCCAACAGGTCGTCCGGGCCGGGTGCAATAGAGAACCGGAGCGCGTCCGATGCCCCTCACTTCGGCCCTGGCCGTCGACCTGATCCTTCTGGCGTCCGCGCTCACCCTGGCGTGGGCGGCCGTCGGCGATGCGATGACCTATCGCATTCCCAACATCCTCCCGGCCTTTGTGGCCGCCGGTTTCCTGGCCGTCGCCTGGTTCGAGCCGCCCGCGTTTCTGACGGGCGGTGTTCTGACCGGTCTGGGCGTGTTCGGCCTCGGGGCGCTGCTGTTCGCCCGCCGGCTGATGGGCGGGGGCGACGTCAAGCTCCTGGCCGCCACCTCGCTCTGGTGCGGACCCGAGCAGCTGACCGCGTTCGCCCTGGTCATCAGCGTGACGGCCGTGAGCCTCGCCCTGGTGATGATGTCGCCCCTGGGTCGGCTGCTGCCGGCGCCGCCCACGCGGTTGGCCGCTGGGCCGGAGGGCTTCGCGGCGGCTGCACGCCAGCCGATGCCCTTTGGGGTCGCCGTCGCCGCAGGGGGGTTGTGGCTGCTCAGTCACTACCTCGTGGCCCCGAAATGATCGATCGGGGAGCGAAGTAACAGACCGTGCCCAGGCGCCTGATCCTCATTATCGTCGCCGTGCTGATCTCGGCGGGCACCTTTCTGCTGATCCAGCGGTGGGTGCGCGGTTCGCTGGGGCGCCAGGCTTCCGTGGCCGCCTCTCATGCCCCCGCCAGGCCGGTGATCCACGTCCTCGTCGCCAAGGCCGATCTTTCCCAGGGCAGGGTGCTGACCGCCGATTCCGTGCGGTGGCAGACCTGGCCCTCTGACGAGCCCCCCGATCCCTACCTTGTCCAGGGGAAGTGGCAGGTCGGGGACGTCGTGGGTGCGGTGTCGCGGGCGAACTTGAGCGCCGGCGAGCCCCTGACCGCCGCCGAACTGGCGCGGCCCGGAGAGCGTGGCGCGCTGGCGGCCACGCTGACGCCGGGCGACCGGGCCGTGACCGTGAATGTCACGCCGAGCACCGGGAATGCCGGGTTCATTGTGCCCGGCGACAGGGTCGACCTGATCCTGACCATGACCCGGCCCTCGAACGACAAGGACAGCCCGCCTCACCACGTCAGCGAGACGGTCTTGCGCGACGTGCGCGTGGTGGGCCTGGACCAGACTCTCGCGGAGGATCCCAAGATCGACAAGAAGGGCGACAAGAAGGACGCCTCTCCTCCCAAGACCGCCACCCTCGAAGTGACTCCCAAGCAGGCCGAGATCGTCGAGGTCGTCGCCGACCTGGGCGTCCTCTCGCTGAGTCTGCGCAGCCTGGGCCGGGCGGATGGCGAGGGGGCCCCCGACGCGCCGACCCACACCTGGGACAGCGAGGCCGCGCAGGGTGTGCTCGGCGGCCCGCCGTCGGATCGCCCGCGGCGCGCGGCGCCCGACCTTCGAAGCCGAGTGGTGGTGGTGCGCGGCGACACCGTCACCGAGATGATGATGCCCTCCCGCGCCCTCACGGCGGCGGTCGCTCCATGACCCGTCCGCTTCGCCATCGCCTGCCGGCCGTCGCCATTCTGACGAAGGCGCTTCTGGCGCTGGCCCTTCTGGCTCCTCTTGCGCCGGCCGCCAAGGCCGATCCCGCGCCCGCCACGGTCGAGCTGAATGTCGGCAACGGCCGGCTGATCCGTCTCGATGGGCCCGCCGCCGGGGTCTTCATCGGTGATCCGAGCATCGCCGACGTGCAGGTGAAGTCTCCCACCCTGGTCTATGTGCTCGGCAAGAACCTGGGCGAGACCACCCTGGTCGCCGTGGATCAGCGTGACAACACGGTCGCGAACATCTCGGTAAGCGTGGGCTACAACCTCAATCAGCTGCGTCAACAACTCCAGCGCGTGGCGCCCGACGCCGACATCCAGGTCAGCATGGCCAACAAGGCCATCGTACTGTCGGGCGCGGTCGGCTCAGTGGGGGAGGCGGAGACCGTCAGGTCGATCGCCGGCCACTACGTCGCCGACCCGGACAACCTGATCAATCTGGTCCGCGTCGACGCCCCCAACCAGGTCAATCTGCGGGTGCGCGTTGTCGAGGTGTCGCGGGACATCATCAAGGCCTTCGGCATCAACTGGACCGGCGTGACCACGTCCGGCACGTTCGCTTTCGGCGCCGCCACGGGCGTTGGGGGCATCACCTCCAACGGCGGTGGCGCGATCACTTCCACGGTGCCGGGCCTGTCCGGCCTCACCAGTCTTCTGGCGGCCTACAAGGCCGGGAGCACCGACCTCAGTGCGGTGATCGACGCTCTCGACAGCGAAGGTCTGGTCACGGTGCTCGCCGAGCCGAACATCACCTCCGTCTCCGGTGCAAGCGCCAACTTCCTGGCGGGCGGCGAGTATCCGATCCCCGTACCCCAGGGACTGGGTCAGGTGACGGTCGAGTTCAAGAAGTACGGCGTCAGCCTGGACTCGGTCGCCACCATCACCGACGGCGGACGGATCCACCTGACCGTGAGGCCCGAGGTCAGCCAGCTGTCGACCACCGGCCAGGTCATCCTGAACGGGGTCACCATTCCCGCCCTCACCACGCGACGGGCCGAGTCGACAGTCGACCTCGCCAGCGGTCAGAGCTTCGCCATCGCTGGACTTCTCAGCAACAACGTGAACCACACCATCCAGAAGGTCCCCGGCCTCGGCAACATCAAGCTGTTCGGCGCCCTCTTCAAATCAGACCGTTTCGAACGCCAGGAGACGGAACTGCTGATCATCGTCACACCCTACATCGTCCGTCCCTCGTCGCATCGGCTGGCCGTGCCCACCGACGGCTACATCGCCCCCACCGACCCCGACCGGGTCCTCAATGGCGCCGACTACACCCAGGCCCGCGCGCCCGGCCCGGCCCCGGGATCGAACGCCACCGCCCCGGTCAAGGTCGCTCATCCGTGAAAGGAGGGTCACTCATCATGTCTCGGACAATTTCCCCTCGCCGCGGCGCCGAGTTCCTCCTCGGAGTCCTCGGCATGGCCGTCGCCCTGGTTGGCTGCGCCTCGGCGCCGAACGAGCCCGTCGGCCCCGGGCGCACGACGGAGATGCCGAACGCGATCGAGGTTTCGGTCAGCCACCGGACACTCGCGGTTCACTTCGATCCCGGCGAGGTTGCTCCGCGGCCCAAGGACCTCGAGGCTCTGAACGTCTTGCTGGCCACGGGCGACGTCGCGCGAGGCGACACGGTGCGAATTGAGCGGGCGCCGGGGGTGATCGCCGACGGACGCGCGCGCGCGCTTGCTATCGCCCTGGCGCGACAGGGGCTGAGGCCCACCCTGGCCGCCCCCGGCGCCGCGCCGGACGGCGAACTGCGTCTGGTGGTGGAGCACGCCACCGCGACCGTGCCCCGCTGCCCCAACTGGACCAAGCCCCCGGGAAACGACCTCGAGAACACTATGCACAGCGACTTCGGCTGCGCCTCCGCCTTGGACCTTGCCGCCATGGTGGCCGATCCTCGTGACCTCATCGAAGGGCGGCCCCTGGCCCCGGTGGTGGGCGACCCAGCGATTTGGCCGATCAACCGCTATCGCATCGGAGCGAAGTCCGAGGCGACCTCTCTGCAGCCGATGCCCGGCGCGACCACGACCGGAGCCACAGCCCTCGTCACGGCCCAGCCGCAACAGAGCGGCGGTGACCGCCCGCCCTCCGGCGGTACGGCCGGCGCCGGAGGCGGCCCGCCCGCCGCGGGCGCCCCCGGCGGCTACTCGAACCCCCCGCAGGCCCCCCAATGACCGCAGCCCCCAACATGGCCCCGATGACCCCTTCCGCCTCGCCGGCGACCGGCGGCCGGTTCCTCGCCGCCCTGGTCGACGATGTGACCCGCGAGACGGTGCGCGCCACCGCCCTGCAACTGGGCTGGCGTAATCCCGAGGTGCTTGAGGGCGGGGTCGAGGCTCTGCCGGGCCTCATCGCCGGATCGGCCACGCCGGCCTTCCTGCTCGCCGACATCAGCGACTGCGCCGACCCCGTGGCCGCCCTCGACGCGGTCGCCGCCCAGTGCGAATCGGCGACCCGTGTGGTGGCCGTGGGCCTCGCCAACGACGTCGCCCTCTACCGCCGGCTGCTCGCCATGGGCGTCTCGGACTACCTCGTGAAGCCGGTGTCGTCTCCCGTGCTGGCCGAGGCGATCCTGGCCGCCACGGCCGCCCGCGACGATATTCCCGAGGCTCCCGCCCAAGCGCGTCGGGCCGCGCGCCTCATCTCCGTGATCGGTGCGCGCGGCGGCGTCGGCGTCACGACCCTGGCCCTTTCGGCTGCCTGGCAGATCGCCCAGGAACAGCGGGTCGTGCTGCTCGACCTCGACCTGCACTTCGGCAGCGCCGCCCTGAGCCTGGACCTGGAGCTCGGCCGGGGTCTGCATGAAATCCTGGCCAACCCGGATCGCATCGACAGCCTCCTGATCGGTGCGGCGATGACCAAGGTCGGGGAGCGCCTGCAGCTCCTCGGGGCAGAGGAGTCTCTCGAGCACGACCTCGACGGCCACGACGGTCTGGCCGCCCTGCTCGGCGAAATCTCGGGGACGGCCGATTGCGTTCTGGTCGACACGCCGCGCTCGCTCAACCGCCTGAGCCGACAGGTCCTGGCCGCCGCCGACGTCATCGCGATCGTGACCGATCTCAGCCTGCCGGCCATGCGCGACACCCGCCGCCTGCTCCTTCTGGCCAAGGCGCAACGCCCGCGAGTCCACACGCTGGTCATCGCCAACCGCGTCGCCGGCGCGGCGGGCGAGGTCGGGCGCGCCGACTTCGAGCGAGGGATCGGCGCGAAGATCGATGTGGTCGTACCCCTCGACGCCAAGGCGGCGACGACGGCGGCCGAGCGGGGCCGCACCCTCGCGGAGGCGGCGCGCAATCCGCCCACCCTCGCCGCCCTGCGAAGCCTGGCCGCGGCGATGACCGGCGCCACAGTGGCGACCAAGTCCTCGCTGTTCGAGCGGTTGCTCGGCCGATGAGCGTCTTCGGTCGCCGCACAGAGGGCGGGCGCCCCCAGGGTCCCGCCGCCGGGGTAGAGTCACCCGCGCGGGGCGCTGTGGTCGTAGCCCCGGCCCCGGCCCCCTTCGGGGCCGAACCCGATTTGAGCGCCGCCAAGGACCGCTTGCGCCCCACAGTCGCCGCCGAGCTCGGCCCGACGGGGGCGGGCGGACGCAGCCGGGTCGAACTGACGGCGGCGCTGGAGCGCATCATCGCCGTCGCCGCCGTCGAGCAGCAGCTGAACCTGGAGGCGCGCGACCGGCGGTCCCTCGTCACCGCCTTTCTCAACGAACGCCTTCCCGAGGGAGACGTCGTCCCGCTTGCGCGCCCGCCGACCCCCGTCTCCACTGCACGCGCCAACATCGAGGAGGCCGCGCCGAAAATCTATCCCCTGGTCATGGAGCGGATCGACAGCGAGGTGGCCACGCGGATGAGCCGGGACGAGTTGTCGGTTCAATTGTCCACGGTGGTGGCGGAGATCCTGGGCGAACTGAAGATCCAGCTCAACCAGCGCGAACAGCGCGACCTCGTCACCCTGATGCTCAATGACATGCTGGGCCTGGGCCCGCTCGAGGTGCTGCTCGCCGACGACACCGTCAACGACATTCTGGTAAACGGCGCCAAGAACATCTTCGTGGAGCGCAAGGGCAAGCTCGAGCGCACCGACATCACTTTCCGCGACGACTCCCACGTGATGGCCATCGCCGGCCGCATCGTCAGCGCCATCGGCCGCCGGATCGACGAGTCGACGCCGCTCGTCGACGCCCGCCTAGCGGACGGCAGCCGGGTCAATATCATCATTCCACCCCTGGCGATCGACGGGCCATCGATCTCCATTCGCAAGTTCTCCAAGAAGACCATCGACCTGGACGTGATGATGCGCCAGGGGAACATCTCCCCGGCCATGGCCACGGTCCTGAAGATCGCGGCCCGCACCAGGCTCAACATCCTGATTTCCGGCGGCACCGGCTCGGGCAAGACCACCCTGCTCAACGCGATGTCGCAGATGATCGACCACACCGAGCGGATCGTGACCATCGAGGACGCCGCCGAGCTGCAGCTCCAGCAACCACACGTGGTGCGCCTCGAGACCCGGACGGCGAACCTGGAGGGTCGCGGCGAGATCGGCATGCGCGAGCTGGTGAAGAACGCCCTGCGGATGCGGCCGGATCGCATCATCCTCGGTGAAATTCGCGGCGCCGAGGCCATAGACATGCTCCAGGCCATGAACACCGGCCACGACGGCTCCCTGGGCACGCTCCACGCCAACCGCCCGCGGGAGGCGCTGTCGCGGCTCGAGAACATGATCGGCCTGGCGGGGATCAACATGACCCCCAAGGCCATGCGCACCCAGATCGCCGCCGCGGTCCACATGATCCTCCAGGTCAACCGCATGAGGGACGGGGTGCGCCGGGTGGTCAGTATCACCGAAGTCATGGGCATGGAGGGCGAGGTGATCGTCACCCAGGAGCTGTTCGGCTACAAGTTCGAGGGCGAGGCCGCCGACGGCTCCCTGCGGGGCCGCTTCGAGTCGACCGGCCTGCGGCCCTTCTTCACCACCCGGGCGGAATATTACGGCCTCGACCGCCTGCTCGTGGAGGCGATGGGGTGATGGATCCCATGGCGTTCGGCTTGCTGGGGCTGGCTCTGCTGGTCGGGGTGGTCGGCCTTTTTTTCGGCCTCGCCGACCCGGGACGCAGGCGGATGTCGCAACGCGCCCGCCGGCTCGTCGCCGGCCCTACCGGCCGACGCGCGCCCCGCGGCGGCCCGAGCCTCGTGCGGCAACGCCGAGGCGGCCTGGACGATCTGGTCAATCGCCTGACCCCTCGCCCGGACGCTTTGCGCGCTCGCCTGGCGGCCACGGGCCTCCACATCTCCATCGGTCGCTATGGCCTGATCTGCGCCGGCTTGGCCGGGGGCATTCCGCTGGTCCTCATGCTCAAGGGCATGTCGCCGCCCGGCGCGATCCTCCTGGGAGCTCTGGCGGGCCTGGGAGTGCCCCACATGGCGGTCGGCTGGCTGGCCAAGCGTCGCCGCGGGAAGTTCGCGAAGCTGTTTCCGGAAGCGATCGGCCTTTTGGTGCGCGGCCTCAAGGCGGGTCTGCCGGTCACCGAGACGATCGGCGTGGCGGGCCGCGAGATATCCGACCCGGTCGGCGCGGAGTTCCGGCGCGTGTCCCATGAGGTCCGCCTGGGCCAGTCGCTCGAGGACGCCATGTGGGCTACCGCCAAGCGGCTGAACCTGGCCGAATTCAACTTCCTGGTCATCACCCTGTCTGTGCAGCGCGAGACGGGCGGCAACCTCGCCGAAACCCTGGAGAACCTCGACGACATCCTGCGCAAGCGCCAGGCGATGAAGCTGAAGGTCAAGGCGATGTCCTCGGAGGCCGTGGCCAGCGCCGGGATTATCGGCTGCCTGCCGTTCGTCATGTCCGGCATCCTGTTCCTGGTCAGCCGGGACTACATCATGACCCTGTTCAAGAGCCCGCTCGGCTTGGTTCTGTTGGCCGGAGCGGTGACGAGCATGGTCATGGGCATAGGGGTGATGATGAAGATGGTGAGCTTCGACATATGAACCCGACCGCCATCCTGTCCCTCGGACTGCCGGGCGAAGCCTTCATCGAATTTGCGGCGGCGATCGCTAATTTCGTGGTGGTGGTGATGCTCTACCGGGCGTTCCTCCCCAACGACGCGATGAACACCCGGGCTCGCGCCCACGCCCGCCGGCGCCGCGAACTGCGCGCGCAACTCCTCAGTCCCACGCGTTCGGGCGGCCGCACCAAATCCGTGGTCGCCGTGCGCGGGCTGCTCGAGCGCCTCAAGCTGACCCGCAGCGAGGAGGGCCGCAAGGCCGCCGAACTTCTGGCGCGCGCCGGCTGGCGGACGCCGGACGCCCTGACCGTCTTTCTCGGCATGCGCCTGGCCATGCCGGTGGGCATGGGGATCCTGGTCTTCCTGTGGGTGCCCGCAATGTTTCACGGCCTTCCGCCAGTTGTCCACGGGCTGTCCGCCCTGGCGGGAGTCACCGCCGGCGCGTTCGGCCCGTCGGTCTTCGTGCGCAACGCCATCACCACGCGCGGACAGAAGATTCAGAAGGGTCTCCCCGACGCCCTGGATCTGTTCGTCATCTGCGCCGAGGCGGGCCTGAGCCTGGAGGCGGCCTTGACCCGGGTCGCCCGGGAAATCGGACCGAACTCCCCCGAACTCGGCGACGAGCTGGGCCTGACCGCCATCGAACTGGGCTTCCTGCCCAACCGTAAAGACGCCCTGGGCAACCTGGCCAAGCGGGTGGACACTCCCTCGGTCCGCGGCCTAGTCAACACCCTCGCCCAGACGGAGAAATATGGCACGCCGCTGGCTCAGGCCCTGCGGGTGCTGGCCGGCGAGTTCCGCAACATGCGGATGATGAAGGCGGAGGAGAAGGCGGCCCGGCTGCCGGCGATCCTGACCGTGCCGATGATCATCTTCATCCTGCCGCCCCTGTTCGTGATCCTTCTCGGTCCGGCGATCATCCAGGTTTTGGCGGCTTTGCCGAAGTAATTATAGACCTCCGACCTCCGCTCATCCCCGCGAAACAGGCTGTGTGAAAAGTCGGAGTTGTCACATTTCAACGCAATAATATTCTGCAGTTGCCGTGAGACCGGAAAAAGCGGGGACCCAGCGTCTTCCAGCGGGCAAGAGCTTCGCTATTGCTTTCTCTCAGGTGCGGATACCTGGATAGGACTGGGTCCCCGCTTTCGCGGGGATGAGCGGGAGAGGGCTTAGTTTTCCAGCATCCCCTCCAGGCGCCCGCGGATGATGGCTTCCGCGTCGGCCATGATGCGGTCGATCAGCTGCTGGCAGGTGGGGATGTCGTGGATCAGGCCGGCCACCATGCCGCACGACCAGGCCCCGGCGTCCATCTCGCCGCGCTGCATGACGGCCGGATAGATGCCGGCCACCTCGCCGATGATGTCCTCGAACTTCAGGCCGGCGCCCAGCGTCCGCTCCTTCTCGAGCAGGCGCTCGACTCCCGCGTTGATCAGCACCCGCTCGGTGTTGCGCAGGGGCCGCATGACCAGGCGCGTGTCGAGCTCGCTCGCCGCCACCAGGGCGCGCTTCACGTTCTCGTGGATCGGCGCCTCGACCGTGGCCATGAACCGGGTGCCCATGTTCATCCCCTCCGCGCCCAGCGCCATCGCCGCCACCAGCGAGCGCGCGTCGGCCATGCCGCCGGACGCGACGAACGGGATCGCCAGCTCCTCGGCCGCCCGGGGCAGCAGGATGAAGTTCGGCACGTCGTCCTCGCCCGGATGCCCACCGCACTCGAAGCCGTCGACGCTGACCGCATCGCAGCCGATGGACTCGGCCTTCAGCGAATGGCGGACGGAGGTGCATTTGTGGATCACCTTGATGCCGGCCTCCTTGAGCATCGGCAGCCAGCGCTGGGGGTTGTTGCCCGCCGTCTCTACGATCTTCACTCCACCGTCGATGATCGCCCGCACATAGCCCGGATAGTCCGGCGGCGTGACCGCGGGCAGGAAGGTCAGGTTCACGCCGAACGGCTTGGCGGTCATCGTCCGGCAGCGGGCGATCTCCTTGGCGAGGTCCGCCGGCGTGCGCTGGGTGAGGCCGGTGATGATCCCCAGGCCCCCTGCGTTGGAGACCGCCGCGGCCAGCTCGGCCAGGCCCACGAAGTGCATGCCGCCCTGGATGATCGGGTGCGTGATGCCGAACAGTTCGGTGATGCGGGTCTTCACGATGGGTGATCCTCGTCTGGCCCACCGCTCGGTCAGGAGAAGGCGAGGGGCTTGTGATTGCCCGGCCACGTTTACCGGGCCGGCGGGCTCGCCGACAAGCGCGCCCGGCCGGGTTGGCTCCCAGCTTTCGTGGGCTCGCTTGCAGCTTTCATGGGATGCTCGGCGCCGTCGGCGAATTCCCGCTTCAGGCGCGCGCCCATCAGCAGCATCAGCACCCCGCCCAGCCCGACCAGGACCGCGTGGACGGCCCAGAACTGGCTGGCGCTCACAACCTCGTACAACCCGCCG
>JAQGIW010000074.1 GCA_028290905.1 Caulobacteraceae bacterium | reverse complement strand
GGCGGGATGCCCACCAGGTCGAACTGGCCCAGGAGCTTGTTGTGAGCCGCCATCGGCCGCTCGCCCTGGAAGACCCGGATCGTCACCGCGCTCTGGTTGTCGTCGGCGGTGGAGAACACCTGGCTCTTCTTGGTGGGGATGGTGGTGTTGCGCTCGATCAGCGGCGTGAACACCCCGCCGAGCGTCTCGATGCCTAGGGTCAGGGGCGTGACGTCGAGCAGCAGCACGTCCTTGACGTCGCCCTGCAGCACGCCGGCCTGGATGGCCGCGCCCAGCGCCACCACCTCGTCGGGATTGACGCCCGTGTGAGGTTCCCGGCCGAAGAAGTCCTTCACGGTCTCCACGACCTTCGGCATACGGGTCATCCCGCCGACCAGGATCACCTCGTCGATCTCCGACTTCTTGAGGCCGGCGTCCTTCAACGCCTGCTCGCAGGGGCCGATCGTCTTGGTGACCAGGTCCTCCACCAGGGCCTCGAGCTTGGCGCGCGAGATCTTGATGTTGAGGTGCAAGGGGCCCGAGGCGTTCATCGAGATGAACGGCAGATTCACTTCATATTGCGCCGTGAAGGAAAGCTCCTTCTTGGCTTTTTCCGCCTCTTCCTTCAGGCGCTGCAGAGCCAGCTTGTCCTTGCGCAGATCGACGCCCTGCTCCTTCTTGAACTCGTCGGCCAGGTATTCGACCAGCCGCATGTCGAAGTCTTCACCTCCCAGGAAGGTGTCGCCATTGGTGGCCTTCACCTCGAAGACGCCGTCGCCGATCTCAAGGATCGAGATGTCGAAGGTGCCGCCGCCGAGGTCGTAGACGGCGATCTTCTTGCCGTCCTTTTTGTCGAGGCCGTAGGCGAGGGCCGCGGCGGTGGGTTCGTTGATGATGCGCAGCACCTCGAGTCCGGCGATCTTGCCGGCGTCCTTGGTGGCCTGGCGCTGGGCGTCGTTGAAGTAGGCCGGGACGGTGATGACCGCCTTTTCCACCTTTTCACCCAGGTGGGCTTCGGCCGCTTCCTTCATCTTCTGCAGGATGAACGCGGAGATCTGCTGGGGCGAATAGTCCTTGCCGTGGGCGCGCACCCAGGCGTCGCCGTTAGGGCCCTTGACGATGGCGTAGGGCACCATGCCCTTGTCCTTCTCCACCATAGGGTCCGAGAAGGAGCGGCCGATCAGACGCTTGATGGCGAACAAGGTGTTTTCCGGATTGGTGACCGCCTGGCGTTTGGCGGGCTGGCCGACCAGCCGCTCGCCATCTTCCAGGATGGCGACGACCGAAGGGGTCGTTCGTACGCCTTCGGCGTTTTCGATAACCTTGGAGTTCTTGCCGTCCATGATGGCGACGCAGGAATTGGTGGTTCCAAGGTCGATGCCGATGATCTTGCTCATATCCGTGTTCTCTCGCTCCTTCTGAGGCAAACGCCCGCTTTGGCCTTCATATATCCGAAGCGCCTTTGTCGCGGCCGTTCCCTGATCGGCCTGGCTCCCGGACCAGCGGGTTCGGGCGCCTCGACCATGCTCTTGATGTTGCGCGGGAACGCCCGTTAGGACGTTTCCGCCTGCCGCCCCGATATGGGAACCGGCGCGGGCGTCGCAAGGGCGCAACCATCGCGATACGATCATGACACAGGCCGGCTTCCGACTGTATCCGGGCTACCTGACGGCGCACGCCCAGCGCGCGCTCGTGGACGCGGCGTTCGAGGCGGCCGAGGACGCGCCGTTCTATCGGCCGATGACTCCCATGGGGCGGCCGATGAGCGTGGAGATGACCAACCTCGGGCCTCTGGGCTGGGTCACCGACGCCTCCGGCTATCGATATGAGCGCCGGCATCCCGTGACGGGACGGGCCTGGCCGGCGATGCCACTGGCCCTGCTCGACCTTTGGCGCGCGCTCTCGGGGGCGCCGGCGGACGCGGACTGCTGCCTGGTCAATCTCTACCGCGACGGCGCGCGCATGGGCCTGCATCAGGATCGCGACGAAGCGGATTTCAGCTTTCCGGTGCTGTCGGTGTCCCTGGGTGACACCGCGGTGTTCCGGCTCGGCGGCGCCTCGCGCAGGGCGCCGAGCCGGACCCTGCGCCTCGCCTCGGGGGATGTCTGCCTCCTGGCTGGCGAGGCCCGGCTCGCCCTTCACGGTGTGGACCGCGTCCTCGCGGGCTCCTCGCGCCTGATCCCCGGCGGCGGGCGCCTGAACCTCACCCTGCGGCGGGCGGCGCCGGTCGACCTTTGACAGCCGCCCGGCCCGGGGCGACGATGGGCCAAGTCCCGGAGGCGCCATGCCCACTCTCACTCATCCCGAAGGATCAAGGGCGGAGGATCTCCACCTCACCCGCCGGGGTGTCGCGGCCGCGTTCTTCTCAGGCTATGCGGTGGCGGCGCTCTCGGCGGAGGCTGAGCCGATCCACACCAACGATGCGGGACTCGTGGTCGAGACGGTGACCTTCCCGTCCCAGGGGTTCGACCTGCCTGCCTATGTCGCCCGGCCCAGGGCCCCGGGGCGGTTCCCGGCCGTGGTGGTCGCCTCCGAAATCTTCGGCGTGCACGACTACATAAAGGACATCTGCCGGCGCCTCGCCAAGCTCGGCTATGTGGCGGTCGCCCCGGCCTTCTTCGTGCGCGTGGCGGACCCGGCGCCGCTCTCAGACATGAACGAGGTGATGAAGATCGTCCGGCAGGCCCCGGACCCCCAGGTCATGGGCGATGTCGGCGCCACCCTGGTGTGGCTGTCGAGCCGCCCCTTCGTGGACTCCGCGAAAATCGCCATCACCGGCTTCTGCTACGGAGGGGGCGTCACCTGGCTGGCCTGCGAGCAGTTTCCGCAGATCAAGGCGGGGGTGGCCTGGTACGGCAAGATGGTGCGGCCCGACGGCACGCCGGACGACCCGAACCGGCTCTGGCCCATCGAGCATATCGACAGCCTGCACGGCCCGGTGTTGGGCCTCTACGGGGCCAAGGACGGCCTGGCGGCCGGCGTGCCCGCCATGCGCGAGGCCCTCGCCAAAGCCGGCAAAATCGACAGCGAAATCATCGTCTATCCCGACGCCGGCCACGGATTTCACGCCGACTACCGGGCCAGCTACAACGCCGCCGACGCGGCGGACGGCTGGGCGCGGATGCTGGCTTTCTTCGCCGCCCACGGCGTGGCGCCGCGGCCCTACCGCGCCGCCTGACGGACCCCTCAGCCGCGGAGCTTGCGGGTCAGGGTCTCCAGGTCGCGCGACAGCTGCGGATCGGCGGCGCGAAGTTCTTCGATCCGACGGACGGCGTGAAGCACCGTCGTATGGTCACGGCCGCCGAACCGCCGGCCAATGTCCGGCAGCGAGCGGGTGGTGAGCTGCTTGGCCAGCCACATCGCCGCCTGCCGCGGCCTCGCCAGGGCGCGCGCCCTGCCGGGCGAGATCAGGTCGGCCTGCTTGAGGCCGTAGTGCTCGGCGGTGACCTTCTGAATTTCGTCCACGGTCACGCGCTTCTCACCGCCCCGCAGATGCGGGCGCAGGACATTCTGCGCTTCGTCGAGCGAAAGCGTCGCCACACCACCGCCGACCCGCGCGATAAGGATGTTGAGCGCTCCTTCGAGTTCCCGGACGCTGTCGCTGAACCGATCCGCCAGGAAGGCTGCGACGTCTGGCCGCAGTGTGCCGGAAAAGCCCTCGCGAGAGGCCAGCATCTGTATCTTCCGTTCCAGAATGCCCAGGCGCAGCGCCCGGTCGGCCGGTTCGACGCCGCACACGAGGCCTGCCGACAGGTGGGAGCGCAAGCGAGCGTCGATTTCGGTGAGGGCCGAGGCCGGGCGATCGGCGGAGAGCACCACCCGGCGCCCATCCTCCATCAAGGCCGCCAAGGTGTGAAACAGTTCTTCCTGAGTGGAATGCTTGCCGCCGATGAAATGGACGTCATCGATCAAAAGTAGATCGGCAGAGCGAAGCTCGTCCTTGAACGCCCCCATCCGCCGTTCCATCACCGCGTGGATGAAGCTGGAGAGGAATCGCTCGGAGGTCAGGTAGACAACCTTGCGATGGGGAGCGGTCTTCATCGCTTCCCAGGCCAAGGCGTTCAGAAGGTGGGTCTTACCGAACCCGTAGGGGCCATGGAAGACGACCGGATTGAAGTGGCCGTCGGTCCAGGACGCCACCCGGCGGGCTACGGCGTAGGCGAATTCGTTCGAAGGGCCGGCGACGAAGGTCTCGAAGGTGAAGCGCTCCTGCAGGGCGCTGGTCCGGCATCCGGGAGGGGACATCGGCTCGTCGAGCGGGGGCGCCGGCGCCGCCTCGGCGACAGGCTCGCTCGCCGTGTCCTCGGGGGAGACGCCGGTCTCGGCCTCATATTCATAACGGGTCTTCAAGCTGAGGGGGCGGCCGTCCGGATCGTTGGCGGCCCACAGCTCGCCGATCCGCCGCCAGGCGTAGCGTCGGATCCAGTCGCGGGCGACGCCCGTGGGGGTGACCAGGCAAAGGCCGCCATCGGCGTTGGTCTTCAGGGACGCCGGAGCCAACCAAGATCCGAAAGCGTCGTCACCCATCTCATGTCTCAAGGCGTGGCTGGCCTTCGACCAGACCGTCCCGGGAGAGCTGATGGTCGTCGCCATGGCCGCGTTCGTATTCATCCTTTGCCCAAAAGCCCC
Source organism: Caulobacteraceae bacterium (assembly GCA_028290905.1). GTDB lineage: Bacteria > Pseudomonadota > Alphaproteobacteria > Caulobacterales > Caulobacteraceae > Acaudatibacter. The sequence continues at coordinate 14,437 of JAQGIW010000074.1, read as the reverse complement.
CTGTCGCATTGTTCCACCCTCCCACGCCTGACGGGCGAGGCCGATCGGCTCGGGAGCCCCCGCTCGCCGAACGCACAACCAAGCCTCCGCACGTAGCGGGAACGCGGGTTCCGCCAACGTGCTGATCGTCCGTACAAGACCGTTACTGCTGATGCCGTGAGACTAGTCCCGAGGGGGCCGTCGTCAACGCGAAAATCCGCCGCAGCCCCGGCGATTCGGCATTGACTCGGCCCAAGACTCGGACGGGCTTAAAGAAACCGTCGTATATTTTTTTTCGGTGGTGAAACGGTCCGTTTTTGTTCATGACGGACCAGACTTGCGAGGCGCCGCAATGCGGTCGAGATATTTAATTACTTAATAAAATCAATAACTTCGCTTCAGGAGCCTGTTTTCTTAGGCCGTGGCCATCTTCTTCAGTTGACGGTGCAGCCTGGAAACCTTGCGCGAGCCGGTGTTGCGGTGCACAACACCCTTGCTGACCGCCCTCATGAGCTCGCTCTGGGCGGTGGTGAAGGCGGTTAGCGCCGCCCCCGGATCGCCGGCCGCGACGGCCTCATCGAACTTGCGCAAAAACGTCCTAACGCGCGAACGGCGCGATTTGTTCACCTCGGTGCGACGCGCAATTTTCCGGATGGCTTTCTTGGCGCCGGGATTGTTGGCCATGAAGGTTCGACTTTCGGGGTGATCGGCCGCGAGCCTCTCGGGCGGGCGATCCAAAAACGGGAGGCGGCGGTATAGGTGATGGTCTTCGGACGGTCAATCAGGGCCGCGCGGGAATTTCAGAGGCCGGCTCCGAGGCTGCGGCCGCGGCGTTCAGGGGCCGTCCACACGCAGCCCTTGCGCGCGCAGAAGGGCGGGCACGCCCGCCGGCCCCGCCAAGTGGCCGGCTCCGACGACCACCACCGTCACGCCGCTCTTGTCCCTTGCGACGCGAGCCAGCAGCCGGGCCCACCGGCGGTTGCGGTCGGCGATCAGGCGACGGTAGATCGCCGGCGCCGCCGCGACTAGGGGATCGAGAGCGTCATGTTGGATGGCGACCACGTCCCCCGCCAGCCAGTCCCGGACGATCCTGGCGTAGAGATCGCCATCGACGGTCATCTCCCTGGCTGTTTCGTCGAGGGACGCGACCTGGTCCGCCAACCGGGACGCCGCCAGGAAGCTCACCTGCTGACGTACGGTCTCCAGAGCGTGACGATGGGCCGCTGGCGGGGCATCGGTCTGGAGGCGCGCCTCCACCCCCTCGGCGGCGACGGCCCCGGCGCGGGCGTCCTCTGCCAGGGATAGCGTGAGTTCCGCCATCCACGGCCGCAGGGGCGCCAGAACCGCCGGCGAAAGGCCCACACCGGCGGCGGCGCGCTCGACGCGGTCGCGCTGGGAGGGGTTAAGGTGCGCCCAGAGGCTGTCGCCCGGGCGCAGCGCACCCTGGCGAAGGGTGAGGCGGCGGGCGTCATCGTCGGTCGCCTGGTCGAGGGGCAACTCGAACCATAGGTCGTCTGCGCGCGCCAAGGCCCGTTCGAGAGCGGGCGGTCGCCAGTCCAGCCCGCCCGGCAGGAGATGCACGGAGCCGAACAGCACCACTTCGCCCCGCGCGCCATGCACGGTCCACACCGCAGGCTGGCCGCGAGCCTGTCCGAAGGCGAGGATGAAGGCTGCGACCAAGCCACCCGTCATGAACCGGAGCCGGGTCCCGGCCGAGGTCCGGGTCAACGCTGGCAGACCGGGCAATGGAAGGTGGAGCGGCCCGCCTGGACGAGGCGGGTCACCACGCCCCCGCAGCGCGCGTTCGGGCAGGCCTGGCCTTCGCGGCCGTAGACCTGAAAATCGTGCTGGAAGTAGCCCATGCTCCCTTCCACCGAAGCGTAGTCGCGCAGGGTCGAGCCGCCCGCGGCGATGGCCTCCTCCAGGACGGCGCGAATCGAGCGGACCAGAGCCGCACGGGCTCGCGGGCCGATGTTGGCCGCCGGCCGGAGCGGCGACACACGAGCCCGGTGCAACGCCTCGCAAACATATATGTTGCCGAGCCCCGCCACCACGCTCTGGTCGAGCAGCAGCGTCTTGGGGCCCTGGCGGCGACCGGCGAAGGCGCGGGCGAGGTAGGCGGCGTCGAAGCCGTCGCCCAGGGGCTCGGGACCCATGGCGGCGAACCGCGGATGGCTCTCCAGGCCAGCCGTCTCGATCAGATCCATGAAGCCGAAGCGGCGGGCGTCGAAATAGGTCAGGGCGCCGCCCCCGTCGGTCTCGAAGATGACGTGTGCGTGCTTGGGATCGGCGGGGGCCGCGAGGGCGAATTCGCCGGGCGTATCGGAAACTCCCTCCGCCTCCACGACGAAGCGTCCGGTCATGCCTAGGTGCATCACCAGGGTCTCGTCGCGGTCGAGGGCGGCGAGGATGTACTTGCCCCGCCGGGTAAGGCCGGTGACCCGGGCGCCGGTGAGCCTCTGGACGAAACCCTCGGGCAGCGGAAATCGCAGGTCCGGCCTGTTCATGGCGACCCTGACGAGCCGCCTGCCGATCAGATGCGGCGCCAGGCCACGCCGGACGGTCTCGACCTCGGGAAGTTCGGGCATGGCCCTGCCTAACGTATGAGCACGGCGCCGGTCACGCGCCGTTTTTGGCGGTGCGCGCCCACTCGTCTGCGACTGGCGCCGGCGGCGCGTGAAGACTAAGAGGCGCGGATGAGCGAAAGAGCCGCCTCCTTCGGGAACCGCGACGTCGATCCGGCCGAAAAGCCCCGCCTGGTGCGCGGCGTCTTCGACAGCGTCGCCCGACGCTACGACCTCATGAACGACCTGATGAGCGGCGGCGTTCACCGGCTGTGGAAGAACGCCGCGGCAGCCCGCCTCAATCCCCAGCCGGGCGAGACCATCGTCGACTGCGCCGGGGGGACGGGCGACATGGCCCGGCGGTTCCAGGCGCTGGCCGAGGCGGCGCGCCGGCGTCGGGGCGGCCCACCGGCCGAGGTCGTGGTCGTCGACTTCAACGAGAGAATGATCCAGGCCGGGCGCGCCCGGGGCGGCGACGAACAAATCCTGTGGACCGTGGGCGACGCCCAGGCCCTGCCGATCCCGACGGCCCGCGCCCACGGCTATTGCATCGCCTTTGGCCTGCGCAACGTGACCGATATCGCCCAGGGCCTGCGCGAGGCGCGCCGCGTGCTCCGTCCAGGCGGGCGGTTCCTCTGCCTGGAGTTCTCGCGGCCCAGTACCGAGGCGATCCGCCGGCTCTACGACGCCTATTCGTTCCGGGTCATTCCCGCGGTCGGCGCGGTCGTCGCCCGCGATCGCGAAAGCTACGACTATCTGGTGGAAAGCATCCGGCGATTCCCCGATCAGGCCGCCCTGGCCGCGCTGATGAGCGAGGCGGGATTCGCCCGGGTCAGCGTCACCAATTTCAGCGCCGGCGTCTGCGCCCTGCACCAGGGGTGGGCGATCTGACCGGTGGACTTGGGGCGGCGCCGCGCCTCATCGGGGCGGCCTGGGCTCTGGTGCGCGCCGACGCCCTGGCTCCGCGCGAGATCGGGCCCCTCCTGCCGGCGTGGGCGCGGCTCGCCTCGGCCTTCCTGCGCCTGTTTGCCGGCCGCCAGGCCAGGATCGGCCGGCCGGGGGAGCGGGTGGCCCTGGTGCTGGAGCGCCAGGGTCCGGTGGCGATCAAGCTCGGCCAGTTCCTCTCCACCCGTGCCGACATCTTCGGCGCCGCCTTCGCGGCCGACCTCGCCCGGCTGAAGGACCGCCTGGCGCCCTTCCCGACGAAGGTGGCGGCCGTCGAGGTCGAACGGTCCCTCGGCCGGCCCCTCGCCGGTCTTTTCTCGCGCTTCGACGACGCGATCGGCGCCGCCTCCCTGGCCCAGGTCCACTCGGCCGAGCTTCTGGACGGCCGACGCGTGGCGGTGAAGGTGCTGCGACCGGGCATAGAGGCGCGGGTAGCGGCGGACATCGAGGCCCTGACCCTCGCCGCGCGGGTGATCGAACGCCTCGTTCCCGCGGCGCGGCGCCTGGAGCCGCGAGCCTTCGCGGCGACTATCGCGCGAGCCCTGACCCTTGAGCTGGACCTGCGGTTCGAGGCCGCGGGCGCGGATGAACTGCGCGAGGCCATGAGCCTCGATCCCTATATGACCGCGCCGGGGGTGGTCTGGGACGGGGTGGCGCGCCGGGTGCTGACCCTCGAGTGGGTCGCCGGCGAGGCCCTGTCCGACGCCGCGGCCATCGACGGGCCCGCGGTCGACCGGCCTCGTCTCGCCGCCGACCTGATCCGCGGCTTCCTCGCCCAAGCCATGGACCACGGCGTTTTCCACGCCGATCTCCACGAAGGCAATCTGTTCATCGACGCCGGCGGGCGGTTGGTGGCGGTGGACTTCGGCATTGTGGGTCGTCTCGGCCCTGGGGAGCGGCGCTACTTGGCCGAGATTCTCTGGGGCTTCCTCAACCGCGACTATGAACGGGTCGCGGACGTCCACTTCCGGGCCGGCTATGTGCCGGCCGGGCACAACCGCGCCGCCTTCGCCCAGGCCCTGCGCGCGGTGGGCGAGCCGATTTTCGGCCGCACCGCCGCGGACGTTTCGATGAACCGGCTCCTCACCCAGCTGTTCGAGATCACCGGACTGTTCGACATGCGTCTCCGGCCCGAACTTGTGCTGCTTCAAAAGACCATGGTCACGGTCGAGGGCGTGGCGCGTCGGGTCGACCCTGGTCTCGACATCTGGCGCGCCGCCGAGCCGGTGGTCCGGCGCTGGATCGGCCGCGAGCTTTCGCCGGTCAACCGCCTCAAGGACCTGGGCGAGCAGGCGCGCGACGTCCTGGCGCGCCTGCTCCCGGACCCCGCGTCGAATCCTCCATCGGTGCTCGTGACGCGGTCAGGCCTCGACGGCGCGAGTTTCGCCCTGGGCGTCCTCGCGGCCGCCTTCGCCTTCGCCGCGGCCTGGCTGCTCCGCTAGCGCTCATCCCTGGTCCGAGCTGGTGTCCTGGCCGGTTTTGGCGCGCTTGGCTTCGCGGTCCTTCTGTTGGGACCAGTAGGCGGCCCCGTCCTTGGGCTTGAACATCGTTCGGGGCGCGCCGTTCCTGGCGAGGACCAGGAAGGTGTTGCCCTTGACGTCGTACTCCAACCTGTCGCCGTTGGACCTGTCGAGGGTCTCCAGGTCGCGGGGTGGCTTCTCGATGAAGGCGTGCACCTTGGTGACGTAGTCCGTCTCGCTGCGGGCGCCGAAGTCGGCGCCGTTCTTGCCGAACTGGTATTCAGCGTTCTCTTCCGCCGAATGTTTGCGGTTTGCCGCCCACATAGGCTTGCCATCGATCTGGGGCACCGGCAGGTCGCGCGGATCGGAGGCGCGCGCCTGGCCGCCGCCATAGGTCGAGCCGGGTGTGTACGAGGCCCCGGAAAGGCCTCCGGAACCGTTTCTGACCCCATCGCCTGCCGCGACCGCCGAGGATTTGCCCTGACAGGCGCAAAGTGCGAGAGCCGCGCAGGCGGTCGCGGCGGAAAACACAAAGAATTTCATGATCCTCTCCATAGTGTAAAGTTGCAAAATCGCTCACAGAACGGAGAAAGAACGATTTTCCGGATTTGTAAAGAGGGTCCGCGGGGTTTAAGAGCGAAAAAGATTCAGATCCCGAGGGCCGGTCGAGTGAACCACAAGCGCGTGCTGCTGATCGTCGGCGGTGGGGTGGCGGCCTACAAGTCGCTGGAGCTGGTGAGGCTGCTGCGCAAGGCCGGTGTGGCCGTGCGCCCGATCCTCACGGCCGCCGGCGCGCGGTTCGTCACGGCGCTGTCGCTGGGCGCGCTGGCAGAGGACCCGGTTCGCTCGGATCTGTTCTCCCTGGAGGGCGAGGCCGAGATGGGCCACATCGAGCTCTCCCGGTCTGCGGACCTCGTGGTGGTGGCGCCGGCAACGGCGGACCTCATGGCCAAGGCGGCCAATGGCTTGGCCGACGACCTGGCCTCCACGACCCTGCTGGCCACCGACAAGCCGGTGATGATGGCGCCGGCGATGAACGTTCGCATGTGGCTGCACGCCGCGACGCAACGCAACCTGGCCACCCTGCGCGGCGATGGCGTCGTCATCGTCGGGCCCGACGAAGGGGCCATGGCCTGCGGCGAGTACGGCCCAGGCCGCATGGCCGAGCCGGAGGCGATCTTCGGCTCGATCATGACCGCTCTGCGGGCCGGCCGCCGACCCCTGGCCGGCCGCCACGTCCTGGTGACCGCCGGTCCCACGGCCGAGCCCATCGATCCGGTTCGGGTGCTGACCAACCGTTCCAGCGGCAAGCAGGGCTACGCCATAGCCGCCGCTCTCGCCGATCTGGGCGCGCGCGTGACCCTGGTCTCCGGACCGACGGCCCTCGCCACGCCGGCGGGCGTCACCCGCGTGGACGTGGAGACGGCGCAGGAGATGGAGGCGGCCTGCCGGCGCGCGCTGCCGGCCGACGCCGCGGTCTGCGTGGCGGCGGTCTCCGATTGGCGCCCGGACGCGGTGTTCCCGGTCAAGCTGAAGAAGGGTCACGCGGGCCCGCCCGCGGTGACCCTGGTGGAAAACCCCGACATCCTGGCGGGCCTTTCGTCGGCGGGACCCTGTCGGCCCACCCTGGTGGTGGGCTTCGCCGCCGAGACCAACGACCTGGAAGCCAATGCGCGGGCCAAGCTCGCGCGGAAGGGGTGCGACTGGATCGTCGCCAACGACGTAGGCGAGGGCGGCTCCGGCGCGGGGATCATGGGCGGCGACGAGAACGAAGTCCTGCTGCTCGACGCGGCGGGCGCCCAGCGCTGGCCGCGGGCGGGCAAGGCGGAGGTCGCCCGGCGCCTCGCCGAGCGGATCGCCGCCGCCTTGATACCGGGAGAGAGCGCGTGACGGTGGGCGTGCGAGTCATGCGCCTCGATCACGGCCGGGACCTGCCCTTGCCGGCCTACGAAACGACGGACGCGGCGGGAATGGATCTCCGTGCGGCGGTCGCGGAGGGCGAACCCTGCCGCCTCGCCCCCGGCGATCGGGCGGCGATCCCGACCGGACTTTGCATCGCCCTGCCGCCAGGCTTCGAGGGCCAGGTCAGGCCCCGCTCAGGCCTGGCCCTCAAGAACGGGGTGACGGTGCTCAACAGCCCCGGCACCATCGACGCCGACTATCGCGGCGAGATCCGGGTGATCCTGATCAACCACGGACCGGAGAGCGTGACCCTCCGACGAGGCGACCGCATCGCGCAGCTGGTGATCACGCCGGTCACCCGGGCGGCGTGGGAGGAAGGCGCCAACCTCGAGGGCACGGCCCGCGGAGCAGGCGGCTTCGGATCCACGGGGGGGCGCTAGACTCATACACTGGAGCGTTCGCTGTTCGCCGAACCAGTTCCCAGTTCGGCGGCGAACGCCTTAGAGCTCACGCCGCTCAGTCGCGAAAACCGAGCACGTCGATCATGTCGTAGAGGCCAGGCGGCTTGCCGACGACCCACAACGCGGCTTCCAGGGCGCCGCGGGCGAAGAGGGCGCGGTCGCGGGCGGAATGGGAGAGGGTGAGCGTCTCCTCCTCGGCGGCGAAGATCACGCTGTGCTCGCCCACGACGCCGCCGCCGCGCAGCGAGGCGAAGCCGATGGCGCCCTCGGGGCGCGGTCCGGTGATCCCGTCGCGGGGCGCGACGGCGATCTCGGAGAGGTCGCGGCCACGGCCGCGGGCGGCCGCCTCAGCCAGCAGGAGGGCCGTTCCCGAGGGCGCGTCGACCTTGCGGCGGTGGTGGACTTCCAGGACCTCGATGTCCCAGATCTCCGGAGGAAGCCGACGGGCCGCCTGTTCGACCAGGCCGGCCAGGACATTGACGCCCACCGAATAGTTGCCGGATTTGACGATAGGGATCGCGCCGGCGGCTTCGGCGATGGCCCGCACCTCGTCGGGGCCAAGCCCGGTGGCCCCGATCACCAGGGCCGGCGCGCCCCGCGCCGCCGCCGCCCGGGCCAGGACGGCGCTCGCCGCCCCCGTTGAAAAGTCGATGATGACCTCGCTCGCCGCGAGAACCTCGTCCAGGCTGGCCAAGGCGGGGGCGTCGCCGCCCTCGTCTGCCATGCCCGGCCGGTCGGATCGTCCGGCAATGACGACACCGGGCTTCTCGCGCGCGAGGGCGGTGACTGCCCGGCCCATGCGGCCCAGGGCTCCGCCGACGCCGATCTTCAAGGGTGCGGTCATTGAAACGGAGTCCTGGCGGCGCCGCGAGCATCGGCGCGGCGGCTTGAGTGTCCCGCGGCCGCGCCGGCGGTCAAGCGCTGACGGCGCGGACATAGGTGTCGCCGCCGGCTTCGCGCTGGGCTATGCGTCATGCTTCGCCCCCGGCAAGGGGCGCACGCATGTACACGTCCGCCCCGGGGGGGCTCGGCGTTTTGGAGGGGGACGGCCATGAGCGAGAACTTGACCGACAATAAGAAACCGACGTTCACGGACGAGGAAGCCCTCGACTTCCATCGCTTCCCGACCCCCGGCAAGATCGCCGTTGTGGCGACCAAGCCCATGGCCACCCAGCGCGACCTGTCCCTGGCCTATTCGCCGGGCGTGGCCGTGCCGGTGCTGGCGATCGCCAAGGACCCGGACCTCGCCTACGAATACACCTCCAAGGGCAATCTGGTGGCCGTAATCTCCAACGGCACCGCGATCCTGGGGCTCGGAAACCTGGGCGCCCTGGCTTCCAAGCCGGTGATGGAAGGCAAGTCGGTGCTGTTCAAGCGCTTCGCCGACGTAGATTCCGTCGACATCGAGGTCTCGTCCAAGGACGAGGACGAGATCATCACCGTCATCAAGAACATCGGCGTCACCTTCGGCGGTATAAACCTGGAGGACATCAAGAGCCCCGAGTGCTTCCGGATTGAGACCGAGCTCCAGGAGCTGCTCGACATTCCGGTCTTCCATGACGATCAGCATGGCACGGCGATCATCTCGTCCGCCGGACTGATCAACGCCTGCGAAGTGACGGGGCGCAGGCTCGAGGACGTCAAGCTGGTCCTCTGCGGGTCGGGCGCCGCCGGGATCTCCTCGGTGGAGCTCGCCAAGGCCATGGGCGTGCGGCCGGAGAACTGCATAGCGGTGGACAGCGTCGGCGTGATCTACCGCGGCCGGGAAAAAGGCATGAACCAGTGGAAGTCGGCCCTGGCGGTGGACACCGACGCCCGCACCCTGGCCGATGCGGTGAAGGGGGCCGACGTCTTCCTGGGTATGTCGGCCAAGGGCCTGCTGACCCAGGAGATGGTGAAGACCATGGCCGACAAGCCGATCATCTTCGCCATGGCCAACCCCGATCCGGAAATCACCCCGGAGGAAGTCCACGCGGTGCGCCCGGACGCCATCGTCGCCACCGGGCGCTCGGACTATCCCAACCAGGTCAACAACGTCCTCTGCTTTCCCTACATTTTCCGCGGTGCGCTGGACGTGCGTGCGCGGCGGGTGAACCAGGAGATGAAGATCGCCTGCGCCCGCGCCCTGGCCGCCCTGGCCCGCGAGGACGTGCCGGACGAGGTCGCCGCCGCCTATCACGGCCTGAAGCTGACGTTCGGCCCGAATTACATCATTCCCACCCCCTTCGATCCGAGGCTGATCCACTACATCCCGCCGTTCGTGGCGCAGGCGGCGATGGACACCGGCGTGGCGCGCAAGCCGATCACCGACATGGCCGCCTATCGCGACAGCCTGGCCCGACGGCTCGACCCGGCGGCGGGCTTCCTGCAGAAGATCTCCTTCGCCGTGCAGTCCGCGCGTCCCAAGCGCATCGTCTTCGCCGAGGGCGAGGAGACGTCGGTGATCCGCGCGGCGGCGGCCTTCGAAGCCCAGGGTCTCGGCAAGGCGGTCCTGGTGGGCCGCGAGGACCTGGTGCGCGAGAACATGGTCCGCGCCGGCATCGACCCGGAGGTGAGCGCGCTCGAGGTCGTCAACGCCCGCATCTCCCGCCACAACGACGAGTTCGTCGACTATCTTTACGCCCGCCTGCAGCGCTCCGGTTATCTGCACCGCGATGTGCAGCGTCTGATCAACCAGGACCGCAATTCCTTCGGCGCCTGCATGGTGGCGCTCGGCTACGCCGACGGCATGGTGACCGGAGTCACCCGCAACTTTGGACAGGCGCTCGAGGAGGTCATGGACGCCATCGATCCGGCGCCCGGCGGCCGGGTGATGGGGATGTCGATCGTGCTCGCCAAGGGCCGCACCCTGTTCATCGCCGACACCAACGTCACCGAGATGCCCGACGCCGACGATCTGGTGGAGATCGCCCTGGAGGCGGCCAGCACGGTGCGCCGCCTCGGCCACCAGCCGCGCCTGGCCTTCCTGTCATATTCGGCCTTCGGCAACCCGATGGGCGAGCGGTCCGAGAAAGTGCGGGACGCCGTGGCCATGCTCGACGACATGGAAGGTCTCGACTTCGAATACGAGGGCGAGATGCCGCCGGAGCTGGCCCTGGAGCCCGAGGCGCGCGGGGCCTATCCGTTCATGCGCCTGACCGGCCCGGCCAATGTGCTGATCATGCCGGCCATTCATTCGGCCTCGATCTCCACCAAGCTGCTGGCCTCCCTCGGGGCAGCCACGGTGGTGGGGCCCATCCTCGTGGGGCTCGCCAAGCCCGTGCAGATCTGCCCGTTGGGGGCGTCGGTCACGAAGATCCTGATGATGGCGCAGATGGCCGCCTATGAGGAACCGCTGGCCGAGCTGCATCCGGGATGACCTCCCGCCGGGGCGCCGGCGTCGTCGGGATCGATTTCGGGACCACCAACACGGTCATCTCCACCCTGGGTGACGACGGCAGGGCCCTCCTGATCCGCTTCGCCGCGCCCGGCGGAGAGATCGTCGCCTTCCGCTCCGCCCTCAGCTTCCACGCCGCCGATGGTGAAACGAGCGGGCCGACGGCGCGCCGGGTGATCGAGGCCGGCCCCTGGGCCATCGAAGCCTATGTGGAGGAGCCGCTGGAGACGCGCTTCATCCAGTCGTTCAAGAGCTACGCGGCCAGCCCGCTATTCCAGGAAACCCGCATCCTGGGCCGCCGCTACGAATTCCCGGACCTGCTCTCCGCCTTCCTGCTGCGCCTGCGGGCCCTGGCCGGGGACGCCTGGCCGGGGGCGCCCGCCACCTGCATCGTCGGCCGGCCGGTCAATTTCGCAGGGTTGCGGCCCGATCCGGCGCTCGCCCTGGCGCGCTACCAGACCGCCTTCGCGCGCCTGGGCTTTTCCGACATCCGCTACGCCTACGAGCCGATCGCCGCCGCCTTCTTCTTCGCCCGCACCCTGAACGGCGACGCCACGGTGCTGGTGGGAGACTTCGGCGGCGGCACCAGCGATTTCTCCATCGTCCGCTTTCATCGCGAGGGGGGCGAAATTCGCTCCACGGCCCTCGCCAACGCGGGGGTGGGGGTGGCGGGGGACGCGTTCGACTATCGGATCATCGACCACCTGGTGTCGCCGCAGCTCGGCAAGGGCGCGAGCTACAAGGCCTTCGACAACATCCTGCCGATCCCCAACCGCTACTTCACCGCCTTCGCGCGCTGGGAGCAGCTGGCCCTGCTGCGCGCCTCGCGGGACATGCGCGACATCCGCGGCCTGGTCCGCACCGCCCTGCAGCCGGAGAAGCTGGCGGCGCTGGTCGAGGTGCTGGACGACAACCACGGCTACCGCCTCTACCAGGCCGTCTCACGGCTCAAGGAGGCGCTCTCGGTCTCGGAAGAGGCCGTGTTCCTGTTCGAGGCGGGATCGGTTCGGATTGAAAGGAGCGTCCGGCGGTCGCAGTTCGAAGCCTGGATCACCCCCGAGATCACCGCCATCGAGGCGGCCGTGGACGAGGCGCTCGCCCGGGCGGGGCTGGGACCCGAGCGGCTCGATCGCGTCTTTCTCACCGGAGGCTCGTCCTTCGTGCCCGCCGTCCGGCGCCTGTTCGCCCGCCGGTTCGGCGAGACGAAGCTCGAGGGTGGCGGCGAACTGGTCTCGATCGCCTCGGGCCTGGCCTACATGGGCGCGGAACGCGATCTCGATCAGTGGACCTCGCGGGCCGACTAGGGCGATCGCCGCCGAAGTGTACTGGTTCGGCGATCAGCGAACGCCCCAGCGTTTGCGCTGGCGCCGCTTTACGCCGGGTGACGCTTTTGAGGCGGCGCGGTTGGGGCTAAAGCGGCGGCTGAATCTGCGTCGATCGCGACGGGACCAAAGGAAACAGACCCATGAAACTCGATTCTTCCATCGCCGCGGTGGTCACCGGCGGCGCCTCCGGTCTCGGCGAGGCCACGGTGCGCGCCCTGGCTGCCCAGGGCGTCAAGGTCGCCATCTTCGACATGAACGACGCCAAGGGCGAGGCGGTGGCCAAGGAGGTGGGCGGGGTGTTCTGCAAGTGCAACGTCACCTCTGACGAGGAGGTCGACGCCGCCTTCGCCAAGGCCCGCGCGGCCCACGGCCAGGAGCGGATCCTGATCAACTGCGCCGGCACCGGCAATGCCGCCAAGACCGCCGGCCGCGACCGCAAGACCGGAGAGATCAAGCACTTCCCGCTCGACGCCTTCAACTGGATCATCCAGATCAACCTGGTGGGCACCTTCCGCTGCATCGCCAAGAGCGCGGCCGGCATGCTGACCCTCGAGCCGCTGGAAGACGGCGAGCGCGGCGCCATCGTCAACACCGCCTCGGTGGCGGCCGAGGACGGCCAGATGGGCCAGGCGGCCTATTCGGCGTCCAAGGGCGGGGTGGTGGGCATGACCCTGCCGATCGCCCGCGACCTGGCGAGCGAGGGCATCCGCGTGAACACCATCCTGCCGGGGATCTTCTCCACGCCCCTGATGAACGGCGCTCCCCCGCAGGTGAAGGAGGCGCTGGCGGCGTCCGTTCCCTTCCCCAAGCGCCTGGGCCATGCCGAAGAGTACGCCCAGTTGGCCCTGACCATGGTCACCAACAGCTACTTCAACGGCGAGGACGTGCGCCTCGACGGCGCAATCCGCATGCAGCCCCGATAAGGTCCCGGCCCCCTCCCGGAACGGGCGAGGGGGCCGTTATCTAGGCCTTCGGCCGCTGGATCTTCGGGCCGAGGTTGGAAATGACTTCGCGGGCGTCCAGCCCGCGGGGATCTCCCGGCGGCTTGCGGCCGTGGTGGAGGGCGATCTCGGCGGTGGCCTCGAACTTCTGGACGGTGGTGATGTCGCCGCCCCAGTAGGGTCCCCAGCCCGCCCAGCCGTAGCCGGGGCCCCAGAAGTTCCAATAGGGCCGGAAATAGCCCCAGGCGTAGCCCGGTCCATAGAAGGGGTCGGGATCGACGTAGGTCTCCCGCTGGCGGTCGGTGTGGCGCTGGACGGTCTCGAACCAGTCGTAACCCTGGGCGACGGTGATCTCCGCGGCGCGGTAGAGAAGGTAGGACTCCACCGTCGAGCGTGGGGTGTCGGTATTGCCCTTGAAGGTGACCTGGAAGTGGTCGGCGTCTAGCTTCTGGTCGGTATAGCCCCCCGACACCTGGGAGCCGTGTTGGAGGGGCTGGTAGGGCGTCGCCGTTTCGCAGGCCGCGAGCCCCAGGCTCAGTCCGATCGCCGCGACGAGCGCGGCCGTTCTCGAGTTCATGACACTCCTACATTCCTGCGCCCGAACGGGGGCAATGTCCCTCACCAGACGCAATGTCTCATGGCGCGGGTCGGTCCGTAAAGGGCGCGAGCGGGGCCGTCAGGCGCCGTGCTGGACGGCGATCCAGATGATCCGTCCGAGGGCGCCGAACAGCAGCACGCCGGTGGCCAGGGCCTGGATGCCGAAGCCGGGACCGCGCGCGCTGGCCTGCCGGGCGTAGCTGGTCATGTAGAGAAATCGCCCGACGATCCACACCACGCCCAGGCCGGCGGCGACCCGTTCGTCCCAATAGAGCGCGAACAGCCACATGGCGGGCAGGAAGATCGGCAGCCATTCGAGGGTGTTGGCCTGAACCCGGTAGAGCCGCTCGAAGTCGGCGTTGCCGGTGATGGCGGGGGCGACCACGCCATACTTGGTCCTGGCCTGACCGACCCTCAGGCCCATGACGAAGTAGAGCACCAGAGCCAGAATCGTGACAATGGCCACGAGCGTGTGAGACTGCATCATGGGTTTCCTCCCCCGGTTATTGTCCCGATCTGTGACACGCCCGGCGCCGGCGAGGAAGGCGACAAACGGTCCCCCTTGCCGGCGCGAGGGCGAACCGGTCGCCGACCGCGTCCTGCTGCGCGCCTCGGCCGAGGCCTTCGAGCGGGCATTGATCGTTCTGGACGGGGATGGAGCGACGCTGGCGGCCGGCGAGATCGCCCTGGAGGCCTGCGCGCAGGCTCTCGGCGCCTCCGGGTGTGACGCGGCGGCGGTGATCGGCGCCGTGGCGCGCCTCGAGCCGGACGCCGCCGCGGCCCTGCGGGCGTTGGGAGACGCCGGCGCGCCATGCGACCTGGCGGTCACCGGGCCCGAAGGCGTCGTTCGCGCGAGCGGCCGGGCGGTCGGCGCCCTGGCCCTGCTG
>JAQGIW010000073.1 GCA_028290905.1 Caulobacteraceae bacterium | reverse complement strand
ACATGAACCTCGAGGACCGGCCCCTGCGGGAGGTCATCGAGCAGATGTGCGCCGACCTCTGCATCGAGGTCGACTGGAGCCGCTGGACGGGCGAGCGCTGGACGCCGCCCGCCTTCCCCTTCCGGCCGAAGTTCTCGGCGTTCAACCGGCCGAGCCGCGCCAGGATCATGCCGGACCCGCCGGCCGGCGCGAACGGCGCGCGCCAAGCCTCCGGACCCTGACTCCTGTGTCACCCCATCGGGTAGAGGATTTCCTTGGTCACCGCATCGACGGCCTTGAGCACCTCGTCGCTCAACGTCACGTCGGCGGCGGCGAAGATGTCGTCCAGCTGGTCTTCGCGGGTGGCCCCGACGATGGTCGAGGCCACGTACTCATGCTGCTTGCTCCAGGCGGTGGCGAGGGTGACGACGCTCATCCCCGCCTCGGCGGCGATGGCCTGGAAGCGCTTCGTGGAGGCGATGGTCTTGTCGTTGATGAACCGCCTGGCCATCGTCGCCTGGCGCCCGCCCATCTTGAGGTAGGCCGAGAACCGCGACGCGTCCGGCGTCGCCCCGTCGTTGTACTTGCCGGACAGCACCCCGCCGGCCAGCGGCGAATAGGGGATCGCGCTGACGCCCTCGTGCTTGCAGGCCGCCGCCAGCTCGTCCTCGAAGCGGCGGTTGTTGAGCGAATGATTGTTCTGGATGGTCTCGTAGCGGGCGACGCCCAGGCGCTCGGAGGCGGCGAGGCTCTTCATCAGGCCCCAGGTGGTCTCGTTGCTGCAGCCGATGACGCGGATCTTGCCGGCGCGGATCAGTTCGTCGAGGGTCTCGAGCGTTTCGTCGTAGGCCGTCCCGTGATCGGGCCAGTGGGTCTGGTAGAGATCCACATAGTCCGTACCCAGACGTTTGAGGCTCGCCTCCAGGGCGCGGGTGATGTTGTGGCGATCGAGGGCGGTCATGCCCGCCCGCTGCGCCGACTTGATCCAGCCGTGGCTGGGACCGCTGACCTTGGTGGCGATGATCACTTCGTCGCGCCGCCTGGTCTTCAGCCAGCGCCCGACGATCTCCTCGGTGACCCCCGCCCACTCCTCCTTGGGCGGCACCGGATAGTTCTCGGCGGTGTCGAAGAAGGTGATCCCGGCGTCGAGGGAGCGGTCGAGGATGCGGTGCGCCGTCGCCTCGTCCGCGCCCGAGCCGAAGGTCATGGTGCCCATGCAGATCCTGGAGACCTGGATCGGGCTGCGGCCCAGCCGTTTGAACTGCATCCGAGGTCCCCTTGGATTTGTGGAAGGGCGCGCGAGCTCGGCGCGCGCAGGCCTGATACGCAGGCGCAGGCTTCACCGCAACGGCGGTTCTCCTCCCGGGCGGGCAAAAGCACGCTTTCATTCGGCGACCGGCGATAATGGCTAGGCGGCCCCTCATTCGTCTGCATGATGGCGGGGCTGTTGCAGGAGGGGTCATGGTCGACGCGGTCGAGGGGCCGGTGTCAGCGGCCGTCGCCGGAGATGCCGGGCTCGTGGCGCTCCCGCGCCGCGTCATCGTCGCCGCGACGATCGGCAACGCGCTCGAATTCTACGACTTCATCACCTACGGCCTCTTCGCCATCCAGATCGGCCACGCCTTCTTCCCGACCCATAGCGCCTACGGCAGCCTGATGCTGTCGCTGGCGACGTTCGGGGCCGGGTTCATCACACGTCCCATCGGCGCGGTTGTCATCGGCACCTACGCCGACCGTGTGGGCCGCAGGGCGGCGATGATGCTGAGCCTGACGATGATGGGCGCGGCGATCATCGTGCTCGCCCTCATTCCGCCCTACGCGAAGATCGGCATCGCCGCGCCGATCCTGGCTGTCCTGGCCCGCATGGCGCAGGGCTTCTCGTTGGGCGGCGAGGTGGGACCTACCACCGCGTATCTGCTCGAGGCCGCGCCCGTGAACCGGCGAGGCCTGGCGGTCGCCTGGCAGGGGGCGAGCCAGGGCATCGCGGCCAGCCTCGGCGCCCTGGTCGGCGTCGGACTTTCAAGCGTTCTCGCGCCCGCGGCGCTCGACGCCTACGGCTGGCGGATCGCCTTCCTGCTGGGCGCCGTCGCCCTGCCGTTCGGACTTTGGATCCGTCGCGGCCTGCCCGAGACACTGCACGCGCCCGATCCGACCGCCGCCCCTCCTAGCGCGCACACCACCTTCGGCCTGATCCGCGAAAACGCCCGTATCATCATCCTGGCCCTGGCCGTGCTCTCCTCCGGCACCATCGGCACCTACGTCTTCAGCTACATGGTCACCTTCGCCCAGACCACGCTCCACCTGAAGCCGGTGGTCTCGTTTCTGGCCAGCGCCTTGGGCAGCGCGGCCACTGTCGCCGCAGCGATCTACGGGGGCTGGCTCTGTGATCGGATCGGGCGGCGTCCGCTGCTGATCTGGCCTAACCTGGCCTATCTCGTCATGGTTCTCCCCCTCTACTTCTGGATGATCGCGGCGCA
Source organism: Caulobacteraceae bacterium (assembly GCA_028290905.1). Classification (GTDB taxonomy): domain Bacteria; phylum Pseudomonadota; class Alphaproteobacteria; order Caulobacterales; family Caulobacteraceae; genus Acaudatibacter. The sequence goes on along the minus strand of JAQGIW010000073.1, from coordinate 3,893 downwards.
CAGCGCGCTCGCGCTCCTGGTGGGGACCACCGCTCTTGGCTTTGTCCGCGGGCTGGCCGGCGGCGCGTTCTACGCCACGGTGACCGAAGCCCTGCCCAAGCGGATCCGCAGCCGGGTGTTCGCCACCATCTACGCCTCGGCCATCGCCCTGTTCGGCGGGACCACCCAGCTCGTCGTCACCTGGCTGATCAGGATCACCGGCAATCCGATGTCGCCGGCGTGGTACCTGTTCGGCGCGCTGGTGATCGGACAGGTCGCCTACATGCTGATCACCGTCCGCCCCCGCGTCAGTGTCCCCCTGGCGGCGGAGGCGCTCCCCTGAGCCCGTTGTGGCGGCGCATAGGAAAGCAAGAAATCTACCACAGAGAACACAGAGAAGGAAGTGAAGGATAGGGAGTGCGCTTCGCGCGAAGCGCAAAAGACTTTCTTCTCTTCTCTGTGTCCTCTGTGGTGAATCCTTCTTAACTCTCGTTCCGCTGCACCGGCGCTAGCGAAACGGGCCGTGACGTGTGGGGGTGCTGGCCAAGCGGGGCGGATAGCTCCATTCTCCCGCCGCAACGCCCCGAAGGGCGAGGAAGGGAGACAGACGCCATGACCACCCTGGCCCTGGAGGTGAAGGCCAATCCCGGCGGTTTCGGCGCCGAGGTGACCGGCGTGGATCTCTCGCGCCCTCTGCCTCCGCCGGTGCTGGACGCCGTCAAGGCGGCTTTCGCGCGCCACGCTGTGCTATGGTTTCCGGACCAGCCCCTGACCCACGACCAGCTGGAGGCCTTCACCCTGCAGTGGGGCGAGTACGGCTGGGACCCCTACGTCGCGCCCTTGGCCGACCGCCCGCACATCCTGGAGGTGCGCCGCGACGCCAGCGAGACCACCACGGTATTCGGCGGCTTCTGGCACTCCGACTGGAGTTTCCAGGCGACCCCGCCGGCCATCACCATCCTGCACGCCAAGGTCATCCCGCCGGTGGGCGGCGACACCCTCTATGCCGACGGCTGCCGCGCCTGGGAGGCGCTTTCCCCGGCCTTCCAGGCGATGATCGCGCCCCTGCGGGCGGTCCACTCGGCCGGCCGGCCCTATGGGTCGGCGGGCTTCTACGCCAAGGAGGCGGGCCGCACCGGCATGAAGATCCTCCCCAGCGCCGAGGCGGAGAAGACCTATGTCCACCCGCTGGTGCGCATCCATCCGGCGACCGGGCGCAAGGCCCTGTTCGTCAATCCGGTCTACACGCTCAGCGTCGACGGCTTCAGCGAGGCCGAGAGCGCGGCGCTGCTGGGCTTCCTGTTCAAGCACATGACCGAAGACCGCTTCGTCTTCCGCCACGCGTGGGCGGCCAACATGCTGACCATGTGGGACAACCGCTGCTGCATGCACAACGCCACCGGCGGCTACGACGGCCACACCCGCATCCTCCACCGCACCACCGTCGCCGGCGACGCGCCGAGAGCCGCTGCCGATGCTGCTTGAGGGTCTCAAGGTCGTCGAACTGGCCACCTGGATCGCCGGGCCCGGCTGCGCCATGATCATGGCCGACTGGGGGGCCGAGGTGATCAAGGTCGAGAGCCCCGTCGGAGACCCGACGCGCGCTTTCCTGCTGGACCCGGAAGACGTCACGGGCAGTCCGATCTTCGCGATGGAGAACCGCGGCAAGCGGGCCATCGTGCTCGACACCGGCTCGGGGGCCGGGCGCGAGGCGCTCATCCGGCTGCTGCACGACGCCGACGTGTTCGTCACCAACGTGCGGCCGGGCGCCCTGCGCCGCGCCCGGCTGGACCACGAGTCGCTGAAAGACGAGTTGCCGCGCCTGATCTACGCCTCGGTGAGCGGCTACGGCCTGGAGGGCGAAGGCGCCCACATTCCGGGCTTCGACATGACCGCCTTCTGGAATCGCTCGGGGGCGGCCTATGCGACCAATCCCCCGGGCCTGGAACCCCTGCCCTGCCGCCCGGCCTTCGGCGACCACGTGACGGCGATGGCGACCTTGAGCGGCGTCCTGGCCGCCGTGCACGAACGGACGCGCACGGGACGCGGACGGCTGGTCGAGGCGTCGCTGATCCGCGTCGGCGCCTATGCCCTGGCCTGGGACCTGTCGGTGCGCCTGCGCTACGGCGAGGCGGTGACCGCCCAGCCGCGGGAGGACCGGCCCAGCGCCCTGGCCGGCTATTTCCGCACGGCCGACGACCGCTGGTTCTTCATCGTGGTCCGGGGGCCCGCCTGTTTCCCGGCGATCATGCAGGTGATCGCGCGGCCCGAGCTCGCCGACGAGCCGCGCTTCACCCCGCCGATCACGGATCTCGAAGTGGTGCGCGAGCTCCGCGCCATCGTCGAGGATGCCTACGGCAGGATGACCCTGGCCGAGATCGGCGAGCGCCTGACGCGCCACGACGTGGCCTGGGCGCCGCTGATGACCCTCGACGAGGTGGTGAACGATCCCCTCGCCCACGCCGCCGGCTGCTTCACCCAGACCCCCAACGGCCGCGGCGGCGCCTTCGCCGCCCCGGCGACGCCGATCCGCTTCGGCGGTCTCGAGCCCCCGCCTCCGCGTCCCGCCCCCCGGCTGGGCGAACACACCCGCCAGATCCTCGCCGAAGCCGGCTACCGCCCCGAAGCCATCGAGGCCATGCTGGCCGCCGGCGCGGCGGTCCAGGGGGAGAGCTGAGAAGATCCCAAGGGCGCGGGATGGCGCTCCGCTCCAGTTCCCCGGATCGGCGGGCTAAAGCTAGTCAGGGCATCCCCCAGGGGCTAAGAAGCTACATGGTCAGCAGCTTCGCAGCTCTGCGTCTCGCCTTCGGGCGACTTACCGGCGGCCGCCGGACCTAAGCGGCTGCTCCGGCGGCGGCACACCAGCCTCCATCCCCGATTTCCCTTCGTTCTCAATAAGAGGCGCCACGATGCTGCGCGACCCTTCGGTCAAGTACCGCCCCTTTTCCCAAATTGACCTGCCGGACCGCCAATGGCCGAGCCGGACCATCACCAAGGCCCCTCGATGGCTCTCCACCGACCTGCGCGACGGCAACCAGGCCCTCGCCAACCCGATGAACGCCGAGAAGAAGCAGCGCTTCTTCGACCTGCTGGTGAAGATAGGCGTGAAGGAGATCGAGGTCGGCTTCCCCTCCGCCGGCGCGACCGAGTTCCATTTCGTCAGCGGCCTGATCCGCGACGGCCGCGTGCCGCAGGATGTCATGGTCCAGGTGCTCACCCAGTCTCGGCGCGACCTGATCGAGCGCAGTTTCGAGAGCCTCGCGGGCGCGCGCGCCGCCACCGTCCACCTCTACAACGCCATCTCGCCCGCCTGGCGCGAGGTCGTCTTCGGGCTCGACCGCACCGGTGTGAAGGCGCTGGCGATCACGGGCGCGCGCCTCCTGCGCGAGCAGGCCGAGCGTCGCCCCGGCACGGACTGGCGTTTCGAGTACAGCCCCGAAACCTTCTCCACCGCCGAACTCGATTTCAGCCTGGAGGTCTGCGAGGCGGTGCTCGACGTGCTGGGGCCCACTCCGGAGAAGCCGGTGATCCTGAACCTGCCGGCCACGGTGGAGGCGGCCAGCGCCAACATCTACGCCGACCAGGTCGAGTGGATGTGCCGCCATATCTCGCGCCGCGACAGCGTGGTGATCTCGGTTCATCCGCACAATGACCGCGGTACTGGCGTCGCCGCGGCGGAGCTGGCGGTGATGGCCGGCGCCGATCGCGTCGAGGGCTGCCTGTTCGGCAACGGCGAGCGCACGGGCAACGTCGATCTGGTGACGCTGGCGCTGAACCTCTACACGCAGGGCGTCGACCCGGGCCTCGACTTCTCCGACATGGAGACGGTCGTGAAGACGGTGGAATACTGCAACCAGCTGCCCGTCCACCCCCGCCACCCCTACGCTGGCGAGTTGGTGTTCACCGCCTTCTCC
>JAQGIW010000257.1 GCA_028290905.1 Caulobacteraceae bacterium | reverse complement strand
CAAGACCCTGTTCATCGCGGTCGGCAGGGTGGTGCTGGGGGTGCTGGGCTTCCTGCAGTCCTGGCGCGCGGCGCTGATTCCGATCATCGCCATCCCGGTCTCGCTGGTCGGCTCGCTGGCGGTGCTGGCCGCGTTCGGGTTTTCCCTGAACAACCTCTCGATGTTCGGCCTGGTGCTGGCCATCGGCCTCGTCGTCGACGACGCCATCGTGGTGGTGGAGAACATCGACCGGCACCTGCGCCACGGAATGACCGCGCGCGAGGCGGCGCACCGGACCATGGACGAGGTAGGCGGGGCGCTGATCGGTATCGCCCTGGTGCTGATGGCCGTCTTCATCCCCACCGCCTTCATCACCGGCATCACCGGACAATTCTATCGGCAGTTCGCCCTGACCATCGCCGCCTCGACGGTGATCTCCCTCACGGTCTCCCTGACCCTGTCGCCGGCCCTGGCGGCGCTCTTGATGCGGGCCGAGCCGGTGGGGCCCGGCCACCGGGGGCCCATCGCCCGCTTCGGCGCCTGGTTCAACCACACCTTCGACAAGCTGGCCGGCCGCTACTCGAAGCTGATCCAGCGGGTTCTGCGCATGGCCGCCCTGATGCTGGGGATCTATGCGGTGCTGGTGGCGCTGGCCGGCTGGACCCTGACGACGACGCCCAAGGGCTTCATCCCGGCCCAGGACCAGGGCAACCTGCTGATCGCCGTCACCCTGCCACCCGGCTCGTCGCTGGGGCGCACCGACGCGGTGATGCGTGACGTCGCCCGCCGGCTGATGGCTTCGCCGGCCGTCGAGGCCGCCTCGATCTACGCCGGCGTCGACGCCCCGAGCAACACCCAGGCCCCGAACACCGGCCAGATCTATTTGATCCTCAAGCCGTTCGAGGAGCGGGCGAAGCTCGGCAAGTCGGCCAAGCAGATCATCGCCGACCTGAAGGCGCGGGTGGCGGGGGTGACGGCGGCGGACGTCCTGATCATCCAGCCGCCGCCGGTGCGCGGCATCGGCACCACCGGGGGATTCAAGCTGATCCTCGAGGACCAGGGCGGACACGGGCCCAAGGCGCTCGAGGAGACGGCCCGCAAGCTGGCCAAGGCCGCCTCGGCCTCGCCGGCCATCGCCTCGTCGTTCGTGACCTTCAACACCAAGACGCCGCGCATCTATGCCGACATCGACCGGGTCAAGGCGCAGATGCTGGGCGTGCCCGACACCGGCGTGTTCAGCACCCTGCAGACCTATCTGGGCTCGACCTTCATCAACGACTTCAACCTGTTCGGCCATACCTTCCAGGTCCTCGCCCAGGCCGACGCCCCGTTCCGGGAGGATGAGTCGCGACTGACGGAGCTGAAGACCCGCTCCGCCTCCGGGGCCATGGTGCCGCTGGGCTCGGTGGTGAACCTGCGCCACGTCACCGGCCCCTACCGGGTGCTGCGCTACAACCTCTTCCCGGCGGCCGAGATCCAGGGCGAGGCGGCGCCGGGCCACTCCACCGGCGAGGCGCTGGACACCATGGAGCGGGTGGCCAAGGCGACCCTGCCCCCGGGCTACGGCTATGAGTGGACCGAGCTCGCCTACCAGGAGCGGCTGGCGGGCAACACCGGCATCCTGATCTTCGGCGCGGCCGTGGTGTTCGTCTTCCTGCTGCTGGCGGCGCTCTACGAGAGCGTCACCCTGCCGCTGGCGGTGATCCTGATCGTGCCGATGTGCCTGCTGGCGGCGATGGTGGGGGTGAACCTGCGCGGGCTGGACAACAACATCCTGACCCAGATCGGCCTGGTGGTGCTGATTGGCCTGGCCTCCAAGAACGCCATCCTGATCGTGGAATTCGCGCGCCAGGGGGAGCTGGAGCACGGCCTCCCCCGCGCCCAGGCGGCCATGGAGGCCGGGCGCACGCGGCTGCGGCCGATCCTGATGACCTCCTTCGCCTTCATCCTCGGCGTCGCGCCCCTGGCCTTCGCCTCCGGCGCGGGAGCCGAGATGCGCCAGGCGCTGGGCGTGGCGGTGTTCTTCGGGATGATCGGCGTCACCGCCTTCGGCCTGCTGTTCACGCCGGTGTTCTACATCACCTTCCGAGGCCTCTCCGACCGGCTGCCCAAGCGCAAGCCGAAGGAGGAGCCACCGGCGCCGAGCGTCGAGCCCGCCGAATGAGAGGCAGGACGCTGGCCGTGGCCAGCCTGATGCTGCTGGCCGGCTGCGCGGTGGGTCCGCGATTCGTCCCGCCATCGACGCCGCCGAGCGCCCAGGGTCCGTTCGTGTCGGCGGGCCAGCCCGAGCTGGCGGCGCAAGCGCCGATGCCGCCGCTGTGGTGGCGGCTCTACGACGACACGGTGCTGGACAGCTTGGTCCAACAGGCGCTGACCCGCAACCAGGACCTGAAGGTGGCGGCCGCCAACCTCGCCTACGCCCAGGCGCTGCTGGAAGAGGCGCGGGCCGGGCGGTTTCCGTCCACCGACCTGACCGCGGGCGGGCCGATCTATCGCAAGGGCTTCACTTCCGGCGGCGGCAGCCTGCAGGCGCTCGGCGGCGCGGCCTCGACCGCCTATTCGGCCGGGCTGACCGCCTCCTACCAGGTCGACCTGTTCGGTCGCATCCGGCGCGGAATCCAGGCGGCGCGGGCCAACGCCGAGGCGACGCAGGCGGCCGAGGACGTGGTGCGGGTGACGGTGGCAGGCGGGACCGCCAGCGCCTACGCCGCCATCTGCGGCCTCGGCGAGCAGATCGATGTGGCGCGCCGTTCGCTCGACCTGGTGCAGCAGACCTATGACCTCACCGTGACCGAGCGGGACGCCGGCGCGCTCTCCGACTTCGACCTGGCGCGGGAGGGGGTGATCCTCGCCCAGGCCAAGGCGGCCATCCCGCCCCTGGAGGGGCAGCGCCGCGCCGCCCTCTTTACCCTGGCCGCCCTGATCGGCCGCACGCCGGCCCAGGTTCCCGCCGAAGCCGCCACCTGCCGCGCGCCGCCCCGGATCACCCAGGCCCTGCCGGTGGGGGACGGCGCGGCCCTCCTCAAGCGGCGGCCGGACGTGCGCGAGGCCGAGCGCCTCCTGGCCGCCGCCACCTTCCGGATCGGCGTCGCCACCGCCGACCTCTATCCGACGATCTCAATCGGCGGGGCGGTGAGCAACGTCGCCACCACCGTCGGTGGCCTGGGGAACACAGCGGCGGCCAGCTACAGCATCGGGCCCCTGCTCAACTGGTCGTTCCCCAACATCCTCGTGGCGCGGGCGCGGGTGCATGAGGCGGGCGCCCAGGCGTCGGGCGCCCTGGCCTTCTTCGACGGGGTGGTGCTGCAGGCGCTCGGCGACACCGAAAAGGCGCTGTCGACCTATGGCGCCGAGCTCGATCACCACGTGGCGCTGGCCGACGCCCGGAGGAACGCCGATGAGGCGCTGCGCCTGGCCGACGTGCAGTTCAAGGCCGGGGCGGCCAGCTTCCTCGACCTGATCACCGCCGAACAGACCGCCGTCGCCGCCGACCAGGCGGTGGCCCAGTCCGACCAGACGATCTCCGCCGACCAGGTGGCGGTGTTCCAGGCCCTCGGCGGCGGCTGGGAAGGCGCGCCGGCGGTTGCCGCGCCGCGGATCCCGGGGGCGTAAGGCCCGCTCCACCCCTTCGGGGTCCCCCTCCCCCAGGAGAGGCGCCCGTCTGAACTCTCTCCCCCCTTTAGGGAGTACGGCCGAAGGCCGGGAGGGGGGCATACTCCAGTTCGGCTTGCGTTCCCGGGCTGGGGGCGACACCTTGAGGGTGGCAGGAGGTTTTCATGCCGTTCGACATGCCGTTCGCCCGGGAGATCTGGTCCGAGAAGTATCGATTCATCCCGCCCGAGGGCGGGGGCGACGCCACGGTGGAGGAGACGTGGGCGCGGGTGGCGGCGGCTGTCGCAGAGGCCGAGGCGCCGAAGCGGCGCGAGGCGTTCCGGCTCGAGGCCCTGGACGCCCTGACCGACTTCCGGTTCCTGCCGGCCGGCCGCATCCTCGCCGGGGCGGGGACCGGGCGGGCGGTGACGCTGTTCAACTGCTTCGTGATGGGCGAGATCCCCGACGACCTGGGCGGCATCTTCGAGCACCTGCGCGAGGCGGCGGTCACCCTGCAGCAGGGCGGCGGGGTCGGCATGGACTTCTCCACGCTTCGGCCCGCCGGCGCGCTCGTGCGCGGCGTCGGCGCCGACGCCTCGGGACCCTTAAGCTTCATGGACGTGTGGGACTCGATGTGCCGCACCATCCTGTCGGCGGGCCAGAGGCGCGGGGCTATGATGGGGTGCCTGCGCATCGACCATCCCGACATCGAGGCCTTCATCGACGCCAAGCGCGACGGGGGGCGCCTGCGCAACTTCAACGTCTCGGTGCTGGTCAGCGACGCCTTCATGGAGGCCCTGGCCGCCGACGCCGAATGGCCGCTGGTGTTCGACGGGGCGGTCTACCGGACCGTGCGGGCGGCGGACCTGTGGGCGCGGCTGATGCGGGCGACCTATGACGCCGCCGAGCCGGGGGTGATCTTCATCGACCGGGTCAACGCCTCCAACAACCTTAGCTTTTGCGAGACGATCCTGGCCAGCAATCCATGCGGCGAGCAGATGCTGCCCTCCTACGGCGCCTGCCTGCTGGGCTCGATCAACCTGGCCCGGCTGGTGGAGCGGCCGTTCGCGGCCGGGGCGGCCCTGGACGAGGACCAGCTGGCCGGCCTGACGCGGACGGCGGTGCGGTTCCTGGACAATGTCATCGAGATCTCGCGCTTCCCGCTGGAGGCGCAGCGCGCCGAGGCGCGGGCCAAGCGGCGGCTCGGGATCGGGGTGACGGGCCTCGCCGACGCCCTGATGTTCTGCGGCGCGCGCTACGGAGGCGACGAGGCGATCGACCTCACCCAGCAATGGCTGGCGGTGATCAGGCGCGAGGCCTATCGCGAGTCCGCGCGGCTGGCGGCGGAGAAGGGCCCCTTCCCCCTCTATGACCCGGCGATCCTGGACCGGCCGAACCTGCTGGCCCTGGACGACGACACCCGCGCGCTGATCGCGGCCCACGGCCTGCGCAACGGCTGCCTGACCTCCATCGCGCCGACCGGCACCACCTCGCTGCTGGCCGGCAACGTCTCCTCCGGCATCGAGCCGGTGTTCGCCTACGCCTACACCCGCAGGGTGCGCCAGAAGGACGGCTCGAGCCGGGAGGAGGCGGTGGAGGACTATGCCCTGGGGGTGTGGAAGGCCCTCAACGGCGACGAACCGCCTCCGGCCGAGATCTTCGTCTCCGCCCAGGACCTCACCCCCGCCGACCATCTGCGCATGCAGGCGGCCGCCCAGCCGTTCATCGACAGCTCGATCTCCAAGACCGTCAACTGCCCGGAGGACATCCCCTTCGACGAATTCGTGGACGTCTATCGCCAGGGCTACGCCATGGGCTGCAAGGGGCTGACCACCTACCGGCCCAATCCGGTGACCGGGGCGGTGCTGGCGGTGACGCCCGCGATCACCGACGCGAGCGACACCGAACCCCGGCTGGCCGCCCGGCCCGAAACGCTGACGGGGTCGACCTACAAGCTGAAATGGCCCGAGAGCGCCCACGCCGTCTACGTCACCATCAACGACGTCGAGACGCCGGAGGGGCGCCGGCCGTTCGAAATCTTCATCAACTCCAAGAACATGGAGCACTACGCCTGGACCCTGGCCCTGACCCGGATGATCTCGGCGGTGTTCCGCCGCGGCGGCGACGTCTCGTTCGTGGCCGAGGAGCTTAAGGCGGTGTTCGACCCGCGCGGCGGCGGCTGGGTGGACGGCCGCTACGTGCCCTCGCTGCTGGCGGCGATCGGCGCGGTGATCGAGCGGCACCTGGCCGGGGGTCATGGCGCCGCCCTGCCTGCCGCACCGGCGCTGGCCGTGGCGCACGGGGCGAAACCGGCCATGAGCCAAGAGAGCTGCCCCCGCTGCGGCGCCTTCGAGATGGTCCGCCAGGAGGGCTGCGACACCTGCTTCAACTGCGGCTATTCGCGCTGCGCGTGAGGCGGTGGGCCGCCATGGCTTCGTAGAGCCGGCGCGCCTCCTCCGCGATCGGCCTTAGGGCGGGGTCCAGGTCGTTCAGCGGGATCGGCGGGCGCGGGGGCGCGAAGGCGGTAGAGCGTTCGACGGCGTCGTACCAGGCGGGGGCCCAGACACCGTCCGTGTCGCGCTGCCCCGCGGGCCAGCTCAGCATGCTCTCCATGAACGGAATGCCCAGGGCCTCGCAGAGCGTGCGCAGGGTTCCGGCCGGGTCCCGCAGGACGTCGCGGGCGTCGATGACCGGGGGCGGGCGGCCGAGGCGGTCGCACTCGCGGTCGAAGATGGCCGCCTGCTGGGGGAAGCCGATATCCTCGAGGGTGACCTCGGCGCGGCGGACGACGTAGGAGGCGAGCACCTCCTCCGGGGCGCGGATCAGGAAGGCGTGGCGGCAGGCGGCCATCCACCCGAGCGGCGTCGCGGCCGTCACGTGGTGGGCCATGTGCTTCTGGTAGAAGATCGCCCGGCCGCCCGGGACGGCGCCGGTGAGCATGGCGGCCACCTCGGCCGGGTCGGTGGGCTGGGAGGCGAGGATCGCCTCCCGCATCGGGTGGTCGGCGCCGCTGGCGGCGAGCCAGGCGGCATACAAGGGCTCGTCCACGACCGCGGTGTCGGGGCGGTTCCCGAAGGCGCGCATCATCGCCGTGGAGATGTTGCGCGGGCCGGACCACAGGGCGATGCGGATCGGGGTCACAGGCGAGGCCCCTGCGCCGCGTCGGCGTCCTTCAGGGCTTCGTAGAGAGTGGTCAGCCGCTGGGTGACGGGGCCGGGGGAAGTGTTCATGCGGTGGCCGTCGATCGTGGCGACGGGGGTGAGGCCGCCCAGGGTGCCGGTGACGAAGGCCTCTTCGGCGACGTGGGCCTGGGCAAGGTCGAAGTCGCCCTGGTGGAGGGGGATGGCGTTGGCGCGGCAGAGGGCGATGACGTGGGCGCGGGTTATGCCGTTGAAGCCGTAATCTCCGGTGGAGGTGTGGACGGCGCCGTTCCGGACGAAGAAGAAATTGGTGGCGTTGCAGCTGGAGACCTTGCCCTGGGGGTCGAGCATCAGGGCCTCGTCGGCGCCGGCGTCGATGGCCTCCAGCAGGGCGCGGATGAGGTTGAGGCGGCTGTGGGAGTTGAGCCGCATGTCGAACGTCTCCGGCCCGGTGCAGCGGATCGACGAGGTGTGGAGGGCAAGGCCCCATCCGCCCGACCGGATGGGCGGCGCCTTGTACTCGGCGGTGATCACCACCGTGGGGACGCCGATCGCGTTGCGGGGGTCCTGGTTGACGTCGGTCTTCAGGCCCCGCGTCACCATCAGGCGCAGGTGGGCGCCGTCGGCCATGGCGTTGCCCGCGAGGGTCTGGCGCAGGGCGGCCTCGATGGCGGCGCGGTCGAGGGGCGGGTCGAAGCGGATGGCGGCGGCGCCAGCGATCAGGCGGTCGAGGTGGGCCTCCAGGAAGAGGAGTCGGCCGCGGTGCAGGCGCAGGCCCTCCCAGACGCCGTCGCCCATGGAGAAGCCGGCGTCGAAGACCGACACCTTCGCCTCGGCGCGGGGGACGAGGGCGCCGTTCACGTAGACGAGGAGGTGGTCGTTGCGGGGGTCCTGGGCGTAGTCCTGACTGCCGGGCACGGGGTCCTTCCGGTGAGTTGGGTCAAGCAAGGAACAAGGACAATTCACCACAGAGGACACGGAGGACACGGAGAAGGCCAGAGGGGGGTTGGGTGGGGCGATCGAGCCTGGCTCTTATGGCGCGCTTTGCGCGCGATTCCCGTTGACGCGCCGCTCTACGGCCGAACTGACGCCTCTGTGTCCTCCGTGTCCTCCGTGGTGAACCTTTCTTTCCCTTCACCGGCCTTGACCGCGCGGCCATCCCTCGGCAGGACCCTGCGGCACTTACGGAGGACCACGCCATGCGCCGCGCCGCCATTGTTTCGCCGATCCGGACGCCGGTCGGGAAGTTCCTGGGGAGCCTCTCCGGCATCCAGGCGGGGGACCTGGGGGCGGTGATCCTCAAGGCCCTGGTGGAGCGGACCAAGATCGACCCGGAGACGATCGACGACGTGATCTTCGCCCAGGGCTACGGCAACGGCGAGGCGCCGTGCATCGCCAGGTGGTCGGCGCTGGCGGCGGGGCTGCCGATCTCGACGCCCGGCTACCAGCTCGACCGGCGCTGCGGCAGCGGCCTGCAGGCGGTGATCGACGCTGGCATGATGGTGCAGACCGGGGCCGCCGACGTGGTAGTGGCCGGCGGCGTCGAGAGCATGAGCAACGCCGAATACTACACCACCGACATGCGCGGCGGCGCGCGGGCCGGCTCGGTCACCCTGCACGACCGGCTGGCGCGCGGGCGGGTGATGAGCCAGCCGATCAGCCGCTTCGGAGTGATCAGCGGCATGATCGAGACGGCCGACAATTTGGCGCGGGACTATCAGATCAGCCGCGAAGCCTGCGACGAGTACGCCGCCGCCAGCCATCAGCGGGCGGCCAAGGCGTGGGCCGAGGGCAAGTTCGACGACGAGCTGGTCCCCGTCGCGGTGCCGCAGAAGAAGGGCGATCCGGTGATGTTCGCGATGGACGAGGGCATCCGCGCCGACGCCACGCCCGAGAGCCTGGGCAAGCTGAAGCCGCTGGAGAAGGACGGCGTGGTGACGGCCGGCAACGCCAGCCAGCAGAACGACGCGGCGGCCGCCTGCCTGGTGGTGGCGGAAGACAAGCTGGCCGAGTTGGGGCTGGAGCCGATGGGCTGGTTGGTGGGCTGGGCGGCGGCGGGGTGCGAGCCCTCGCGCATGGGGATCGGCCCCGTGCCGGCCGTGGAGCGCCTGTTTGCCCGCTCGAAGATGGGCTGGGACGACATCGGCCTGGTGGAGCTCAATGAGGCCTTCGCGCCGCAGGTGCTGGCGGTGTTGAAGGGCTGGGGCTGGGACGACCGCGACCGGCTGAACGTCAACGGCTCGGGGATCTCGCTCGGCCACCCGATCGGGGCCACGGGCGGACGGATCCTCGCTAACCTGCTGCGGGAGATGAAGCGGCGGGACGTGAAGTACGGCCTTGAGACCATGTGCATCGGCGGCGGGCAGGGGATCGCGGCGGTCTTCGAGGCGGCTTGAAGGTGAT
>JAQGIW010000011.1 GCA_028290905.1 Caulobacteraceae bacterium | reverse complement strand
CGTACCTCCGCATGCATGCGATCCCTCCGGCCGAAACCGGACAAATCGTCTGCTACGAAAACCGGACATATCGTGTGCTACCTACAGCCCTCAAGCGGGAACCCGCCGTGGTCGCGCTCGCCGCGCGTTTTATCCTATAGGCTTCCGCGACAAGGAAACGATCCAGCGCGAGGACGACGCCATGACCGCCACCTTCCGGGGCCTGCGCCTCTACAAGACCGACACGGGCCAGGAGGCGCGCATCGTCCATCTGACCGACGAAGACCTGATGCCCGGTGACGTGACGTGCCGCGTCGACTTCTCCACCGTCAACTATAAGGACGGCCTCGCCCTCACCGGCCGGGCTCCGGTGGTCCGGGTCTGGCCGCTGACGCCGGGAATCGACTTTTCCGGGGTGGTCGACACCTCGACGCACCCGGGCTTCGCCGCCGGCGACCGGGTGGTGCTGAACGGCTGGGGGGTCGGCGAGACCCACCACGGCGGCTACGCCCAGCGCGCCCGGGTCAAGGGCGACTGGCTGGTGAAGCTGCCCGACGCCATCTCCAACGGCCGCGCCATGGCCATCGGCACCGCCGGCTACACCGCCATGCTGGCCGTCATGGCCCTGGAGCGGCTGGGCGTCACCCCGGCTTCGGGCGATGTGCTGGTGACCGGCGCGGCCGGCGGGGTGGGCAGCGTCGCCGTCGCCCTCCTGGCCGGCCTGGGCTACCGGGTGATCGCCTCCACGGGCCGCAAGGAGACCGAGAGCGGCTACCTGACCGGGCTGGGCGCCGCCGAGATCATCGACCGCGCCGAGCTGTCCGCCCCGGGGCGGCCGGTGGCCAAGGAGCGCTGGGCGGGCGCGGTGGACAGCGTCGGCAGCCACACCCTGGCCAATGTGCTGGCGGGGACGCGCTATGGCGGCGCGGTGGCGGCCTGCGGCCTTGCCCAGGGCATGGACCTGCCGGCCAGCGTCGCCCCGTTCATCCTGCGCGGGGTCACCCTGGCCGGGATCGACTCCGTCATGTGCCCCACGCCCCTGCGCACCGAGGCGTGGGCCCGCCTGGCCAAGGATCTCGACATGACCAAGCTCGACGCCGTGACGGGCCACGCGACCCTCGCCGAGGTCCCGGCCCTGGGCGAGGCGATCCTCAAGGGCGAGGTCCGCGGCCGCGTCGTGGTGGACGTGAACCGCTAGGCCGCGTTCCGAAGAGTGGGATCCAGTTTTCAGGGTTGAAGCGCGTCAGGTCGAGGACTCAGATCACCACGGCGCGCCCGCCGCGAAACACGGCGATCTCCGCCTCCTAGAGCGGTGTCCAGGCATCGTCCGTCAGGGGCACGCTGGCCACCAGGGTGATGGGCAGGGCCTCCGTGGGCGCGCCGATCCGCACGCCGTGATCGGCCATCTTGTCCGTGGCCTCCGCCGGGGCGCGGTCCAGCCGCCAGAGGCCGGGCCGGCTGATGACGCCGTCGAAAGGGCGGCGGCGATGGGCGTGGGCGAACAGCAGCTCGCCGTCCGAATAGAGGAAGTTGGCCTCTCCCCGCCCCCGCATGTCGTCGGCGAAGGCCCTCACCACCGCCAGGCGCTCGGCCGGCGACGGCGGCTCGCTGCGCAGCCACAGGGGCGCGAGGAGCTCCAGCAGCAGGCAGAAGGCCAGCTCCGAATCTGTCTCGCCCACCGGCGTGAACACCTCCAATGCGTCCGGCTCCAGGCCCGGCAGGCCGCGCAGGTCGCCGTTGTGGGCGAAGACATGCATCCGCCCGGCCAGCTCGCGGGTGAACGGCTGGGTGTTGGCGTGGGTCAGGTCCCCCTGCGATGCGCGCCGGATGTGCGAGATCGCCAGGGCGCATTCCACGTCGCGCTCGAGGATGAAGGTCAGCCACGCGCTCTCGCCGGCCGGTTCGGGCTCCTTGTACAGGCGCACATCCTTGTCGTCGTAGAAGGCCAGCCCCCAGCCATCCACATTGGCCTGCCCCAGCGCCCCATGCCTGGCGAGGCGCTCCAGGGAAAAGGAAACGGTGGTCGGCTGGCCGCTGGACAGGCAGAACAGTTCGCACATCGGAGAGCGCTGTGGGCGAAGGCGGGGGTTTTGTACAGCCGCGGTTGTGGGCCTTCGCCGCCTTCGTCCTTCGCTGCACGGCGGCGGCGGTGCTGGCCTATCTGCTGGCCGGGGCGGTCGGACTGCCGCACCCGTTGTGGCGTGCATCTTCGCCCTGATCTCGTCCCAGGACGCCCTTCCCGCGACGCTCAGGGCGATCGGCGGACGTGTGGTCGGAACCCTGATTGGGGTAACCACGGCGGTGGCGGCCGGGCTTGCCCTGGGACCGATCGGCCTGGGCGTCTAGTTTCCCGCCGCGGCCATCGCTATGGCGTGCAATGCGGCCGCCATGGCCTTCAGCCGTTCCCCTTCGCCGGGCGGCAGGCCGTGACGGGCGCCAAGCCAGACCGGGTCGTTGTAGGCCAGCCAGACCTTTCCGGCCCCGTCCGCCCACACGAGCAGCTTCAACGGCAGGTCGATGCCGATCGTCTGGTCCGCCTGCATCAGCGGCGTCCCCGCCCGCGGATTGCCGAACAGCAACACCTCGGTGGGCCGAAGCTCCATGCCCTCGGCGCTAGCGGCCGCCGCATGGTCGATCCGGGCGAACACCGTCATCCCGCGCTTCTCGATCTCGGCCGTGAGCCGCTCGATGGTCTGGGGAGCGGAATGTCGGGATTCGAGCGTGACCAAGCCATCCTTCGCCATGGCGGAGCCTCCAACATCGACGATCGGCTCCATGTCCCTCTCAACGCCCGATGACGCAAGGCGGAGTTAGAGCGTGTTCCGATCTGATGGAATCAGATCGGCGCTCTAGTCCTTTGTTTTGACGCGCGTTTTGATCCGAAAACCGGTTCCCACTTTTCGGAGCGCGCTCTGGCCCGGCGCGCGATGCCGTTGACTAACCCATAACCACGTGGTTATGAAATCGGTGATCGCGCGAGATCACGCAGGGAGGCCCAAGGCCATGCTCGCCGTAAAAATCTATCAAAAGAGACGAGGTGCGGTTTCGATGGCGCCATCAAGTACGAACCTGCCCAATCAGTGTTGAACCTCCTCATCGGCGGCAAGATCAGCCTGACCGGCGAACAGTTCGCCCGACTCATGCGGGCCTACTTCGCCGAGATCGAAGTCAGGTTCACCTGACCGGTTCGCGATGGCGCCCCCCACCTCCGACATCCTGTTCAGCGCCCTGGCTGACCCGACCCGCCGGGCGATCTTCGAACGGCTGAGCCGTGAGGGCGAACAGTCCGTCCGGGCGCTGACCGGCCCTTCGGGGGTCTCGCAGCCCGCCGTGTCCAAACACCTGGGCGTCCTCAAGCGCGCCGGCCTGGTGCGGGATCGGCGCGACGGACGTGAGGCTCACTACAGCGCCCAGCCCAAGGCCCTCGCTCCCTTGATCGACTGGATGAGCCTCTACGCCGCCTTCTGGCCCGAACACTTCGATCGTCTCGAGAGCCTATTGAACAGGATGGACCAATGACCGAGCTGAAATCGATCATCGTCGAACGTCTCATTCCGCACGCGGCCGAGAAGATCTGGCGCGCCCTCAGCCAGTCGGAGTTGATCGCCGAGTGGCTGATGGCGAACGACTTCGCGCCGGAAGTGGGCCGTCGCTTCACCTTTCGCGCCACGCCCGTGCCCGGGTGGTCGGGTGTCACCAACTGCGTGGTCCTCACCGTCGATCCGCCAAGAAAACTGGTCTACGCCTGGGGCGACGGTACGGAATCCGATAGCGGGCTGAAAACCCTCGTCACCTGGACCCTGGTCCCGGAAGGCGCGGCCACCCGCGTCACGATGGAACACTCGGGCTTCCGTCCCGAAGACGAGGGCGGCTATCGGGGAATGGGCGCCGGCTGGCCGGGCATTCTCGAGCGCCTCGAGCGCGTCGCAGCGGGACTGGGGCCGGGCGCCTGATCCTCGTCCACCGTGGGTAGCTCAACCTCAGGGAACACCATCCAGGCCTCCGCAACGACATCGGCCGCCATGCGGAACTCGCGCTGGCGCTCCAGAAGATAGCGGTTCTGCTCCTCGATATCGGCGCGCCGCATCCTACCCGAGAACCTCATGAACTTGCGCGCGCACGCGACGCCTGTGTTGAGCGACAGAGCAGCTTGATTGTAACGAACCCCCCTTGTCCAGGTCAGCCATGGATATACATATTCCCCTACGTATATCCATGAAGCACGCCATGCAGGTCGCCAAGTGGGGCAACAGCTTGGCCGTCCGCCTTCCCGCGGTTGTCATCGAGGCGCTGGAACTCAAGGAAGGGGACGAGATCGAAATCCATGTCGAGGGCGCGCGCGAACTCGCCGTCGCGCGCAAGCCCGGCCGCGCGGAGTTGCTGGCACGGCTTCGAGCTTTCCGAGGCCGCCTTCCCGCCGACTTCAAGTTCGATCGCGACGAGGCGAATGCCCGGTAGCTTTGTCGACACCAACGGCCTGCTTTACATTGCCTCTGGCGAGACGCGACAGCGCTATGCCACTGAGCACCAGAATGAAGATGGCGTCGACCTTCCGTCCACAGATGAATGCGGCGATCGACCAGAGGATCGGCGGCGCCGACGGTTCGACGCAGTTTTGGCGTTGGCGTACATGCGCAGCGGGTGACGCGGATCAGACTCGCTAAATCCTTCAGGCGGAGCCGCTGAACACCCGGTGCAAGCTCTCGGCGAAGGCGCCGGGATGGGAACCATAGCCCCCGTGGTCGCCGGGGAAGGTCACGGGCTGCGTTCCCAGCCGGCCGGCCAGCGCGACCGCGGTGCGGTGAGCGAGCTGGCCGCCGGAGGTTTCGCCGACGCCCACGACGACGCGGGTTGGGCCCGCGCGCAAGGCGTCGACATCGGGGACAAAAAGCGAAATCGGCATCAGCCCGTGAGCCAGGAAGTAGTCCATGTTCTTGCCGATGCGGGCGAACGTTTCCCCGGCTTCGAGCGGAAGGTCCGACGGGGAGGCCGCGTCCCGCGACCCGCCCCCCATGCCGGCCATGGCCATGAACCTCTGCATGGCGGGCCCGACGCCCTCATGACGATAGGTGTCGTATACGGCCTGGTTGTTGCTGAGCGCCTCCGACGGGTCGGGAAGCAGCCGCACGCACGGCGGCTCATGCGCCACCAGTGTGCGCACCCGTCCGGAATGCTGGGCCGCCAGGTTGAGGCCGATCTGCGCGCCGCCGCTGCTCCCGAAGACATTGGCGGGCTCGCCGCCGAGTGTCTCTATCAGCCGCGGCGTCGTCGCCGTGAAGGTCGAGCTGCTGCTCCTGCGGCGCGCCGTCGAAGGTGCCGCGTGAATTGCCGCGGGGGTCGTCGGCCACGACCGTGTAGCGGTCGGCAAGGCGCCCCGCCAAGTCGGCGAAGAGCCTCGGGCGCCTTCCGCCGCAGCCAGTCGACGCCGGCGGCTACGCTACCGTCGGGACCGGTCAACGGGCGATGTTCTGCAGGACGCGGTTCTCGACGGTCTTTTCGGCGAGCCGAGCCTTCACGGTGTCGTCGACGCTGATCAAGCCGACGACCGAGCCCCTCAGGATCACCGGCAGGTGTCGCACGCGCAGCACCGTCATGATCGTCATCGCGTGCAGAACGCTGTCCCGCCAGGGAGCTGACCCTCGAGAGGACCAGGTAGTCGCGCAGCCTCGGGCGTGGACCAATACCATCCTGCCCTACGGTCTGTCTGAGTGGACACGAAGACGCTCAAGATCGGAAACTCATGTGAGTGATGTCGATCGACACCAGCACGGGTTCGGGCCGCGGCTGGTTGTCCACGCCAAGCGGATAAACGCGCCGACGGTGAGGCGCCATGATCCCGCTCACCTCTCGATAGTCATGGATATAGTGGGCGCCCATGGCGCCGCCGAGCACATCGACGGCGTAATCATGCCGCCGCATCAGTCCATCGGGCCCGAAATAGGTTATCTGTTCACGTGTGTGGCTGACGATGTTGTCCGGGAATGTCACCTTCAACCGTCGCCAAGTCTCGCCGTTCTCCTCCCATGGCTCGACCTCTTCGGTCAGAAAGCCCGGATAGGCGTAGAGAAACGGCTGAGTGAGAT
>JAQGIW010000317.1 GCA_028290905.1 Caulobacteraceae bacterium | reverse complement strand
CCCTTCCCCACTGTCGGCTTCAAGGGCCGCCCCGGCTGGAGCCGCAGCTGATGGCCACGACCCTGAAACCCGTCGACGCGGTGCTGGTGGGCTTCGGCTGGACCGGCGCGATCATGGGCCAGCAATTGGCCGATGAGGGACTGAGCGTGCTCGCCTTGGAGCGGGGGCCCTGGCGCGACACCCCCACCGACTTCGCCCCGACCTTCGCCCAGGACGAGCTGCGCTACATGTGGCGCCACCACCTGTTCCAGAACGTCTCCTATGACACCCTGACCATCCGCAACAACACCGGCCAGCAGGCGCTGCCGATGCGCCGGCTGGGGTCCTTCCTGCTGGGGACCAGCGTCGGCAGCGGCGGCGTGCACTGGAACGGCCAGATCTGGCGCTTCCTGCCCTCGGACTTCCTCGCCAAGAGCCACAACCAGCAACGCTACGGCAGGAAGGCGGTGACCGACTACGACCTCACCGTGCAGGACTGGGGCGTCACCTACGAGGAGCTCGAGTCCTCCTACGACCAGTTCGACCAGATCTGCGGCACGACGGGGAAGGCCGGCAACCTGAACGGCCAGATCCAGCCGGGCGGCAACCCGTTCGAGGGGCCGCGCTCACGTGAGTATCCCAACCCGCCCATGCCGCTGACCTACGCGCCGGCGCTGTTCGGCCAGGCGGCAGCCGGGCTCGGCTACCACCCGTTCACCCATCCGGGTGGGAACATGTCTCGCCCCTACACCAACCCTCTGGGCTGCCAGATGGGAGAATGCACCTATTGCGGCTTCTGCGAGAAGTTCGGTTGCGGCAACTACTCGAAGGCGTCGCCGCAGACGACCATCCTGCCCTACCTGATGCTGAAGCCCAACTTCATCCTGCGCACCGAGTGCGAGGTCCTGAAGGTCGAGACGACGGCCGATCGCAAGCGCGCCACCGGCGTGACCTATGTGAACAGCAACGGCGAGGAGTTCTTCCAGCCCGCAGAGCTTGTCATCCTGTGCGCCTATGTCCTGCAGAACGTCCGGCTGCTGCTGCTGTCGGGGATCGGCGCGCCCTACGATCCCGCCACCGGCCAGGGCGTCGTGGGGCGAAACTACGCCTACCAGACGATGTCGTCGGTCAACGTCTTCTTCGACGACAAGATCCTCAATCCCTTCATCGGGGCCGGGGCCCATGCCTCGGTCATCGACGAGTTCAACGGCGACAACTTCGACCACTCGGGACTGGGCTTCATCGGCGGCGGCTACATCGCCGGCATGGTCACCGGCGGCCGTCCGATCGAGATGATCTACGCACCTCAGGGGACCCCGGCCTGGGGCCTGGCGTGGAAGCACGCGGCGGCCCGCAACTACCTGCGCTCGTTCTCGATCAGCTGCCACGGCTCCTGCATGAGCCATCGCGGCAACTACCTCGACCTGGACCCCACCTGGCGCGACACCTTCGGCCGGCCGATGCTGCGCATGACCTTCGACTTCACCGACAACGAACTGAAGATGTCGCAGCACCTCACCGACAAGGCCGCGCAGGTGGCCAAGGCGATGAGCCCCCGCGAGATCAAGGCGAACCCCCGCAAGGGGCCATGGAGCGTGGTGCCCTACCAGACCACCCACAACACCGGCGGCACGATGATGGGCGCCGATCCCAAGACCAGCGTGGTCAATAAGTACCTGCAGAGCTGGGACGTCCCGAACGTCTTCGTGATGGGCGCCGGCGCCTTTCCCCAGAACGCCGGCTACAACCCCACGGGAACGTTGGCGGCGCTCGCCTACTACTCGGCGAACCAGATCAAGAGTGCGTACCTGAAGTCCCCCGCCCCCCTCGTGCAGGCCTAGGCCGGGCGGGAATGGTGCGCCGGCGCCGCGCCCTCCTGATCCTGGCCGGCGTGGCCACCGCCACCCTGGCGGGCTGGGCGCTCAGCCAGACGCGGACCAATACGATCAATCCGCCGTCGATCACCCCCGTCCAGCTCCTGTCGCGGCCGATCCCCGCCATGGCGCCCAACGCCGCGCAGCTGCAGCACGGCCGCGATGTGGTGGTGCAGGGCGATTGCGTATCATGCCACACCCAGAGCGCCGGCGAGCCGATGGCCGGCGGGCTGGGGCTGCGCACCCCCTTCGGCGTCATCTATTCCCCGAACATCACCTCCGACACCGCGACCGGGATCGGCGGATGGACACCGGCGCAGTTCTATGGGGCCATGCACCGGGGTGTCGACGACCAGGGCAAGCCCCTCTATCCGGCGTTCCCCTACGTCTATTTCACCCGCATCAGCCGCCAGGACTCCGACGCCGCCCTGGCCTATCTGAAGACGGTCCCGCCGGTGAGGTACACCCCGCCGGCCAACCAGCTGCCGTTCCCCTTGAACATCCGCTTCCTGGTCAGGGGCTGGAACCTGCTGTTCTTCCGTCCGGGGACGTTCCGCGGCGATCCGGCGCGGTCGGCCCAGTGGAACCGCGGCGCGTTCCTGGTGAACGGCCTCGGCCACTGCGGCCAGTGCCACACCCCCACCAACTTCCTGGGCGCCAACGACAACGGCAAGCCCTTCCAGGGCGGCTCGCTCGACAACTGGGTGGCCCCGGACCTGAGCGGCAACGCGCGCGTCGGTCTGGGCGGCTGGCGCGGCGCGGAGATCGTCGAATACCTGAAGACCGGCCGCAACGCCCGCGCCCAGGCGGCCGGACCGATGGCGGAGGTGGTGTCCTACTCCACCTCGCTGATGAGCGACGCCGACGTCGCCGCCATCGCCACCTACCTGAAGACCCTGGCGGCGAGCCCGGATCGCCGCCCCGCCGCGCCCGGCCAGGGCGCGATGAACCGGGGCGCCGCGATCTATTCGGACGCCTGCGCCTCATGCCACCTGGAGGGCGGCGTCGGGCAGCCGCGCTACTTCCCGCCGCTCTCGCGCGACGCGGTCGTACAGCAGGCCAACCCCACGGGTGTCATCCACCTGATCCTGGCCGGAGTGCGCACCGCCCCCACGGCGGCGAGGCCCTCGCCGCTCACGATGCCGAGCTTCGCCTGGAAGCTGACCGACCAGGAGATCGCCGACGTCTCGACCTTCCTGCGCAACAGCTGGGGCAATCGCGCCGCGCCGGCCTCCGCCGGCGACGTCGGCCGGCTGAGGCGCAGGCTGAACCTGACGCGGGTGCGCCTGACGCAGAACTCCGGCGACCATTAATTGAAGGACACGCCTCATGCTTCGCCGCGATGTCTTCGCCGTGACGGCGGTCGCCGCTCTCCTTTCGACCTTGGCCGGGGCGCAAGCCGTCCATAAGGACACCCTGCAGACCCAGCCTTTCCCCGGGCCGGTCTATCACACGGTCATGGTGCATACCCTGATGGACCCCGGCGGGACGGTCGCGTGGCACACCCATCCCGGCGTCGAAATGGCCTATGTCGCACAGGGGCGGGCCACGCTGCGGGTCAAGGGGCGGCCCGACCAGCCGGTGGCGGCGGGCGGCAGCTTCTCGATCCCGGTCGGAACCGTGCATAGCGTCCAGAACACCAGTTCGGGGCCCCTCGTCTTGATCTCCACCTATGTGGTGGACAAGAACAAGCCGATCGTCATTCCGGCGCCGGGGCCCTGATATCCCGCTACGGGAAGGTGTGCCTGGCGGGATAGGGCCCATCGATCGTCAGGCCGACGGGGTCGGAGGCGGCCCAGTCGAACAGCCACGCCGCGTCGGTCTGTCCCAGATGGATGCAGCCGTGGGATTCGACGGCCGTGACGCCCTGGTGAAAGGCGCAGGCCGAGTTAGGGACCTCGAAGAACAGGGCGTAGGGCATCAGGGCGCCTCCGTGGGGAGGCGGGTAGATGCTGCTCCTGTGTTCTCTTTCCCGCTTGGTCGGCGAGAGGCTTCCCCCGGTGAATATCGGCGTGTGATGGCCGTCCCTGCCGATCGAAAAGGTGGTGATCCGGCGCACCTCGGCGCCGTCTTGGGAGACGGAGACATAGGCGTCCGGAAGGGAAACGAGGATGCTTTTGGCCATTGTCCATCCCTTTTCATGAAGCCATTGGGCGACAGGGTATGGAAGCGGGGCCGGTGAGTCGACCCGGTCAGCCGGGATCGTCGGGGTCGATGGAGACGAGGACGCTGCAGCAGACCAGGTCGAGGAGTTGCGCGTTGCCCGGACCGGCCCACCAGCGGGCGATGCCGAGGCGGGGCCGGTAGCCGATGACGATGAGGTCGACGTCGAGGTCCCGGGCCACGGCCGCGATCTGCTCGATCGGGCGGCCGAAGGCGAGGTGACCGGTGGCGGCCAGGCCGCGGGCGCGCAGGCGCTCAACGCCGTCGCGGAGGATCTCCTTGACGGTCTTCTCCTCCTCGCGCAGGGCCGCTCCGGAGGGCATGTCGACCATGGCGCCGCCGACGATGGTCCTGGTGATCGCCAGGAGATGGGTCTCGGCGCCCAGGGCCTGGGCCAGCTCGGCGCCCTGGATCAGGGCTCGCCGCCCCTCCAGAGTGGAATCGTAGCAGAGCAGCATGTTGCTGAACGGCGTCATGGTCGCCTCCCCGTCGACGAAGTCGTGTTGTCGGCGCGGGTGAGGTCGGCGCCCCACCAGCCGCCGCCCATCGCCACCAGGAGCTCGGCGGTGTCCTGGTAGCGCTGGGCCTGCGCCTGGAGGTAACCGAGCCGCGCCCGCGCATATTGCCGTTCGGCGTCCAGGACCGGAAGCATGCCGATGCCGCCGCGGCCGTAGTTGATGCGCTGCAGACGCACGGAGGACGCCGCCAGCTCCCACGAACGCCGCTGGCCCGCCACGAGGTCGGCATCGTGGCCGAGCGCCTGGAGAAGATTGGCGACCTGGCCGAAGGCCTCCAGCACCGTCTGGCGGTAGTCGGCGGCGGTCGCCCGGAAGGCGGCCAGGGCCGCCCGGCGCTCGGCGCGCCGGCGGCCGGCGTCGAACACCGGCTGGGCGACGCCGGCCGCGATGCTCCACACCAGGCCGTTCTGGCTGAACAGGGCGCCGCCGTTGAGCGACGAGGCGTCGGCGCCGGCCGTGAGGGTGATCGACGGGTAGAGCTGGGCGGCAGCCACGCCGATCTGGGCGCTGGCGGCGTGCAGCCGCGCCTCGGCGGCCAGGATGTCGGGGCGCTGGTGGACCAGTTCGGAGGGAAGGCTGACGGGAACCTGGCCCGGCAGGGTGAGGGTCGCGAGATCGAAGTCCGGGGGCGACCAGTCGCCGGGCGGCTGGCCGACGAGCACGGCCAGGGTGTGGCGGGCGATGCTCAGCTGCTGCGCCAGGCCGGGGCGGAGGGTCTCGTCGGCGGCGACCTGGCTTCGGGCGATGACGACATCGGGGTCGGGCGCCTCGCCGACCCGGCGCTCCTCGCCCACCAGGGCCGCGTTCTGGCGATCGGCGGCGAGGATCTCGTCGACGGCGGCCAGTTGGGCGCGGAAGGCGGCGATCCGGATCGCCTGGGTCACCGCATTGCCGGTGAGGGCCATGTAGGCGGCGTCCAGCTGGTCGGCCTGTTCGTCGGCCTGGGCGGAGCGTTCCTCGACCTGGCGCCGCACACCCCCGAACAGGTCCAGGTTGTAGCTGGCTGTGGGGCCGACCTGGAAGATGTTGTAGCGCGAGGGCAGCGGGAAGGTCTGGGGCGAGAGGCCGAAGGCGGCGGCGCTCTGCTTCTCCTCCGCGTCGGTGGCGCTGAGGCCGACCTGCGGAAAGAGGGTCGCCCGGGTCTCGGCCACCGCTTCGCGCGCCTGGGCGAGCCTCGCCTTGGCGGCGTCGAGGGTCGGGCTGCCGGCGATCGCCTGCCTGACCACGCCATCGAGCTGCGGCGAGCGGAACAGCGTCCACCACTGGGCGGTGACGCGCTCTCCCAGGACGACCGACTGGCGCAGACCGGCCGAGCCGGTCACCTCGGCGGACGCCGCGGCTTCGGCAGTGTCCGCGGGGGAGACGTACCGCGATGTGGCCGGCGCGCTCGGCGGCCTGAAGTTGGGTCCGACGGCGGCGCAGCCGCAGGCGATGAGCGACGTCAGGGCCGCCATCAGCGGTTCGAGACGCGGCCGGGTCATTCCACCACCACCGCGTGGCTCTGGCGGCCGCCCGCCGGTTTCTGGAACACCATCAGCAGGGGAAGCACCGCCAGGGTGGCGATCATCAGCAGCTTGTAGTCGTCGATGTAGGCGATGATCTGGGCCTGGCGGGTGATCATCGCATCCAGCGCCGCCCTTCCGCCGGGGGTGAAGGGGTTCACGAGCCGGGCGACGTTGGGATCGTTGAAGGCCGGGTTGAGCGGCGTCACCGCGCGTGAGATGGCGGCGTGGTTGACCTGGGTGTTGCGGGTCAGCAGGCTGTTCACCACCGAGATGCCGATGCTCGAGCCGATGTTGCGCGAGAGACTGTAGAGGCCGGCGCCTTCGGCGCGCTGCAGCGGCGAGAGGGTCGACAGGGTGACGACGCTAAGCGGCACGAAGAGGAACCCGAGGCCCGCGCCCTGGATCACCCCGATGACGACGATGGTCGACTGGGCGACATCCGGCGTCCAATGGGTCATGACCCAGAACGTGTAGGCGGTGATGGCAAGGCCCGTTCCGAGCAGGAACCGCGTGTCGACGCGCCCGATCAGCCGGCCGACGATGAGCATCGCTCCCATGGTGCCGACGCCTCTCGGCCCTATGACCAATCCGGCGGTGACCACCGGATAGTTCATCAGGTTCTGGAGATAGAGCGGCTGCAGCGCCATGGACGCGTAGTAGGTCAGGCCGACGACGAAGACGAACAGGATGCCGGCGGAAAAGTTGCGGTCGCGGAACAGCGAGGGCCGGATGAACGGGTCGCGCGCGGTGAAAGTGTGGACCAGGAACAGGTAGAAAGCCGAGCCGGCGACGATCGTTTCGGCGATGATCTCGCCGGAGCCGAACCAGTCGAGCTGCTCGCCCCGATCGAGCATGATCTGCAGGGCGCCGATGCCGAGGCTCAGCGTTGCGAAGCCGAACCCGTCCAGCCTTTCGGAGAGGTTCGCCGGGGTCTCGGTGAGGAACAGACGCATGCCGACGAACGCCAGGATGCCGATCGGCAGGTTGATGTAGAAGACGAACCGCCAGCTGTAGGCCTCCGTCAGCCAGCCCCCGAGGATCGGTCCCAGGACCGGGCCGGCCATCACCGCCACGCCGAACATGGCCATGGCCGACCCCTGCTTGTCGGGAGGGTTGATGTTCATCAGCGTGGTCTGGGCGAGCGGAACCAGCGCCGCCCCGAACATGCCCTGCAGCACCCGGAAGAGCACGATCTGGGCCAGGGACTGGGCCATGCCGCAAAGCATGGAGGCGACCACGAAGCCGGCGACGGAGACCAGAAACAGCCGCTTCAGCCCGAAGCGCGCGGCGAGATAGCCGGTGGTCGGGGTCATGATCGCCGCGGCCACGATGTAGGAGGTCAGCACCCAGTCGATCTGGTCCTGGCTCGCCGAGACGCTGCCCTGCATGTACGGCAGGGCGACGTTGGCGATGGTGGTGTCCAGCGCCTGCATCAGGGTCGCCAGGATCACGCAGGCGCTGATCGCCGCTTTGTTCAGACCGGTGGGAATGGCCTCGGAAGCGCCGGTAGAGGTGGCGCTCATCGCGATCCCCGCACGGGCGAGCCGGAGAGTCCGGTCAGGAAGCGTGGCAGTCCGCGTCGGTGGCCGGTGTCCACGCGGACCTCGACGCTCATCCCGGCGCGCAGGGGCGGCAGACTGCGGTCGCGGGTGTCGACGCGGACGCGCATGGGAATGCGCTGCACGACCTTGACCCAGTTGCCGCTGCTGTTCTGGGCCGGCAGCAGAGAAAACTCCTGCGCCGCCGCCGGGCTGATGCTCTCGACGACGCCATGCCAGACCGTTCCCGGATAGGCGTCCACGGTGACCCGCGCCGGCTGGCCCACGCGCACATAGGTCAGCTCGGTCTCCTTGGGGTTGGCGGTCACCCAGACGTGGTCGGCCGACACGAGGTAAAAGGCGGTCCCCGAGGCCGGAAGGTAGCGGCCCGGAGCGGTGGCGGTCACATTGGTGGCGATCCCCGGGAAGGCCGCCCGGACCACGGTATGGTCGAGCTGCCGCGCCGCCTCGCCGCGTTCGGCCATCGCCTGGCGATAACGGGGGTTGCGCTCGACCGGGCCGGCCGGCTCGCCGTTCAGGTTTGCGGCGATGGCGGCCTGCTGCTGCTGCAAGGAAGCGAGCTTCTGCCGCGCGGTCTGGAGGTTCCGGAGGGCGGTGTCCGCGGTGGCCTGAGAGGCCACGTGCGTCAGCAGGAGGTCGTGTTGGCGGGCATATTCGGTGGCGTAATAGGCGACATCCACCCTGGCCTGGACGATCTGGGCGGCGAGGTCGCGATAGTTGGCCCTCTGGGCGTCGATGTCGTCCTTGATGGTCCCCGCCTGGCCCTCGGCGCGCTCGAGGGCCAGGCGGAAGGGCTGCTCGTCGAGGCGGAAGAGCACCTGCCCGGACGCCACCGACTGGTTGTCGGTGACGTCGACCGCCTTCACCGTGCCCGATACGTCCGTGGAGACCCCGACCTTGTCGGCGTCGATGTAGGCGTCGTCGATCGAGGTGATCTGGCCGCCGGTGACATACCAGATCGCGAGGATGATCAGGACGACCGGCAGAAGAAGGAACAGCCCCCACCGCACCAAGCGCGGCGGCCCGCGCCGCCGCGGCGTGAGCGCCGGCGCGGGTCGATCGGAGGGAGGCCGATCGGCTGGGGGCCGCTCCGGCGGTTGGGCCGCCGCTTCAGCGCCGTCGGCCGTGGTCACGTCGCCACGCCCTCGCTGAGGTTGCCGATGGTCGTCATTGGTTCCCGTCGGATGATCTGACCGCGCCCGCGCCCGAGCGCCGGGGCTTGGTCGCCCAACGCTCAAGGTAGGGTGTGCGTTGCCAATTCCCCGGAATACCCCTCACCCCGCTCCGAGGGCGGCGGCGGGTCTGGTGCGGTAGGCGACAAAGCCGGGGGCGAGCGCCGCCAAAAGGCTCAGCAGCAGGGCGCCGGCGAGCACCATGAGGTCGGGGCCGCCGATCGGGGGCAGGGGCAGGGACGGACCGCCGCCCCGGGACGCGGCATGGGCGGCGAACACCGCCGCCGCGCGTCCGAGCGCGATCCCCGCCACCCCGCCGGTCAGGCCGAGCGCGAGCCCCTCCAGGGTCACCAGGGCGAAGAGCAGGGAGGGGCGGGCGCCCAGGGTGCGAAGGAGCGCCAGCTCCCGCCGCCTCTGGCTGACGGCGGCGTACAGGGCCACGAAGAAGCCGACCGCCGACAGCGCCAGCAGGCCGACGGCGAACGCCCGCAGCACCTCCGCCCCCGTTCCCAGCAGGGTCGTCAGGTGGGCTGTCTCGACCGCCGGGCTGGCCGCCTGGAGGTTGGGCATGGCGGCGACGTAGCGCGGCAGCATGAGCGCGCCCATGGCCGAGCGGTACTTCACCAGCACCGCCGTCACCTCCCGGCCGCCGGGGCTCCGGTTGATGTCGTTGGGATCCGGGGGCTTGCCCGCGTTCAGCGCCTGGAGGTGTTCCAGGGTCTCGCGCTCATGCACCTTCCACACGCTGGCGGTGTCGGTGAGGACGAGGCGGTCGATGACCGCGCCCGTCGGCGCGAGGACACCCACCACGCGGTAGGGGCTGTCCCTGTGGGTCTCGCCGCCCCGCGCCAGGCCATGGTCGCCGACGAAGGCCTGCCCGACCGAGAAGCGGAGGCTGCGGTTGGCCTGCGCTCCAACGACCGCCTCCATCGGCGCCGACCACCAGCGTCCCGCCGCCAGCCTGGCGTCGTAGATTTGCGGGTACTGCGTCGAGGTCCCGACGATGCGGAAGCCGCCGACGTTGTCGCCGAGCGAGACGGGAACCGCCCGCTGGACCAGCCGGTTGCCGGCCAGCATCCGGACGACGGGCAGCGGGATATTGCCGGTCGGCTGGTCGAGCTGGAAGACCGCCGACATGATCAGCTGCAGCGGACTTCCCTTGGCGCCGACCACCAGGTCGATCCCGCCGAGGTCGCGCTGAAATCGCCCCGAAAGCCCGGCGTTGAGCGCCAGGACGGCCGTGAGGACGGCGACGCCCAGCGCCAGGGTCAGCGCGTGGAAGCCCCAGGTGAGCGGCCTGCGGCGGATGAAGGCGCCGATCAGCTTAACGCGGTTCATGAGACCGGCGCCTGAGCCCCGACCGGCTCGGCCGAGACGCAGACCTCGAAGCGCTCGCGCAACCTAAGATCATGGGTGGCGATGACCAGCGCCGCGCCGGTCTCGGCGGCGGCGCGGCCGAGGAGGTCGGCGACCCGCCGGCAGGTCTCGTCGTCGAGGCTGGCGGTGGGCTCGTCGGCCAGGATGAGCTTGGGTTCGAGCAGCATGGCGCGGGCGATCGCCGCCCTTTGGGCCTCGCCGCGGCTCAGGGTCTCGGCGGGGCGCCGGGCGCGGGCCGCCAGTCCCAGTTCCTCCAGCAGCGCCAGGGCGCGGCGGCGGTCCTGTCTCGCCCCGATCGCGAACGGGGCGAGGAGCACATTGTCGAGCGTGCTGAGGCCGGCGATCAGGTGGAGATCCTGGAAGACAAAGCCGATGGCCCGGCCGCGGAAGCGGTCCCGCGCGGCGCCGCGGAGGCCCGCCACGTCGACGCCGTCGATCCGCACCGTACCCTCCAGGACGTCGGCGAGACCGGCGATCGCCAGGAGCAGCGTCGTCTTGCCCGACCCCGAGGGCCCGAGCAGCAAGGCGGCCTGCCCCGGCCCCACCTCGAGGCGGCCGAGGCGCGCCAGGCGGTGGCGGCCGTAGCCCGCGACGAGGCTTTCAACGGCCAGCACGGACCGCTTCGCAGTCGCGCGCCCAGGCCCGCACCCGGTCGGTCCCCAGCAATCCGCCGTGATGTGCGCAGGGCGCGCCCGAGGGCGTGAAGGCGACGGCGAGGGGCAAACGGGGCGGCGCGCCGCCGTAGGCGGTCAGGATGGCCGGCGCCGATCCGATGCCCTGGAGGAGCATCTCCGGCGGCGCGCCCGCCTTGCGCGCGGCCGCCGCCAGGTCGGGACCGCCCTCAAGGCCGACGAACAGGAAGCGCAGGGGGCGGGCGGCGACGGCGTAGTCGCGGGCGGCCCGCAGCTCGATGAGGCAAGGCGCGCAATCGGCGCGCCAGAACGCCAGGATGGCGCCATTGGGCGTATGGCCGACGCCGAAGGGCTTGCCGTCCAGGCTCTCGAGCTGGAGCGGACCGGGGTCGGCGTTGGCGACGGCGTGCGCCGTCACCGCCAGCGACAGGCCAACGGCGAGACAGAGCTGCTTCAGGGTGCTCAAGGCGCACCCAAGGCTACGGCGTTCCCGCGTAGGCCTTGATCAAACGGTATAGATAGGTGCGCCCCTTCATCAGGGCGTCGACGCGGATGTGCTCGTTGAGGCCGTGCACGCCGCCGCCGTCGTACTCGTGCAGGATGCCTGGCGCGCCATAGGACGGAATGCCGGCGGCCGAGAGGTAGATCGAATCGGTGGCGCCGGTGGACATCAACGGAATGATCGGCAGGCCCGGATACATCTCGGCGGCGAGTTTCTCGGCCGGGCCGAACACCGCCGGATCCAGAGGGGCCGGCTTGCCGATGGGGCCGCGCTGCGGCTGAGCCGTCACCGAGACACCCGGATCATCGACCAGTTCGACGAGCTTATGGCGCACGCCCTCGATCGTCTCGCCCGGCACGATCCGGCAGTTGATGTTGGCCCGCGCCCGTTGGGGAAGCGCGTTCTCCGCATGTCCCGCTTCCATCAGGGTCGCCACGCAGGTGGTGCGCAGCGTCGAATTGAGCAGGGGATCGCGGGACAGCACCGTCTCGGCGAGCTTGTCGTTCGGATTGGCGGCGATGGCGCTCATGGCGACGCCGAGGGAGGCGGGGACCACCTTCGCCTGCTGTTGAAAGAAGGACTGGGTGGTCGGATTGAGGTGGACGGGAAACTTGTAGGCCTGGATCCTGGCGAGGCCGTCGGTGAGCTCGTAGATGGCATTGTCCGGCCGCGGCATGGAGGAGTGGCCTCCCGGATTGCGCGTTTCCAGGATGTAGTTCTGGGCCGTCTTCTCCGCGACCTGCATGGCCAGCGAGAGCGGCTTGCCGTCGGGCGAGAGGCGGCCGCCGCCCCCCTCATTCAGGGCGAAGCCGGCGTCGATCAGATCGCGCTTGTTCTCCGCCAGCCACTGCGCCCCGTTGAAGGCGCCGGTGGTCTCCTCGCCGCAGGTGAGCGCCAGCTTCACCGTCCGCCTGGAGCGCGGTTCGGACTTCAGCCTGATCATGGAGTCGGTGAAGACGGCCGCCATCGACTTGTCGTCGGAGGCGCCCCGCGCGTAGAAGAAGCCGTTTTCCTCGACCAGGGCGAAGGGATCGCGGTCCCAGTCCGCGCGCTTGGCCTCGACCACGTCGAGGTGCGCCAGCAGGAGAAGCGGGCGGGCGCCGGGGTCGGTCCCGGGGAGGATCGCCACGAGGCCGCCGTCCTTTGGATGCTCGGGCACGCTGAACAGGGTGACGTCCGAATCCGGGTAGCCGGCCGCCTTGAGGCGGGCGGCCATGCGCCCGGCCGCCAGGGTGCAGCTTCCCGACGACAGCGTGGTGTTGGTCTCCACCAGTTCCTTGTAGAGGCTCCTGAAACTCGCCGTCCCCGGGTCGGGTGTCGCGGCCCTCGTAGCCCCACAGGCGGCCATGGCCGCCAGGCCGCACATCCCCATCAACAGTGATTTCATTTTACCCTACGCCGTTGCCGGAACGCGACCTGACGCCCGCGCTCTCATCTGATAGAGGGCACGTGTTAGTGGGTTTTCGCCCTAGAGCAAACCACGTTCACATGGGATCATGTGAACGTGGATAATTTGCTCTAGAATCAAGAGTGTAGAGCAGGATTCAGCCATTGGTCGGTTCCGACCAATGCCATCCTGCTCTGCGTAAAGTGGGGTTCCGGAGTTTGCCTGGCATGACCATCGCAGCGTCGCTGAGACAGCTCGGAGCCGTGGCGATGGCGGCGGCGGCGATCACGACTCTCGGCGGTTTGGACGCGGGGCCGACGCTCACCTACAACCCCAAGCACTACCAGAACAACGATCCACAGTGGGAAGTGCTGAACCGCACGCAGATCGTCGCGGACACCGCCAAGGGTGAATACAAGGCGACCTTCCCGGCCGCCCTGGTCGCGCGCAAGGGCGCCGTGATGAAGATCTCGGGCTTCATCCTGCCGCTGGAGACCACCAGCCGTTCGGCGCACTTCATGCTGGTCAGGCGCAACACCGGCTGTCCGTTCTGCCCGCCCAACGCCCCGACCGAGGCGGTGGAGATCTTCTCACGCCAGCCCGTGCGCTACACCGGCGAGGAGATCGCGGTCACGGGACGGCTCAAGCTCGTGCCCTCGAGCGACCAGGGGCTGTTCTTCCAGCTCGCCGACGCCGACGTTGTGGGCCCGCAGAGCTAATCACTCCGCTCATCCCGGTGGCCCGCGTCTCGCCGAACGAGACCAGTCCGCAGGACCGAAACGGTCACGATAGTCGCCGGGCGTCACGCCGAGCTTTTTCCGGAAGGCGCGATGCAGTCCGGAAGTGTCGCCAAAGCCGGCGCGCTCGGCCACCCGGGCCAGGCTCCAGTCGGACGTTTCGAGCAGGGCCTTGGCTCGATCGATGCGCGCGGACTCGACGAAGGCGGCGGGCGAGACGCCGGTTTCCTGCTTGAACACCCGCGACAAGGTCCGTTCCGACATAGCCGCCCGGGTCGCCAGTTCGGGCAGGCTGTAGTCGCCGCACGGTTCGCCGACGATCTCGACGATCAGCTTGCGCAGCCGGCTGGCCGCCGCGGCCTGGATCGTCAGGGCGGCGCTGTATTGCGCCTGCCCGCCGGCCCGGCGCAGGAACAGGACCAGGTTGCGCGCGACGGCCAGGGCGACCTGGGCGCCATGGTCGGCCTCCACCAGAGCCAGGCACAGGTCGATGCCCGCCGTCACGCCGGCAGACGTATAGAACGGGGGGTCGGCCACGAAGATGGCATCGGGCTCCAGCTTGACGGCCGGGCGGAAGGCGCGAAACTCGTCGCAGAACCCCCAATGGGTCGTCGCGCGGCGACCATCCAGCAATCCGGACGCAGCCAGGACAAGACCACCCGAGCAGACGCTTCCCACGCGCCGCGCCCGGCCATGGCTCGCCGCAAGCCAGGCCGGCAACGCGCCCGCGCGGGCGCGACGCACGGCAGCCTCGTCACCGCCCGATACGAGGATGGTGTCGATTTCGCCAGGCAGGTCCGCGAGAGCAACCGCTCCGGCAAGCCGCAAACCGGAATTGCAGATGATCTCGCCGCCATCCTCCGAAGCCAGGATCAGTTCATAGGCAACCGGGGCGCCGGATCGATTGACCATCGAGAACACCTCGAGCGGGCCGACGAGATCGAGCGACTGGACGCCGGGATAGCCGATCAGCACGATCCGACGCGAGGGGGCGTTGGTGTAGGGCATGGCGAAATTTGCAATAGATTTGTCATTTTCGCCATCTCTTTTCAGACCTAGAGACGTCTCGCCTTGCTCGCCAAAGCCGGGGCCTCATCCCGTTGGAGACACCTTCGGGACCATTTCCTTTGATCGTGCGGGAGATATCCACGATGACCATCCCAGCCCTCGCCACGCCGAATTGGACACGCCGTCGTTGGCTGGCGATTTCAGGGCTGCTCGCCGCCGGACTGGGGGCGGGCGCCGGCGGGTCTTCGGCCAACGCCGCGGGGCCGAAGCCGGCGGCGGCGGCCAAAGACGCTCCCTCGGACCACGAGCCGATCAACGTGGCGGTGGTGTTGGGCTTCTACAATACGCTGATTGACTTTGCCGGCCCTTGGGAGGTCTTGAGCAGTAGTCGCCGCTTCAACGTCTATTCGGTCTCGGACACCCGGGCGCCCGTGATCTGCGACGACGGCCGCAGTAGCGACGCCAGCCAGACTCCCATCAGCGGCCTGACGGTCATACCTGACTTCACCTTCGACGACGCGCCGCAGCCACGCATTACCCTCGTTGGCGGCCAGGGCGAGCGCGACGCGACACAGGCGCAGGTGAATGCGCGAAAATACGAATGGATTCGCCACGCCGCGCAAAAAGCGGACCTGACGGCTTCGGTTTGCGTCGGCGCCTTCGAGCTGGGCGCGGCCGGATTGCTTAACGGGCACTCGGCCACCACCAATCGCAATGCTTATGACAGATTCGAAAAGACCTTTCCCAAGGTGAACCTCGTCCGCGGCGTCCGTTTCGTGGAAAGCGGGGCGGTCTCCACGGCCACCGGCCTGACGGCCGGCATCGACCTGGCCCTTCGGATCACCGAGCGTTTCTGCGGTCACGACGTGGCGCAAAGGATGGCCAATTACGAGGAATGGACCAGCACGGCCTGGAACATCGCGTGATAGGCAAAATCGCGCCCGCCGCGCTTCTGATCGCGGCCGGTTCGCCCGCCCGAGCTGACGAGCTGCAGGCCGTCATCGCGAAGTACGTCGCCTGGCGAGGCGGCGCCGCCTTCGAGGCGATGAAATCCATTCGCGAGCAGGGGCGAATCCGGACCGGCGGCCAAACGGGGGAATTCGACCATTGGCAGGCGAGCGATGGGCGGTTTCGCCAGCGCAGCAAGCTCGACTTCGTCATCAACGACGAAGCGGTGACCTCCAAAGCCGAATGGACGCGAAACACCAGCGGCCAGATCGAGGATATCGGCGACCTGGGCGGTGGTCCGAGTGGGTTTCGGCGGCGCTGACACCTACGACCTGTTCATCGACGCCAGGACGGGCGAGTTGCTCGGCGAGCGCATCACCGAGGATCAGCAGACCCAGAAGATCGGCCCCGGCTACCTCGGTTCACGCTTGTCGCATTGGTCGGAAGCCGCGGCGGGAACCAACGTCACGCTGACCTTAGCGGTCGGGTCGACACGGAAGCTTACCCTGGCGGACTACTATTGAGCTTTCGCGGGGATGAGCGGATTGGGATCATTTTCCGGCGGCTGAAAGAAATTCTTCCCGTTCGCCGTCCGCGTCGGGCTCGCCGGCGAACACGTACGGATCCAGCGTCGCCTGGGCTTCGATGCGGTATTTGTGCCAGCGGCCGCCGCCGTAGTAGGCGAGGCTGCCGGGCTCGGCGTCGCCGTGGCCGTTGTAGTAGGAGAGGCAGTCGCGCAGGGGCGCGGAGGCGATGTCGGCCGTGCGGCAGTGCTCGGCGTAGGCGCTCTCCGCTTCCTCCCGGACATCGACGATGCGATCGCCCCGCTCGCGCATCGTCCTCAGCATCCAGACGATGTATTCGCCGTGCGCCTCGATGGCGTCGGTGAAGTTGAAGCTGCCGCCACCGCCCTGGGGGCCGGAGACGATGAAGAGGTTGGGAAAGCCGCGGCTGTGCAGGCCGAGGTAGGTCCGGGTCCCTTCGGTTTCCCACTTCTGCCTGAGCGTGCGGCCGTCGCGGCCGGTGATCATGTTGAAGGTCGAGGTCGCCATCCACTGGAAGCCGGTGGCGTAGATGAGGACGTCGAGGGGATATTCGACGCCCTCGTGCACGACACCCCGCTCGTTGATCCGGCGCACGCCCGTCGGCGCCGTGTCCACGAGGTGCACGTGCGGCAGGTTGAACGCCGGCAGGTACTCGTCGTGGAAGGTCGGCCGCTTGCAGCCGTAGGGATAGTAGGGCTTCAGCGCCGCCGCGGTCTTCGGGTCCTTGACGATGGCGTCCACACGGGCGCGAATCTGCTCCATGATGCGGAAGTTGGTGTCGAGCTGCTTCTGGACCAGCTCCTCGGGGTTGAGCACGCGGTCGTACTGCTTGCGCTCCTTGAAGTCGTCGACCTTGCCCGAGAGGTAGTCGTCGTTGGCGCGCATGGCGGTGCGACCCGCGGAAATGCGAGCGAAGCGGGCGCGCCTTGCCCGCGCCCAGCCGGACTCCTCGGCCCACGTCTGCCGCTCCTCGTCGGTCGTGGCGCGCTGGTCGCGCACGTCGATGGACGAGGGCGTGCGCTGGAAGACGTAGAGCTCGCCCGCGATCCTGGCGAGTTCGGGAATCGCCTGCACCGCCGTGGCGCCGGTGCCGATGATGCCTATCCGCTTGCCCTTGAGGTCGACATCGTAGTCCCAGCGTGAGGTGTGGAAGGCCTCACCCTTGAAGGTCTGCATCCCCTCGATCCGGGCCAGCTTGGGGGTGGTCAGGATACCATTGGCGAGGATCACGAAGCGGGCCCGCATGCGGTCGCCGCGGTCGGTCTTGACGATCCAGCGCCCGGTCTCCTCGTCCCAGGCCGTCTCATCGACGGTGGTATGGAACAGGCAGTGTTCGTAGAAGCCGAACATCTCGGCGAGCCGCTGGCAGTATTCCAGGATCTCGAATCCCGAGGCGAATTTCATTGACGGCACGTAGCCCGTCTCTTCGAGCAGAGGCAGGTAGCTGTAGGCCTCCACGTCGCAGGCGATGCCCGGATAGCGGTTCCAGTACCAGGTGCCGCCGACGTCGCCGCCTTTCTCGCAGAAGCGGACGTCGTGGAACCCGGCGTCGCGCAGCTTGTGCCAGAGCAGCAGGCCCGCGAAGCCGGCGCCCACCACCAGGATCTCGCACTCGTCAGTCAGGGCCTCGCGCGGGACCGGCGGGGCCGAATAGACGTCGGCCAGGTACTTGGCGAACTCGCCCTCCAGGGCGATGTAGTCGGCCGCGCCCCGCCGCGCCTCCTTGAACGCACGGTAGCGGGCCTGTTCCTCGGCGTTGAAGGTGGCGCCGGCCGGAAGGTCCGGCAGGGCCTTGAGGGCTTCGTCGGCCACGATCCCATAGCCCCGACCGGCGATCCGGTCGTTGGCCTTGGCGGCGCGGGTGTCGAAGATCTTCAGGCCAGTGACGGGATCGATGCGGATGGGCGCGGGCATGGGCTTCGGGTTCCTTCTGCCGACGGGCGCGAAGCCCGGTTTCCTCGCCCATGACCTTAAGGGCAGTGTGGGACCAATCGCAACGCGGGATGAGCGTGAACAATTGTTCATGACATGGTAGCTTGCATCACACGGTAGCTGGCGATAAACGAGAGGCGGTTCGAAGGAGCGCCGTCTCGTGGTCGAAGCCGTACAGGTTCAGCTGAAGAAGGGGGTGCTCGAGCTCTGCGTCCTGGCGCTGCTCTCGCGGGGCGACGCCTATGGCTACGAGCTCGCCAGCCGCCTGGCAGAGGGAATCGGCATGGGCGAGGGCACCATCTATCCGCTCATGCGCCGCATGCAGGCCGACGGCCTGGTGGAGACCTACCTAGTCGAGAGCCATGCCGGGCCGTCTCGGAAGTACTACCGGCTGACCGAGGCGGGACGGACGCGCTTCGAGGACCAGAAAGCCGAATGGACCGCCTTTTCGGGGGCGGTGAACGCCATACTGGGAGGGGCCCAATGACCCGTCAGGAGTTCATCAGCCGGCTGCGCGCCGGCCTGGCCGGCCTGCCGCCGACCGCCATCGTCGAGCTGACCGACGACTACGAAAGCCATTTCACCGACGCCCTGGCGGCCGGTCGCAGCGAGGCCGAGGTAGCCGCGGCCCTCGGCGATCCCGACCGCCTGGCCCGCGAGCTGCGGGCCGAGGCGGGCCTGAGGCGCTGGGAGGCCGAGCGCAATCCCTCCGCCGCGGCCAACGCCGTCTTCGCGGTGCTGGGCCTGGGGGCGATCGACCTGCTGGTCCTGCTGCCGGTGATGCTGTGGGTGGCCGGCGTCCTGCTGGGCGCCTTCATCGCCGCCGTGGCCTGCTTCGGCGTCGGCGCGGTGCTGATGGTGGCCGGACCGTTCGTCATCCATGGCGCCCCGATGGCCGCGGTGGGCCTGGCCGGCCTCGGCGTCATGGCCGGCGGGACGTGCCTGGGCGCGACCGCCACCATCGTCACCATCGGCGCCGTCAACGCCCTGGTCTGGTACGGGCGGCTGCACATGACGCTGTTGAGACCGGCCCTCGAGAGCCAGGGGAGCAACCTGTGATCCGCACCCTCGTCATCCTCGCCGTGGTCAGCTTCGTGCTGTCGATCGGCTGCCTCGCCGCCGCCTTCGCCATCGCCGGCGGGCCGTTCACCATCGACGACGGCTGGCGGTTCCACCATGGAACGTGGGACATCGATATCTCCGCCAACAGCTGGAGTTCAGGAGTCGTGCGGCGGCTCTGATCGGCGTCGGCCCAGGCTGCCGAGGAAGCTGGTGACGTAGCCGACCTGGCGGCCGAGGAAGTCGCGGGCTTCGCGGGGGGAGACGGTGAAGGCGCGGCCGACGGTGTCGGCCACCACCGCGCCGCGCGCGCCGATGGGCGCTTCGCGGCCGACGGTGGTGTCCTGGGCAGTCTGGTGCTCGATCGCGGCGTTCAGCTCGGCGCCCCACAGGATCACCATGACGGTGAACCACACCCAGAGCATGAAGCCGATCATCGCCCCCAGGGAGCCGTACATCGCGCCGAAGCGGGTGGAGCTGGCCAGGTAGGCGGAAAAACCGAACGAACCGACCATCCAGGCGAGGGCGCCGGCGGCGCCGCCCAGCATCACCCAGCGCCACCTTGGCGGCCTGCGGCTCGGGCCGAGACGATAGATCAGCGAGAATCCAGCCGCAGCCAGCAGGTAGAGGAGCAGCCATCGCAGTGGCACGAACCAGAGCCAGAGACGGTGGAAGCCGAGGGCGTGCAGAAAAACCGGCGCGGCCACCGTCAGCGCCGTCACGACGATCAGGAACAGCAGGGCGCTCAGGGTGGCGGCGTAGGTGATGACGCTGCGCCGCAGATAGGGACGTTTTTCCACCTCGCCGTAGGTGACGTTGAGACCGTCGAACAAGGCCTTCATGCCGGCGTTGGCGCTCCATGCCGACACCAGGGCGTATCCCGCCAAGGCGGCGCTGAGGGTCTCCTGCCTCTGGCTCGCCAGGCGAAGCATCTCCTGGCCGAGCAGCTCGACGACCTCGCGGGGAAACACCCGTGACAGCTGTTCCAGCTGCTGCTCGACGCCGTTGATATCCATGAACAGTCCGTAGATCGAGACGAAGGCCGCCAGGGCGGGGAAGGTCGCCAGCAGCAGATAGAAGGTGACCCCGCCGGCCACCGCGCCCAGGCGGTGGCGACCCGCCTGCCGCCACATCCGCCAGAGGATGTCCTTCCACCCCAGGGGCGGTATCGCCCACGCCCAGCGCGCCGCCCGCCCGCGGCCGGGTTCGAGAGAGTCCCAGGTGGCCGGGGTAATCGGCGCCGTCGGTGTCGCCGCCTTGCCGTTAAAGCCGGCCTCGCGGCGCAGCCAGGCCCCGGCCATGGCGACCGCGGCGAGCCAGGGCGCGGCCCGGAGCGGCAGCCTGGCCAGCCAGCTCATTGCCCTTAAGGGGACGCGAGGGCGAGATCGGCCCCGGCAAGCGATCGGGCGATCAGGGCCTTGGTCTCGGCGAGGCCGAAGATCGCGGCGAAGGAGCCGAACCGCGGACCCTGGCTCTGGCCGAGCAGGACCTCGTAGAGGGCGCCGAACCAGGCGCGCAACGGCTCGAAGCCGGCGGCCTTGCCGGCGGCGTAGACCTCGTTCTGGATCACCTCGGCGTCCTGGCAGCCTTCGGGCAGGGCTTCCAGCCGGGCCAGCAGGTCGGCGAAAGCGGCGCGCTCGCGCGCGTCGGGCGGACGGAAGCGCTTCGCCGGCCGCACGAAGTCCTCGTAGTAGTGGATGGCGTAGCCGACCAGGCGATCGAGCAGCGGCTCGGTTTCGGGGCTGGCGTCCGGATAGATCCGCCGGATGAAACCCCACAGGATCCCGGCGTCCGAGGCGCCCGCGGCCGAGACCAGATTGAGCAGCAGGCTGAAGCTGACCGGCGAGCCCTTGGCCGGGGGAGCGCCCCCGTGAACGCTCCACACGGGGTTGTCCAGCGGGTTGGGCGGCCGGGCGGCGCCGTCGGCGGGCCGCGCGGGGGGGCGGTTGTAGACGTCCAGCTGCTGCAGGTACTCGTCGGTGGCCTTGGGGATGACGTCGAAATAGAGCCGCTTGGCCGACTTGGGCGACTGGAACATGTAATAGGCCAGGCTCTCGGGCGCGCCGTAGCGCAGCCACTCCTCCATGCTCAGGCCGTTGCCCTTGGACTTGGATATCTTCTGGTTGTGCTCGTCCATGAAGAGTTCGAAGTGGAAGCCCTCCGGGGGTGTCCCGCCCAGCACCTGGCACACCCGGTTGGACACCCGCACCGAGTCCACCAGGTCCTTGCCGGACATCTCGTAGTCCACCTCCAGCGCCGTCCACCGCGCCGCCCAGTCGGGGCGCCACTGCAGCTTCACGTGACCGCCCGTGACGGGAACCTCGGTCAGGGTCCCGTCCTCGTCCGGGAAGACGATGGTTCCGCGGTCCAGGCGCCGTTCCAGCGTGGGGGCTTGCAAAACCCGCCCCGACTTCGGGCTGATCGGCAGGAAGGGCGAATAGGTCGCCCGGCGCTCCTCGCCGAGCGTGGGCAGCATGATCGCCTGGACCTGGTCGAAGCGCTCGAGCACCCGCAGCAACACCGCGTCGAAGCGGCCGGAGGCGTAGCACTCGGTCGCAGACAGGAACTCGTAGTCGAAGCCGAAGCCGTCGAGGAAGGCGCGCAGGCGGGCGTTGTTGTGGGCCCCGAAGCTCTCGTGCTCGCCGAAGGGGTCGCGGACCCGGGTGACCGGCTTGTCGCGGTCCTCCTCCAGCATGGCGCGGTTGGGGACGTTGTCGGGGATCTTGCGAAAGCCGTCCATGTCGTCGGAGACCACCAGCAGGCGGGTGGGCAGGATATCCTCGGTGAGGGCGCGGAAGGCGGCCCGCACCATGGTCGGCCGGGCGACCTCGCCGAAGGTGCCCAGGTGCGGCAGGCCCGAGGCGCCATAGCCGCACTGGAAGACCACCGGCTTGGCCAGGCCCGGGAAGGTCGACACCGCCTGGGCGACCTTGCCTTCATTGATCAGGGCGGCGGCGAGGTCGCGCTCGCCGTCGCTGTCGAGCCGCAGGCGCAGCACCCGCGCCAGGATATTGCGGGCCTGTTCGAAGGGCCAGGCGCGCGCCTCGCGGGCGAGGGGGGAGAGGCCGTGCAGCATGGGTCGACGCGGGTAAGCCCCTCAGGGTGCGGGGTCAACAGCGGCGGCTTTCGCATCGCCCAAGCTTGCGAGAGCCACTATGGTCATGTATATGTGACTGGTCGCTTGAGAATGACCATGAACCAGCCGCGCTCATTTACCGCCACGGAGTTCAAGGCCAAGTGCCTCGACATTTTCGACCAGTTGGCGGCGCGCAAGCTCACGCGCGTGACGGTCACCAAGCGCGGCAGGGTGGTGGCGGTTCTGACGCCGCCGGACGAGCCCGGCGATGCGGCGGGCCGGCTGTACGGCTGCATGAGGGGCACGGTGCTGGCCCCGCCCGGCTTCGACCTCACGGCGCCCATCCTCGATGAACCTTTCCTGGCCGACGAGGGCGAGGTTCACGGATGAACGCCGGGCGCGCGCCGCGCGCCGTGCTTCTCGATACCTGCGCGGTGATCTGGTTCTTTGGCGGAGAACCGCTTCAGGGCGACGCCCAGGCGGTGATCACCAAGGCCGCCCAGGCCGACGGCGTCTTCATCTCGCCGATCTCGGCGTGGGAGATCGGCCTGCTCAGCCGCCCCGGGGTGGGCCGGGGGTTCCAGTTCCTTCCCGACCCGACCCGCTGGTTCGCCAGCGTCATGGCCCAGCCGGGTGTTAGGCCGGCGGCGTTCACGCCGGAGATCGCCATTGGGGCGTCGCACCTCCCGGAGCCTCTCGACGGCGATCCAGCCGACCGTTTGCTGATCGCGACCGCCCGCGCCTTGGCCATCCCTATCGTGACGCGGGATTCCAAGATCCTCGCCTATGGCGCGGCAGGATACGTCGCCGCGCTGGCTTGCTGATTGCCCCATCGCGCTTCCCATTGACTTGGCCATTGCATTATGCAATAGTCCGCGGGTTCTTTCTCATCGTGCAATCATAGGGGGCGCCGATTTCCAATGACCCTTCGCGCCCGCGGCGCCGCCGGCCGAGACCGCACCGTATCAACGGTGGTTAACGGGGAGAATCGAGGTTGCACCGCACCACAAGGTGAGACAGTCGGACAGAGGACGGTGGCTGAGACCAAATGCGCGCCCGCATCGCCGGGACCGAGGAGGGGCCGATGATGGTGGTGTTCGACACCTGCCGCGACTTCATCCGCACCGCGCCGATCCTGCAGCACGACCGTTGCGGTTGGAAGACCTGGACACTATCGCCCAGGATCACATCGCCGAGGAGAGCTACGCCTGCCTGACCCGCCCGCTCCGCCCAAGCCGGAGCCGGCGCCACTCACGGCCGACCAAATGTGGGAGCGTGGCTGGGGGCCGCGGCCGGCGATCGAAAATCGACACGCCCTCTGCAAGTGATAATTTGACACGCGTCGCGTCGATGCAGACGGAAAACTTCACCATCTCATACTTGCCAAAGCACGTAAGGACGAGCTTGCCGGGAAGGTGAGGGATCTCTTTCCCTGGTGTGGAGACGACCCCAGAGTAGGATATGGACATGCCGACTTTTTACGCTTCGCTTTATCTCGCGCTGCTTGCTAGCCGCAAGGGGTCAGACGAGCCTTGATGAGCAAGTTGTCGTTAAAGTCAAGTCGAGGTAGGTTTACAAGGTATGCATGGCAGAAGCAGCCCGTCGGCTTACCACCCAACGTCAACATTTCGAACAACGGCTTCTTGAGAGACCCTCACTTTTCGAAGGCCGTTCGGTGGGGATATCGGGGACAGGAGCAATGTTCCCTTTATGTTCGATCCGTGCCATGAGCCTTCCCGGCCGGGCCTCGGACCCGTTCTCGGCCGACCCATCGCGGGGCGGGCGCTGGGCCGGAAACCGGCCGGTTCGCTCACAGGGAGGCAGCGCTGGTCCACGAATTGGCCGAGGTCGCGGTCGATGAAGCCAAGCTCCGTGACTACGTCCTCAACGATCGACATCCCCGTGGGCGTCACAAGGCGCGCGTGTTCCGTTCGCGCCTGGGTCTCACGCAGAGCGACGCCGGATGGCTGCGCGACGCTTTGTTGGAAGCAGCGCTTCGCCTCAGGTCCGAATTCCGGCCGCTGCAAGCCGACGCATTCGGCCGCCGTTACAGCCTGGACATTCTCATGACGACCACTGCCGGCGCCGCCGTCGTCCGATCGGCTTGGATTGTTCGCACGGGCGAAGACGTGTTACGTTTCATAAGTTGCTATATCTTGTAAAGCGCGACCGGGACTGTTGGACATAAGCCATGGCGAGCAACATCAAGCTTTTCGACGTGGTCGCCCTCACGGCCGATCTGCCCGCAGCGGGGTTGGAGCGGGGGCAGGTCGGCACCGTGGTCGAGACGCTCGCGCCGGGCGTATTCGAGGTGGAGTTCTCTGACGATCAGGGGCGCACCTACGCGCAATCGGCGTTCCGGGAGGACCAGCTCCTGGCGTTGCACTACGAACCGCACTCATCCGTCTGAATGGGCTTGAAATCCGCCGGGGGGTGATTCGCTCGCCGCGCACGACCGACCCGGCGACGTGGACGCCCTTCAGCGACCTTTCCCTTGCTCGCTTGTGGCAAGCGTCCATAGGTTCTTGCAGCAAGGAATTGGCGGGCCCAGCCGGCAGGGAGGCCGGTCGTTCGGGCGCAATGAAGGACGTGCGAACATGGCTTCACAGGGGTTGCGGAATCTGGGTCGGTCGGGGCTGCGGGTGTCGCCGCTCTGCCTGGGGGCGATGAACTTCGGCAACGATCAGTTCGGCTGCGACGAGAAGACCTCGATCGGGGTCATTCACGCGTACCTCGACGCGGGACACAACTTCATCGACACGGCCAACGTCTACTCGGGCACGAGGTCGGAGACGATCGTCGGCAAAGCCGTCAAGGACCGTCGCGACGCGGTTGTCGTCGCGACAAAGGCGAGCTCGCCGCTCGGACCGGGCCCGTTCGACTCCGGCTCCAGTCGAAAGCACGTCGTGAAGGCTTGTGAGGACAGCCTGCGCCGATTGGGCACAGACTACATCGACCTCTATCAGATGCACCGATACGATGACGCGACGCCGATCGAGGAGACGCTCAGCACACTCAATGACCTCGTTCGCCAGGGCAAGGTTCGGTACATCGGCGTCTCGAACTGGACTGCGTCGCAGATCGTCGAGGCCTGCCTGATCATCGCCGCGAAGGGTTGGGAGCCCTTGGTGAGCTTGCAGCCGCAGTACAGCATCCTCGCTCGCGACATCGAAGTCGAGATTCTGCCGGCGTGCCGCAAGTTCGGCCTGGGCGTGATCCCATGGAGCCCACTGGCCGGCGGCATGCTTACTGGGAAATATAAGCCGGGCGAGGAACCGCAGGAGGGCACGCGCTTCGCCGCGCCGGGACCCTTCCAGAGCGTGTGGCGGACGCGGTCGCTGAACGAGCGCAACCACGCGATCGTCTCGGTGGTCCTCGAGGAGGCCCGCCAGCTCAATGCCTCGCCGATCGCGGTCGCGCTGGCCTGGAACCTGGCGCGGCCGGGGATCGTGTCGCCCATCATCGGGCCGAAGACCGAGCAGCAGCTGAGAGACAACCTGGCCGCGCTTGAGGTCGAACTCCCCGCCGAGGCCATCGAACGTATCGACGCGGCCAGCGAACCCCATCTTCCCTATCCGCACGACTTCATGCGGATAGCTCGGCGCCTGACGACCATGATGGTGCAA
This sequence comes from Caulobacteraceae bacterium, assembly GCA_028290905.1. Lineage (GTDB taxonomy): Bacteria > Pseudomonadota > Alphaproteobacteria > Caulobacterales > Caulobacteraceae > Acaudatibacter. The sequence goes on along the minus strand of JAQGIW010000317.1, from coordinate 5,074 downwards.
CAAAACGCGCCGGCAAACCGCTCGCCCGCGGCGGCATAGGCGGCGACAGACTCGAACCGTTCGCATTGGGCCGACGAGGGGAATCCTCACGGCTGAGGGCCGAGCGCCTTGTAGAAATAGGTGGTGTCGCAGCGGCGGCCGTCGGGGAAGAGGGCGTAGTCCGGGATGACGCCGACCCTGGTCCAGCCGATGCGCGCATAGAGCCGCTCGGCGTCGCCGCCGGTGACCGCGTCGAGCACCAGGACGGTCTTGCCGGCCGCCAGCGCCGCTGCCTCGGCGGCACGCATCAGGCGCTCGGCGATCCCGCGTCGGCGGGCGGCGCCGTGCACCAGCATCTTGGCGATGTCGGCGCGATGCGGCTGGTTCTCGGGGCCGGCGAACACGACCTGCACCGTGCCGACGATCTCGCCGTCCAGTTCCGCCGCCAGCAGGAGCCGCTCGCCGCGGGCGACGGACTCGGCGACGCCCGCCCAAAAGGCCTCGGCCCTCTCTCGGGACAGGGGTGCATGAAGCTGACCGAGGCGCCGCGCTCGACGCAGTCGATGAGGATGTCGGCGAGCGCCGCCCCCGCCACCCAGGCGGCGGGGCCGTCGAGGGCCTGGATCGTGACGGCGCCGCTCATCCGCGCGGATAGGTCGTCAAGGTTTCCGCTCGGCGGCCGTTTCATCGCGGGCCGCCTTGAACTCGGAATTGGCGGGCCAGCTGGGCCAGGCGTGGGAATTGGCGAGGTATTGGCCCAGGGCGAAGTAGAGATCCAGATCCTGGGCGGCGCCGCCGAGGTTCCAGTCGGCGCTCCACTCGTCGGCCGGCTGATGGTAGCGATGGGTGATGTAGTCGCGGTGGGCCGCCTCGCCCGCCGCGACGCCGCCGTTCGCCAGGTCGACTCCGGCGGTGAGGGTGAGGGCGGGCAGGCCCGCCTTGGCCAGCGAGAAGTGGTCGGCGCGGTAGAAGCTTCCCTCCTCGAGATGGGGGTCGTGCCTATAGGTGCGGCCCTGCTCGCGGGCGAAACGGGCGACCAGGCCGTCGAGGTCGGCGTCGCCCTTGCCGCGGGTGGAGATGTCGCGGGAGGGGCCGGCGACGTTCATCACGTCGAGGTTGAGCAGCCCGACGGTGGTCGCCAGCGGCGTCACCGGATGGGCGGCATAGTATTCCGAACCCAGCAGCCCCTTTTCCTCCGCGGTGAAGGCGATGAAGTAGACGCTGCGTTCGGGCCTGGGCGCCTGGCTGAACAGCCGCGCCAGCTCCAGCACCCCGGCGACGCCCGACGCATTGTCGACCGCGCCGTTGTAGATGCGGTCGCCCCTGGCGTCGGGGGCGCCGACGCCCAGGTGGTCCCAGTGGGCGACATAGAGCACGGCCTCGCCCGGCCGCCGGGTCCCGGCGATCTTGCCGATCACATTGTGGCTGACGATGGTCGAGGTCTGCACGGCGTAGTCGGCGGAGAAGGTCGCGGCCTTCAGTTCGACGGGACGGAAGGCGAGGGTCCGCGCGCGGGCCTTCTCGGCGTCGAAGTCGAGGCCGGCGGCCTTGAACAGCTCAACGGCGACATCGCGCTGGATCCAGCCCTCGATCAGCGGATGCAGCGCTTCGGGATGCGCGCGGACGATGTCGAACTGGGCGTTGCTGTTGGAGTTCTTCACCGTGTTCCAGCCATAGGCCGCCGGGGCGGTCTCATGGACGATCAGTACGCCGAGGGCCCCGCGACGCGCGGCCTCGGCGTACTTGTAGGTCCAGCGGCCGTAGAGCGTCATCGCCTTGCCGTCGAAGCGGCCGAACAGCGGGTCGCCGGGGTTCATCTCGAAGTCCGGATCGTTGATCAGGACGACGGCGATCTTGCCCTTGAGGTCATAGCCCTTGAAGTCGTCCCACTGTCGCTCCGGAGCGTCGACGCCGTAGCCGATGAACACCAGCGGCGCATCCTTGACCGCCACGTGGTCGGCGGGGACCTCCGTGTGGACGACGATGTCGTTCAGTTCGGCGAGGGCGCGCGGCGTTCCGGCCAGGGTGAAGCTCACCGTGATCGGGCCGGGAGTCACGAACCGTCGCAGGGGCACGGCCTGGGTCCAGCCGCCGTCGTCCCCTGCGGGCGCCAGGCCGAGGGCTTTCATCTGGCCGGAGACATAGGCGACGGTCTTGTCCTCGCCGGGCGTGGCCGGTCCCCGGCCCTCGAAGGCGTCCGAGGCCAGGATGCGGATATGCTCGGACAGCCTTGCCGGGTCGACGGTCCCGACGGGCGCCGCGCCGCACCCCGTGCCGATCAGCCACGCCGCCGCCGTGAGACCCGCCGCAAACAACTTCATTCCGTACGCCTCCAGATTTCGTGCGGGCGAGCCTCTAAAGCAAAGGAGCGGCGAGTTGAACCGCTTCGGATCGGGAGCCTGGGGGGCTCAGGCGCGTTTGGAGGCTGACCACAGACGGAAGCGCGGCCATGGCCACCCACAAGCTCAACGAAGATGACGACCGGTTCGTGCAGGTTCCGGCCGATGCGGTGCTCATGTTCGCCGGCTCGAGCGGCACCGAGACCTGGCTCGAGCGCGAACGGGATACGACGGTGCGGATCACCGCCAAGGCCGTCGCCGTCGCCACCGCCGAGGGCGGGACCCTGGAGATGTGCATCGAGGTGAAGGACGGCTGCGCCCGGGGCCAGGACGGCCCGGCCCCCGCCGACACCCGGCTGCGCGCCAGTCAAAGCGTCCAGGTGGTGGTCAAGGCGGGCGAACGCCTCGCGTTCAAGGCCTATCCCAAGGCCAACCACGCGGCAGTGCTGCGCACGGTGGTCAGCGCCGCCGAGGTCAAGCCGCTCAGCGCCGAGCATGGGCCGCCCAATGAGGCGCCTAGGGAGCCGCATCAGGCGCAGCCGGCCTGAAGCGCTCGAGCAGGACGGAGTCGCGCTCCTTGTATCGCGCCTCGGCGAAGGGTCGGAAGCCGAGCTTCGCCGCCAGGACGAGGGACGGGGCGTTCCCCGGGTCGATCAGGCACACCGTACGATCCGCCTGAAGGACGCCGTCGGCCCACGCGAAGATCGCCTCCGCGGCTTCGCGGGCGAACCCCTGACCGTGGGCCCAGGGCGCAAGCACCCAGCCGGCCTCGGGCCAACCTGCCAGGCTGGGAGTGATGTCGCGCCGGAACTCGGCCAGGCCGATTTCGCCGACGAAGCGGCCGGAGGCGCGCTCGCGGATGCGCCAATAGCCGAAGCCGAGAAGGCCCCATAGCCCGGCGTACCTCAGCAGGCGCGCCCAGCACTCCTCGGCCGTGGAGGGAACGCCGCCGAAGTATTTCACCACCACAGGGTCCTGCCAGGTGGAGAGCACGTCCGTGTAGTCGGCGGCCTCGTGCGGGCCCAGTGCGAGGCGCGCCGTGGTCAGCAGGGGGCAGAAGCGCCCGGGCGAGCCCGTCACGGCGCCGCCCGCTCCTCGATGTCCGGCAGGCTGAGCAGGAAATGGCCGCGCAGGGCGGCGACGGGCGAGGCGCGATGCTCCTGCCAGGCCTCGACATGCACATTGGCGATCCGCCGACCCACCTTGCGCACGTCCGCCCGCGCGTAGGTGGTCTGGGCGCGTCCCGGGCGCAGGTATTCGATGGTGACATCGATGGTCTTGGGCAGCCGGCGCAGGGGCTCGCGCACACCCAGTTGGCAGAGGGCCGTCATCTCCAAGAAGGCCCCGATCACCCCGCCGTGCAGGGCCGGGATCATGACGTTGCCGACCAGGTGCGGAGCGAAGGGCAGGATGGCGGTCATCTCGTCGCCGGCCAGCTCCGCGGTCATGCCAAGGAACCGCATATAGGGGATGGCGGCCAGCATGGCGGCGAGGCGCTCCTCGCGGGTCGGAAGGGCGCGGGCGTCGTTCATGCGGCGTCCGCCGGCGCGCGAGCTTCCGGAACAGCTCTGGGACCCGTGAAGGCGAACGCAGCCTGGGCCGTCGCCACCGGATTGGCCTCGTCGTCCTCGAAGGCGCTGGCGCGGACGAAGGCGATGGAGCGCGTCAGCTTGTAGCAGCGGGCCAGGGCGATCACCTCCCGCCGGGGCTGGGCGGGACGCATGTAGTCGATGCGCAGGTCCAGGGTGGCCATGCCGTATTCCATGAAGCTGCCGCCCGCGGCGATCACCGCGCACGACACCGACAGGCCGCAGACATGATCCAGCAGGGTGGTGATCACCCCACCGGCCATGACCCCGCTCTCCGGATCCCCGACCAGTTCCTCGCGCCAGGGCACGGCCATGGCCGCCCCCGTGGAGTCCACCGAGACGAGGCGGAATTGCAACGCCACCGCCTGGGGCGTGCCCTGGGCCATGCGGGCGCCGAGCATGGCCATCGCTTCGGGATCGAAACTCATCCCGCCTTATAGGAACATTCCCGCCGCGCCGCCTATATCGAGGCGGTGATCCAGCCCCAATCTCTCCTCTGTCCCAGGCCCGCCGGCCTCTATTGCCCGCCTGGAGATTTCTACATCGACCCGGTGCGGCCGGTGGCGCGGGCGGTGATTACCCACGGCCACGCCGACCATGCCCGCGCCGGCCACGGCCTGGCCGTGGCGACGCCGCAGACCCTGGCGATCATGGCGGCGCGGTATGGAGAGGGCTTCGCCGGAAGCGTGCGGCCGCTGGCCTATGGCGAGACCGTGTCGCGGGACGACGTGGAGGTCACCCTGGCACCGGCCGGCCACGTGCTGGGCTCGGCCCAGGCGGTGGTGCGCTGGCGCGGCCTGACGATGGTGGTCAGCGGCGACTACAAGCGGCGGCGCGATCCTACCTGCCCGCCATTCGAACCGGTTCCCTGCGACGTCTTCGTCACCGAGGCCACCTTCGCCCTGCCGGTGTTCCGCCATCCCCCCGACACGGGCGAGATCGTCCGGCTGCTGGACTCGGTCGCCCAGTTCCCCGAGCGCTGCCACGTCGTCGGCGCCTACAGCCTGGGCAAGGCCCAGCGGGTGATCCGCCTGCTGCGCGAGGCCGGCTGGGACGCGCCGATCTTCGTCCACGGCGCCCTGGAGCGGCTGAACGCGCTCTATGAGAGCTTCGGGATCGACCTCGGCCCGCTCGCCCCCGCGACCGGCGCGACCAAGGCGGCGCTGG
>JAQGIW010000310.1 GCA_028290905.1 Caulobacteraceae bacterium | reverse complement strand
GTCCGGCGCTCGCGGCGCCGCCCCGCGCACGAGCGGGCCCCGGCCCATCGCCGCCACACAGCCGGCGGCGCGCTGGAGCCCGATCGACTGAGGGCAACCTTCTCGGAACGCCCTCTAGTGTGGCGATTCAGAAATTCGCCGCTGTTTGTGGCGCCTCCGGAGCGGATTTCTGAATCTCCAGCCACACTAGAAACTATTGAATTCCAGTGTGCTTTTTGGATTTGAAGTTCGCACCCAGCCCGACCCCACACACCGGCGAACTTCAAATCCAGCACACTAGCCGTAGCTCGCGTCGCGCACCTTGGCGAAGAAGTCCTGCCAATGGGCGGGCGTCAGGTGCGAGGGTTCGCCGAGCTGCCGGGTGAGCACATACTGTCGGGACATGATCTCGAGGCGGTGGGCCAGGTGCACGGCGGACCGCAGGTTGCGGCCCCGGCAGATCATCCCGTGATTGCCGAGGAGGCAGGCGCTGCGGTCATTCAGCGCCGCCGCGGCGTCTTCGGCCAACTTCTCGCTTCCGAAAGTCGAGTAGGGGACGCAGGGCACGTCATCGCCGCCGAACACGCCGATCAGGTAGTGAAACCCCGGAAGCGGCTTGTTCTGGCAGGACACGGCGACGCAATAGTCCGAGTGGGTGTGAACGACCGCCCGCGCGTCGGGATAGTCCCGATAGATTGCCGCGTGCATCATCCTCTCTGATGAGGGTTTGGTCGGTCCCTCCCACTTACCGTCGGCTCCGACATAGACGATCACGTCTTCGGAAATGGTCTCACCCGATGCGCCGGTCGGCGATATCAACATGCCATCGCCGAAGCGGCAGCTCAGGTTGCCGGACGCCAGTTCGTTCAGCCCCAGTGCGCTGACCCGCTTGTATTGGACGACAAGCTCCCTCCGCAGGGTTGATTCATCTTCGAGGCTCATGCGCTTTCTCCAATGGGATCGGGGTGTTCTGCGCCGTCAGCCTCTCGCAACCGCGCCAGCGCCGAGAACAGGAATTCGGCGTCGCCGAAGGTGCCAGGCTTGAGGACGAGAGAGAGCCCGACCGGCTCGGATTGGTGACAATAGCCACCTTGCATGTCGTCCAGTCGCGCGACGTCGACGCGCCTTATGCCCAGGGCCGAAACCACCTGGCCGGAGGTTTCACCGCCGGCGACGACGAACTTGCGCACGCCCAAATTCAGCAGCCTCCGCGCGAGCGCGCCCAGAAGTCGATCGGAGAGGGCGGCGGCGCCCACTCGCCCGTGCCGCTGTTGCGCCGCCTCGACCCCGGCCTGGTCGGCGGAGGTGGCGATGGCGACCGGGCCGGATCTAAGCCTCTGCGAGGCCCACGCGGAGATGCGGTCGAGCAGGTCCGGATCCTCGCCGTCACGCACGAGGTCTATCCGCCACACCGGATGCGCACCCTCGAAGGCGTCAAGTTGCGCCAGGGTCGGCGCTGCGCAGCTGCCGGCCAGCACCGCCTCGAACCCCGGGGCGGGTGGCAGAAGGCGCCGACCGCTGCCGCGCGCGGGCGGCCGATCGCCGCGCCAGAGTCGCGCCAGGGCCGGCGGAAGGCTATCCGCCCCCGTCGTCAGGGGCCAATCCAGGGTGAGTTCGGCGAGGCGTTCGATATCGCCCGCGTCTATGGCGTCGGCGATGAACAGGCGGGCGTCGGCCTGGCGGGCCAGCGCCGCTTCGGCAGCGGGCTTGCCGGTCGCCAAGTGGCGCCGCCGCAGCAATCCTACTTTCAAACGGCTCTGAGCCTGGAGCACCTCGACCAGGTTGCTGTTGAGCATCGGCGTCGCCGGGTCGAAGCGTTTGAACGACTCGCCGAGGGGCGTCCCACGCAGGAACATCCGGCCTTCGTAGACCGTCACGTCCCGTTCGACGAAGGACGGGCAGAAGATCGTCCGCTGTGCGCCCGTGGCGTCCAGAAGTGTCTCGGCAATCGGTCCGATGTTGCCGCGGGCGCTAGAGTCGAAGAGGGCGCTGTACTTGGAGAAAATGCGTTTGGCGCCGAGCGCCTTGAAGGCCGCCGCGGCCTGTTCGGCCTCCTTCCGCGCCAAGTCGGGCTCAACCAGCCGGATCTTGCGCGCCAGAACGACCGCCTCGGTCGACGCCGGGAGATCGGCCAGCGCATCGACCGAGGTTACGAGCGGACAGCGGACGCCCTCATGCTCGAGCGAACTTGCAATGATCATGCCGCCGGTCAGGTCGTCGGCCAATACGGCGAACTCGAGCATTCAGGCGCACGCCCGGCATCTGATGGTCTCCAGCACCGGCAGCAGATAGCCGAGGAAGGCGTCGGGGTTCTCGGACATCGGGAAATGGCCCACGCCGTCCATGCGAGCCCAGGTCGAGCCTGGTATGGCCTCGTGGGCGGCCCGGCCGAGTTCCGCCGTGCCGCTGGCGTCGTATTCCCCCGAGAGGATGTGCACGCCGACCGTGTTGGTGTTGATCCTGGCGGCGGTCTCCCGCAGGTCGTAGTCGACGAGATAGTAGTAGAGATCGCCCAGGAAGGCCGGCGGCCAGCCGGCGGAATAGACCTGGCTGGTCTCCTTGCGATAGGCCTCGGGCGAGATCGGGCTCATCAGGCCATTCATCAGCCGCGCCTTGTATTCGTTGCTGACCCGTGGATCCCAGAAGCCAGTCAGGCTCTCCAGGTCGCCCTCGATGTTCAGGGCGCCTTCCAGCGAGATCACGGCGCGGAACACCTCCGGATGTTGGAGGGCGAGGTCGAGGGCCAGGAGCCCGCCAACGGAGCAGCCCATGAAGACGGGGCGCTCGAGGCCGAGGGTCCTGGCCAGAGTCACCGGGACCGAGCGTAGGAACCCCGCCTTCAGCTTGTACTCGCTCGCCCACCATTTCGGTCCCACGGGCGGCAGGGACTTGCCATGGAAGGGCAGGTCGTAGGCGATGAGCCGGAAATGGTCGGTGATTTCCCGGCGCTCGAACAGGTGGCGCCACTGGGAGCCGTGCGCCCCGGCCGTGTGCTGTAGAAGCACGGGAATGCCCGTTCCCGCCTCCTCGAAGTACAGCCGATAATCCTGGCCTTCGAGTTCGAGGTGTACGTATCGCCCCGTGGGACTGTCGAACGAGCCTGACAAGGCCGTCGCGGTGGACGCGATCGCCTGATCCGGATCTTCCGGGCGCAACAGTTCCAGCGCCCGCATCACGGCGGGATAGTACTGGGCATAGAGCAGGCCGTCGGCGCCCAGGATCACCTCCCGGGAGCCGACCACGCTGAAGAGGTCGTTGTAGAAGCGCGGCGGACGCGCCGCCAGGAGCCGCTCCCATACCAGCCCGGCGGCCGTGAGGGTGATGACCCCCGCTGCGTCCCGCTCCGGACTCCCCGCCGCCGGGACACCGTCGGTCAGCACTACGCCGACGACGCGTTCGCCGATCTCGAGCCGAAGGCCGCCGGTCCAGAAGCGTGCGGCGAGCCGGAACTCGCCGTCGGCGAGGCAGAGCGCCGCGAGCGCCTGGGAGTTCCAGCTCGGCTGCATCGTCAGCTCCGGTAGTCGCCGTTGATTTCCACGTACCGCTTGGTGAGGTCGCAGGTCCACATGGTGGCGCTGGCGCGGCCGACGCCGACGTTGACGCCGACCTCCAGCTCCGCGTTCTTCATGTACGCGCTCATCGCGGCCTCGGAGTAGTCGCGGGCCACCGCCCCGTCCTTGGCGGCGGTAAGGGGCCCGAAGGTCACCGACATGCGGTCGCGGTTGACCGGTTCGTCGGAACGCCCGGCGGCCATGACGATGCGGCCCCAGTTGGCGTCCTCGCCGGCGAAGGCGGTCTTGACCAGAGGGCTCTCGGCGATGGTGCGGGCGATCTTGCGCGCCGAAGCGGGGGTCTTCGCGCCGCTGACAGTGATCTTCACGAACTTCGACGCCCCCTCCCCGTCACGGACGAGCTGCAGCGCCAGGTCCAGCAGCAGGGCCTCCAGCTTTTCCCGGAAGTCGGCCAGGCGCGGATCGCTCGCCCGGGTGATCGCCGGCGCGCCGCTCTGGCCGGTGGCGAACACCAGCAGGGTGTCGTTGGTGGAGCGGTCGCCGTCGACGGTGACCGCGTTGAAGGTGCGGGGAGTCAGCAGCTTCACCAGGTCGTGCAGGGCGTGCGGGGCGATGGTGGCGTCGGTGGCGACGAAGGCCAGCATGGTGGCCATATCGGGGGCGATCATCCCCGAGCCCTTGGCGATGCCGGCGATCCGCACCCGGACCCCGTCGATGTCAGCCTTGGCGCAGGCGCCCTTCGGGAAGGTGTCGGTGGTGGCGATGGCGCCGGCGGCGCCGGCCCAGCCGTGGACGTCCAGCCGCGAAACCATCTCCGGCAGGCGGGCCGTGATCTTGTCGTCGTCGAGGAGGACCCCGATGACCCCCGTCGAAGCCGTCAGGACGTCATGGCGGCCGCAGTGGGCCGCCTTGGCGGCGGCCGCCGCGACCTTGGCCACCGCGCGATCGCCGGCCTTGCCGGTGAAGGAATTGGCGCAGCCGGCGTTGACCACCAGGGCGCGGGCGTGGCCGCCGCCATGGCCGAGGCGGGCCTTGCACCAGTCCACGGGCGCCGAGCCTACCGCATGGCGGGTGAACACCCCGGCGCAGCTCGTTCCCGGCGCGAAGCGCATCAGCAGCAGGTCGTCGCGCTCCTGATTGTAGAAGCCGGCGCGGCCGACGGCGAGCTCGACCCCGGCGACCGGAGGGATGTCGGGGAACGGAACCGCCAGGGGCGAAACCGGAAGCGTAGGCTTGAAGCTCATGGCGTTGGAACTCGCGTGGAACGGCTTGCCATCGGGGGACGCCGCATCCTAGGACGTTGGCTGTTGCAAGGCGCCATGGTCGCGAAACAGCGGCCCGTCAAGCCGAAGAGGAACCCCGCGATGAAGCTGTACGACTCCATTGGCCCCAATCCGCGCGTCGTGAAGATGTTCATGGCCGAGAAGGGTATCGACCTTCCCCGGCACAAGATCGACCTCATGAAGGGCGAAAACCGCCAGGACGCCTACGGCAAGGTCAACCCGCACGGCACCACGCCCGCCCTGGAAATCGACGAGGGTCTGGTGCTCGCTGAGATCACCGCCATCTGCGAGTACCTCGAAGAACTGCACCCCAAGCCGGCCCTGATCGGCGAGACGCCGATGCAGCGGGCGGAGACCCGGATGTGGGTCCGCCGCATCGACCTCAACATCGTCGAGCCGATGACCAATGGCTTCCGTTATACGGAGGGCCTGGGCATGTTCAAGGACCGCGTCCACTGCATCCCCGCCGCCGGCGCCGATCTCAAGGCCATCGCCCAGGAGAAGCTCACCTGGCTCGACGGGCTGATCGCGGGGCGTCAATGGATCGCCGGCGACCGCTTCACCCTGGCCGACATCCTGCTCTACAGCTTCCTCGATTTCGGAACACAGGTCGGCCAGGCGCTCAATCCCGTCAACAAGCACATCGCCGCCTGGTTCGAACGCGCGAAGGCCCGCCCGAGCGCCGCCGTGAACTGAGAAGAATCTCCTGCCCCTTCTGGGGGAGGGGAACCTCGAAGGGTGGAGGGGGAGAGAGCCTGCGCAGCCCCTCCACGTTGACAGTTTGCGGCGGGTTCCCTAAGTCTCCGACGCGCGGACCGCGTGTTTTCTCGAGCCGGCTTTGGGCCTTCAAAGGGTCGTGCGCGCCTCGCCGCGGCCCGCTCTTGACGTTTTGGCCCTGAACGGACGCTTCCGCACTCCATGCTCGATCTCAAGAAGCTCTTCGGCTCCAGCAACGACCGCAAGGTCAAGGCGATGATGGCCAAGGTCAGCGCCATCACGGCGCTGGAACCCGGCGTCGCCGCCCTTACCGACGAGCAGCTGCGCGCCAAGACCACCGATTTCAAGGAACGACTGGCGGCGGGCCAGTCCCTGGACAGCCTGCTCAACGAGGCCTTCGCGGTGGTGCGCGAGGCGGCCAAGCGCACCCTCGGCCAGCGCCACTACGACGTGCAGCTGGTCGGCGGCATGGTGCTGCACAGGGGCGGCATCGCCGAGATGCGCACCGGCGAGGGCAAGACCCTGGTCGCCACCCTGCCGGTCTACCTGAACGCCCTGGCCGGCAAAGGCGTGCACCTGATCACCACCAACGACTACCTGGCCACCCGCGACGCCGAGTGGATGGGCCGCATCTATCGGTTCCTGGGCCTCAGCGTCGGGGTCATCGTCAATGGGCTCTCCCAGGCCGAGCGCAAGAAGGCCTACGAGTCCGACATCACCTACGGCACCAACAATGAGTTCGGCTTCGACTACCTGCGCGACAATCTGGTCTACGACGCCGCCGAGATGGTCCAGCGCGGCCACCATTTCGCGATCGTCGACGAGGTCGACTCGATCCTGATCGACGAGGCCCGCACGCCGCTGATCATCTCCGGCCCGACCGAGGACCGCTCGGACTTCTACCGGACCATCGACGTCCTGGTGAGGGAGCTGATCAAGGACCCCGAGACCTTCGAGCACGACGAGAAGCAGAAACAGGTCCTGCTGACCGAATACGGCTCGGAGACCATAGAGCAGATCCTCGACGAGCGCCGCCTGCTCGCCGACGGCTCGGCCGGCCTCTACGATCCGGCGAACATCTCGGTCGTGCACCACGTCAACCAGGCGCTGCGCGCCAATGTGCTGTACATGAGGGATCGCGACTACATCATCCGCGATGGCGAAGTGATGCTGATCGACGAGTTCACCGGCCGGATGATGACCGGGCGGCGCCTCTCCGAAGGACTGCACCAGGCGATCGAAGCCAAGGAAGCGGTGGATATCCAGCCGGAAAACCAGACCCTGGCGTCGGTGACCATCCAGAACTACTTCCGACTCTATGAAAAACTGTCGGGCATGACCGGCACGGCGGCCACCGAGGCCCAGGAATTCTTCGACATCTACAAGATGGACGTGGCGGAGATTCCCACCAACCGCCCCGTCATCCGCAAGGACGCCGACGACGAGGTTTATCGCACCGCTGCCGAGAAGAACCAGGCGATCATCACCCAGATCGTCGAATGCCATGAGCGGGACCAGCCCGTGCTGGTCGGCACGGTCTCGATCGAGAAGTCGGAGCAGCTGTCGGAGCTGCTCAAGACCCACCGCTGGGAACGGGATGGCAAGACCGTCGTGGGCGTGCCGCACAGCGTCCTCAATGCCCGCTACCACGAGCAGGAAGCCTTCATCGTCGCCGACGCCGGTGTGCCGGGGACGGTGACGATCGCCACCAACATGGCCGGGCGCGGCACCGACATCCAGCTGGGCGGCAACCTCGACATGCGCCTGGCCAGGTGGCGCACCGAACAGGCCGGCCTGGGGATCGAGCCCACACGGGAAGCCGAACTCGAGGAGAAGGCCGCCATCGAGGCGGAGATCGAAGGCAAGCGGGCCGTCGCCCTGGCAGCCGGCGGTCTCTTCGTCCTGGGCACCGAGCGGCACGAGAGCCGACGGATCGACAACCAGCTGCGCGGCCGCACCGGTCGTCAGGGTGACCCGGGCCAATCGAAGTTCTTCCTGTCCTGCGAGGACGATCTGCTGCGCATCTTTGCCGGCGACCGGCTGGACGCCATCATGCGCACCTTCGGCGTCGAGGAAGGCGAGGCGATCACCCACCGCTGGCTCAACAGCGCCATCGCCACCGCGCAGAAGCGGGTCGAGCAGCGGAACTACGAGATCCGCAAGAACCTCCTGAAATACGACGACGTGGTCAATGACCAGCGCAAGGCGGTGTTCGAACAGCGCCGGGAGTTCATGGAATCGACCGACCTCTCGGCCGTGGTCACCGAGATGCGCCACGACACTATCGACGACCTCGTCGCCCGTCACCTTCCGCCAAAGGCCTACGCCGACCAGTGGGACGTCGAGGGGCTGGACGAGCGCGTCCAGAGCCTCCTCGGCCTCACCCTGCCGGTCCGCGATTGGGCGGCCGAGGAGGGAATCGCCAATGAGGAGATCCGCGAACGCCTGGTGGCGGCGGCCGACGCGCGGGCGGTGGAGCGCGAGACGCTGATCTCATCCGAACAGATGCGGGGCCTGGAGAAGAACGTCCTGCTGCAGATGGTCGACATGCAGTGGCGCGAGCACCTGATGCATCTCGATCACCTCAGAAACGTCATCGGACTGCGCGGCTATGGCCAGCGGGACCCTCTGAACGAGTACAAGACGGAGGCCTTCTCGCTCTTCGAGATCCTGATCGGCGATCTTCGCCAGAACGTCACCCGCTGGCTGATGACGGTGGAAATCCAGTTCACCCGGCCGGAGCCCGCACCCACCCCGCCCTCGATGTTCGAGGTCCACATGGACCCGCTGACGGGCGAGAACGAGCGGGCTCTGGAAATGGCGGGAGCAGCCCTTGCCTCGGGTTCGGCCGAGCAGCGCGCCGCCCTGCCCCTGAGCGCGCTGCCCGCCGGTTTCGAGCGCACCGGGCGCAACGCGCCCTGCCCTTGCGGATCAGGCCGTAAGTTCAAGCACTGCCACGGAGCGCTGGTGTAGGGGCGTCAGTAGACCTCGAGCACCCTGTGGGTCTTGGCGTCGACCACGACCCGGCGGCCATCGAGATACGCCCATTGGTAGCGCGGGTAGTCCGGCGCATCGCGCCAGACGACGTCCCCGTCCACGGTCTCTCCTACGACCACCGCATGACCGTACGTGATCGGAGGCACGTCCTGGCTGGTTATGTAGGTGCGCACCTCCCGGGGCGGAGCGACGGTATGTCCGACGGTTGCGCCGACCACCCCGCCGACGACCGCGCCGACCGGCCCGGCCACCACGGCCCCGGTCGCCGCTCCTGCGACGGCTCCGGCCGTCGTGCCGCCAGGCTTCTTTTCGACAACGGTGGTCTGGTGTTCCGTCGTCTGCGCAAGGACTGGCCCCGCCAGGACGGCAACGCAGCAGGCCGTCAAGAAAAGATGGTGTCGCATAGACTTCAATCCTCGATCTGTTCCGGAAAAACGCGGCATCTCTGTGGACGTTCCATTCAGCCGCGCGGCCTACCCTCCCTTCCGGCTAGCCTGAGCAACCATGTCGGGCGATGGAAGACCACCACCCACAGGCCGCTGTCTTCGTCGTTGCCCTCGGAATATTAAAGCGTGCGATCTGTCCGAGGCGCGTCGCCGGCTGCGGACCCGGGCGCGTTCAGCGGCGGTCGCGGGTCTCGGCCCTGAGCCTCTCCAGCTCCTTGGCGATCATCCGTTCGCGAAGGTTGGAGCCATCGAGGTAGACCGAGACGCCGTGGGCGACGAGACCTATCCCCAGCCACCTGTAGCCCACAGGAACCACAAGTAGTGCGGCGAGGTCGCCAGGTTGAGCGCGGCGAGACCGAGGTTGACGATCAGATAGGTGGCCAGGTGGCTTCGGAACCCGAGCTTGGCGTGAGCGCGCCGCTCGGCCTCCGCTATCCGCGATAGAGCGACGATCTGGTAGGACCAGATCGCCGCTCTACTTTTTATTTTGACGCGCGTTTTATCCGAAATCCAGTTCCCGCTTTTCGGAGCGCGCTCCGATCAAGCTTGCCGCCAATTGCCGTGGAAGCCGAACGGAACGCGGCGGGGAATGCGGGCCGTGGCGATCGGGCCGGCGGCCAAGTCCTGGGCCTCGAAGACCGCGAAGTCGCTCTTGTCCTCGTTCCCGCGATGGATCAGCGACACCAGCCAGCCGTCGCCTTCCGCGGCGGCCGCCATCCGGGGCACGAAGACCGGCTCGCCGGTCGAGTCACCCTCCGGTAGCTTGTAGGTCGCGCGCCGCCCGGTCTCCAGATCGACGTGAGCGATGGCATTGAAGGTGGTTCCCGGGCCGCCGGTGTTCGCCGCGAACCAGCCGTGGCGATAGGCGAGTCCGGCGCGACGCTCGTCGAAACGGGGAAACTCCCCGGCCATGTCGTCCAGCGGCCGGCGCTTGATCTGGTTCGACGCCCCCGCGAGATCGAAGGTCCAACGCACCAGGCGAGCCGAGGCGTCGCCGCCCCGGCTGCCGTCGGCGTTGGGAAACAGCGGGGCGACGGGATATTCCATCACGTCGGCATGGATCAGGGATCCCTCCTCCCAGGCGTTCATGGGATGGAAAACGTAGCAGGGGTCGGTCTCGAACCAGCGCAGGGTGTCCACGGAGGCGTCGCGCTTCATGACGCCCACGAAGGCGCCCTTTTCCGGCTCCCACGCGAAGGGCGGCAGGCCGGTCATGGCCCGCTGCAGGCTGCCGGTGAGCGGCAGGATGGGAAACAGCACATGGCTGCGGGTCACCAGGAAATCATGCACCATGCTGCTGTAAGGCGCCTGGAAGTCCTCCCGGCGCACCACCTCGCCTGTCGCGCTGGTCACGCCGTAGGACATGCCTGCGCTCAAGGGCATGTCGCCCACGCCGTAGCCGAACCACACCATCTCCCCCGTCTCCGGATCGAGCTTGGGGTGGGCGGTGACCCGGCCGCGATAGGCGTCGATGTAGCCGCGCGGTTCGAGGGTGAGGGGATCGAGCTCGAACGGCGCGTGCGCCTCCTCGAGCGCCATCAGGCGCCCGCCGTACCAGACGATGTTGGTGTTCGCGACCCCGCCGTCCATTCCGGCGACCGAAGGGTCGGCGTTCCGCGGGTCGAACCCGCTGAACAGAGCGCGCCCCGCCTCATGCTCGATGCGCCACTTGGGCGTGCGGACATAGCGGTTGCGATAGCGCGCGTTGCCGCCCTCGACGAAGACGCCGTGGATCATGCCGTCGCCGATGAACCAGTGATAGTCGCCGCGCGGCGTGAACTGCGGATTTGGGCCGTTGCGATAGAAGGCGCCCGTCAGTCCGGCCGGGATCTCGCCGGTGACCGTCAGATCGAAATCATCTTCGCTGGCGACCGGGGCATAGTTGCCGGCGAGAAAGGGATTGAGGGGTTGCGAGCCGTCCATGACATCCTCCAGCCGCGCTAAGTGCGCGTACGTTGTAAATTTATGACGTAAGCGATAGACTGGCGCAAGCGATATTTTTCGCGAATCGATTTGTCCCGCAGAGTTCCGCCACGTGCCAAAGAACCTCTCCCCCGCCGACATAGCCGACTTCCGCGAGAGGCTGTGCGACGCCGCCGAGCGCCTGTTCGCCGAGCACGGCACGGAGGCGGTGACCATTCGCCAGTTGGCGGAGGCGATCGGCGTCAGTCCGATGACCCCCTACCGCTACTTCAAGGATAAGGACGCCATCCTGGCCGCCGCCCGGGCGCGCGCCTTCGAGCGGCACGCCGACGCCCTCGAGGCGGCCTATGAGGCGTCCAGCGGCAGCGATCCGATGGCTCGCTCGATGGCGGTCGAAGCGGCCTATGTGCGCTTCGCCCTGGACAATCCCGAAGGCTACAAGCTGATGTTCGACATCAAGCAGCCCAGCGCCTGGGACTACCCGGACCTGCGCCGCGCGGGCGAGCGCTCCCGCGCCACCATGACCCGCCACGTCGGCGAGCTGGTGGCGAGGGGAGTGCTGAAGGGGGATCCGGGCTTGATCGGTCATCTCTACTGGTCGGCCGTGCACGGACCCTTGATGCTGCATTTCTCGGGGCTCCTGCCCCCGGAATACGGCGCACTGACGCTGATCGGAAACCTCACCGACGCCGTGACCCGCCTGATGAGCGAACGGGACGCCTGAACCGTTGGAGGCGCGCGCGCTGTCGTGCCATGGAGATCGTCCGGGGGGTGTCCATGGCCGAGTTGAGCGTACGATCGGAAACCAGGAGCGCGACGCTGGCGCGCCTGAAGGCGATCCTGGGCGGATCGGCCGGCAATCTGGTCGAATGGTACGACTGGTTCGCCTACGCCTCCTTCTCCCTCTACTTCGCCAAGGTGTTCTTCCCGCAGGGCGACCAGACCGCCCAGCTGCTGCAGACCGCCGCCATCTTCGCGGTCGGCTTCCTGGCCCGGCCGGTGGGGGCGTGGATCTTCGGGCTCTACGCCGACCGCGTGGGCCGCAAGACGGCGCTGGCGGCGTCGGTGGCCCTGATGTGCTTCGGCTCGCTGATCGTCGCCGCGGTTCCCGGCTACGACCGCATCGGCGTCTGGGCGCCGGTCATCCTCACCCTCGCTCGCATATTGCAGGGCCTGAGCGTCGGCGGCGAGTACGGCGCCAGCGCCACCTACATGTCGGAGGTGGCGGGCAGCCGCCGGCGGGGCTTCTGGGCATCCTTCCAGTTCGTCACCATCATCGGCGGCCAGCTGGCGGCGCTGGGCGTCCTGATGGTGCTGCAGGCGCTCCTGAGCCCCGCCGAGCTGACCGCCTGGGGCTGGCGGATACCCTTCGTCATCGGCGCCGCCCTGGCCGTGGTGGTGTTCTTCATCCAGGTGGGCCTGAAGGAGAGCGCCGCCTTCGAGGCGAACCGCGGGAACCCCCTGCCCCGGTCCTCAGCCCTGGGGCTGCTGGCCAGGCACCCGCGCGAGACACTGATCATCTTTGTCCTGACCTCGGGCGGCTCGCTCGGCTTCTATTGCTACACGACCTATATGCAGAAATACCTGACCAACAGCGGCCATTTCTCGAAGGGCGCGGCGACGACGCTCAGCGCCTGCTCGCTGGTGGTCTACCTGCTCCTGCACCCGCTGCTGGGATGGATCGGCGACCTGATCGGCCGCACGCGCCTGATGGCCATCGGCTTCGCCCTGGGCGCCCTCAGCGTCTGGCCGATCATGACCGCCCTGTCCGACACACGCAGCGCGCCAGCGGCCTTGGCCCTGGTCTGCGCCGCCCTGCTGTTCCTTGCCGGCTATACGTCGGTGAACGCCGTGGTGAAAGCCGAACTGTTTCCGACCCCGATGAGGGCGCTCGGCGTCGCCCTGCCCTACGCCCTGGCGAACACCGTGTTCGGCGGCACGGCGGAATACGTCGCCCTGGCGTTCAAGCAGGCCGGCCGGGAGAGCGGGTTCTTCATCTATGTCGCAGTGATCATGGCAGTGTCGGCGCTGACGGCGTTCTTCATGGGCGATCCGCGCCGCCTGGGCCTGATCGAGGACGAGTGATCGAAGGCCGGGTGCCCGAGCGGGTCCGTTGAATCGCCAAGAAGCCAGGGAGCCAAGCGGGCTCGCCGAAGCCGCGTGACCTGCTGATGGCCTGGATCATGTCTTCGCGCGCGGAGCGCGCCATATCGCAGCCCCAAGCCCGAGCAGGACCCGGCAAGTTCGGCGAGCCCGCTTGGCTCCCTGGCTTCTTGGCGGTTCAAGGGGTCGCCCGGCCTAGACGGCCAGTCCCAGCGACCGGCGCGTCGCCTTCGTCAGCTTCGCGGCCACCAGGGCGTGGGCGTTGGCCAGCCAGTCGGCCATTTCGGCGTCGTCCTGGGCGGCGAGGCTGTCGAAGCGCACCCACCTCGCCCGGGCGAGGTAAGGCGCTGGACGGGCGGCGCCGTTCTCGACCAGGGCCTCGAAGGCGATGTCGCTGACCTTGAGCGAGATGCCGTGTTCGGCTGGGCCCAGGACGGCGAACATGCGGCCGCCGACCTTGTAGACGTGGTCCGCGCCCCACTGGATGTCCATGGTGACGCCCGGCAGGGCGCGGCAGGCGGCGTCGAAGGCTTCCGGACTCATCGCCACACGCTCCCCGGAGCTGCCGTCGTCAGGCCGTGACGCCGACCCCGATCGGGCAGACGACGCCCGTGCCGCCGACGCCGCAATAGCCGTCGGGGTTCTTCGCCAGGTACTGCTGATGATAGTCCTCAGCGAAATAGAACGGCCCCGCCGGGAGGATCTCGCTGGTGATCCGGCCGCGCCCGGCGGCTGTCAGCGCCGCCCGGTAGGCTTCGCGCGAGCGCTCCGCCGCCTGCGCCTGCTCAGGCGAGTGGGTGTAGATTCCCGACCGGTACTGGCTGCCGATGTCGTTGCCCTGACGCATGCCCTGGGTGGGATCATGCCCTTCCCAGAAGGCTTTCAGAAGGGCGTCGTAGGAGGTGACCTTGGGGTCGAACACCACCCGCACCGCCTCGGTGTGGCCCGTGCGGCCGGTGCACACCTCCTGATAGGTCGGATTGGGCGTGAGGCCGGCCACATAGCCGACGGCCGTCACCCACACGCCCGGCAGCTGCCAGAACTTGCGCTCCACGCCCCAGAAGCAGCCCATGGCGAAGTCGGCGACTTCCAGGCCTTCCGGATAGGGACCCTGCAGCGGCCGGTCGTTGACGAACGAGCGTTCGGCCGTCGGGATCGCGGCCGGCCGTCCGGACAGCGCCGTCTTGGCGGTGACGGGTTCGACGAACTTGCGGAACAGCGACATGGCGACCCCCAGGCGGGCTGTGTGACGGCGAGACAGCAGAGATAGGGCGTTTCGCCGCCGACTTCCATCCGCCGCTCATCGCATCGCTTGTGGCGGCGACTTCGATGCGTATATTGCGCGCCTTTCGCGAGGGCCCCCATGGGCGCCCTCCGATCGCCTCGCTGTCGGACGGCGCTGGTGATGGTGAGTTGGCCGAGTGGTTGAAGGCGCACGCTTGGAAAGCGTGTTTAGGGGAAACTCTAACGTGGGTTCGAATCCCACACTCACCGCCAACCACCCCGCGAGTTTCGCTCCCCGCTCGTGCGGGTTAGCGAGGCTGCGGAAATCCTTAGCGTAATCCGCCCGAAACCGACCCGCACCGGCCATTGGCGGCTCCGAAATCAGCCTGCCTTGGCGCGCTGACCGACGACGTCTCCGGCGGTCAGTGATCCGGTGGAGTTTCCCTGCTGGCAGGGATTTGAGCAGTGAATTCGGAAGAATGATCCTGATCTAAGCGACCTAGTGTTTGGTTCGACCCTCCTAAGTTATTGAATCTCCGCGGTTAGCAGCCGGAGGCGTTCGATACGGCTGCAACGGCGAGCAGGGAATTTTGCGGAGGAAGCAGGCATGGGCCAGACGTTAGCAGGGTACTCCTACAGACCGGGGAGACACCCCCGTCCGAACGGTAGCCGCTGATCGCCGAGGCCGCGTGCGCGGGAAGCGCCGAATCGACCGCATTGGCTCAAAGCGGCCGGTGGCAATGTCTGCTTGCGGCCGATTGAGTCAGCGCCCGGCAGCATGGCACCGTTGGTGCAGACCAAGGAATGGCTGGGGAGCGATCGCTTTGGTCTCAACGACCGTTGAGACAGTTGTAACCCTATCCCAGAGGAAGCCAAGGAGAAGGTTCCGGCTGAGCAGCGCAAGGCCGAAGCCCTGGGCCGCCTGGCGCCCGTGGCTGACGCCTTCGGGCCTTGAAGGCCGAGGGGCTGACCGTGCGAGCAATTGCTGATCGGTTGAACGCCGAGGGCGTGATTTCGCCTGCGGGTGGGGCGTGGCAGTCTGGGAACGTGCACCGCCCCGCTGCGGCGGTTGGGAGCCGCTACGCAGTAATCGCTAGCTGCCGTCTGGAGCGGCGCATGACCGCACCTAGGCCGAGGAAGCCGAGCAATACCATCGTCCAGGCGGCCGGTTCAGGAATGGGAGTAAAGACTCCCGCCACGGTCCCGGCGTCGTTGATGCTGACGGGCTCGAAGCTATCGCCCGACTGCAGAGGGTTGATGAACGTGTAGGTTCCGCCGCTGTAGATGAAGCCCTCATCGTTGCCGTTGATGTCTGCCTCGCCCACCACGGTCCCGGCGTCGTTGATGCTGTTCAGGAGGGTATAATAGGTCGACCCCGGAGCGTTGATGAACGTGTAGATTCCGCTGCTGTAGATGAAGCCCTCATACGTGGAGCCGATGAGTGCGTAACCCGCCACGGTCCCGGCGTCGTTGATGCCGGCCAGGTAGGTATAGGTCGACCCCGGAGGGTTGATGAATGTGTAGGTTCCGCCGCTGTAGGTGAAGCCCTCATCCGTGGAGCCGATGTATGAGTTACCCGCCACGGTTCCGGCGTCGTTGACGCTGGTCACATGGGTATAGGTCGACCCCGGAGCGTTGACGAACGTGTAGGTTCCGCCGCTGTAGGTGAAGCCCTCATACGTGGAGCCGATGAGTGCGTCACCCGCCACGGTCCCGGCGTCGTTGATGCTGTTCGGGAAAGTAGCGGTCGACCCCGGAGGGTTGATGAATGTGTAGGTTCCGCCGCTGTAGGTGAAGCCCTCATTCATGGAGCCGATGACTGCATCACCCGCCAAGGTCCCGGCGTCGTTGATGCTGGCCACAAAGGTATAGGTCGCCCCCAAAGGGTTGATTAGCGTGTAGGTTCCACCGCTATAGGTGAAACCCTCAAATCCGACGCCGCCCCCGGAGACGATATATGCGTAGCCCGCCACGGTCCCGGCGTCGTTGATGCTGATCGCGTAGGTGGCGATCGACCCCGGAGGGTTGATGAACGTGTAGATTCCGCCGCTGTCGATGAAGCCCTCCCGCTCAGCTTCAGCCGGCGACACGATACTCAGAAGCGCTGCTGCCGCAGCTGCGCCCACAAACACGTGACATTGTACCATGATCGCTCCCCCTCGGCGTTGGCGCCGCTTCCGCGAGCTACTGCCGCCCAAAGTTCCGTTTCGTCAACACGGCGCGGGCGGCTTGATCAGCGGTTATTCGGTGTGTTCCGGGAGGTAGTGTAGCTAGGAGCGGTAGAGGCGCTGGGGACCACGGCGGCGCTTGGACAGAAAACCTGACAGTCCCCGCCATGGTTGTGGGCCCAAGCGTCGGAAGGGCCTCGCTTCCGGGGACCTGATTCCCCCTGCCGCCGTTGGGGACAACTCCGGGGACAATGCGGACAATACAAGAGGACCTGAGAGGAAGGCCCGTATGGATCATCCTCTAGGGGAGCCCTCCTCAGTCCTCTGTGGGCCTCTGGTCCTCAGGTTCGAATCCTGGAGCAGTTATCCATATTGCTGACGGGCGTCTGCGAGCATTCTAGCAAGGAACGCACAGGTTAGTTCTGCCACCGTAATAGGGGTTGCCGCCGCGATAGTTTTCCCTAGGTGTGTATCCGGGGGGCGATATGAAACGCCTCGCTCACGAACATCTACTAGTTCTACGGCCCCCGGAGAAAAATCTATGGATAAGTTCTTAGACGCCTCGGGCCCCAGCGTGATAGCGTTTCCACGAACGGACAAGTGATCAATGTACACTTCCGTTCTACCTGGTTTTGCCTTAAAATCCAGACGTGACGGCCGTTTATCAACGATTCTGTCGATACCATGCTCGTCGAAGTCCCGCGCCGTCTTAATATATTTCAAGAGTGGATCATTCTGTTGAATGTCCAATATTTCTAGGAACCAGTGCTTGGCGTCTGTGTCACCTTTTGTGGCTATAGTCATCTTCGTAAACACGCGTTGTACAAGAACAAGAAACTCCGACCATTGTGCCGCCAGCGAATGAATGTCCTTTGCTTGCTTCATTTCTTCTAGCTTTCTGTGGGCCGCCGCGCATTCTGCTGACGCACGTTCAAACGCTTTTGATTCCATGGGTATGTTCCGAGGGGCTGACGCCTACCGTGAGAGGGGTTATGTTTAGGGGATGGATGACGAACCGGATGGCGACGGCAACCAGCGCCGCGACGCTCTATTGCTAAGACTGCTTAAAACTCCACCCCAGCCCCGCCCCAAGAGGGAGCGGAGCAAGGGGAAGGAAGGGGCGCGCGAACCGAAGCCCGCGCGCCCCGCCAGCAATGCCTAGGATGCCCGGAAGGCGTTGCCCAGTAGACCGCCAAGCTGGCGGTTAGTCCGCCAATGAAGGGCGCGATAGTTATGGACGGCGTCCGCCCCGCCGAGCGCGGACGGGAGAATGTGATCGATCTCCCAGCCATACTCGCTCTGCGCTCCATAGTGAGACCAGAGAATCAGTGTCCCGTTGGCGTCGATGCGATACTCGGACTCCGAGAAGCCCTGGATCGTGCGACATGCCGTCCAAGCGGCGAGCTTATTGCGTTCGTTCTGAGAGAGGTTAAATAGAGACATAAGGGTTCCCTTATGGGGTTGAGGAAACATCCGAATCGCCGTTCTTCGCGGGGCGGGCGAGTCGGATAGCGCCACCATAGGGCGAGGGGACGCCGTTTTCTGATCGGCGTCCCCTTTTTGTTCTCTTTCGGCTGCGGTTTTTCGCCGCATCACCTGAATGCGACGCGCCTTTTGCCTAAGGGTTCGCGGCTTCCGCACCCGTGAACTCGCTGTCGAGGATACTAGGAGCCTGGCGTTCGCCTCAGCCCAGGCATGGGGGGCCGATCGTATGTTCGACGATTTATTACGGAGGTCTCTGTCGCCGCCACGCGGTTGCGTCCGAGCCGGCCGAGGCGATCAAGGACCAGTGACTCGATCGCCTCGGCCGGGACCCTGCGGATCGCCTCGTCGCCCGCCCCACGACGCCCGCCCTGCTGCA
>JAQGIW010000305.1 GCA_028290905.1 Caulobacteraceae bacterium | reverse complement strand
CGCTCGGCGGCCAGCCTGTGGATTTGTGGACGAGCCCCGCTCGCCCACAACCCCACAGGCTCGACCACAACGGAAGCGGACATTTGATGTGTTACGAAAAGCGGACATCTTCACGTGCTCTCGACACCCCTGTCCAGCCGCGCGGCTCGGGTTAGTGGTTGGTCGCCGGCTCCGGGGCGGGCTCGTCGCGGCCGTCCGCACCCGTCGTCGGACGGTCGGCAGAGACGTTGGGGTAGCCCATCTCGATCCCGCGGGCGTCGAAAGCGAGCTTCAGCCGCTGCTGGAATTCCCGGCCGACCTGCCATTGCTTGCCGGGCCGCGTCTTGATGCGCGCCTTGACGACGACGCCGACGTCGGTGAAGGCGTCGACCCCGACGATCTCCAGCGGCTCCACGATCATCTCGGCGTAGGGCTTCTCGTGCTGCAGCTGTTCGCCGATCTCGCGCATGATCGCCCGGGCCTTCTCGATGTCGGACACATAGCTGATCTTCGGGGCGATCACGGCGTAGGAGAAAGATTTGGTCCGGTTATGGATCACCTGCGCCTCGCTGTAGGGGAAGACGTGCAGGGTGCCATCGAAGTCGCGCAGTCGGATGGTGCGCAGGGTCATGCTTTCCACCTGGCCGCTGAATTCGCCGATCTTCACGTTGTCGCCCACCGAGACGATGTCTTCCATGATCAGGAAGAGGCCGGTGAGGAAGTCCTTCACCAGGGTCTGGGCGCCGAACCCCAGGGCGACGCCCACCACGCCAGCGCCGGCCAGAAGGGGCCCGATCTTGACGCCGATCTCCGAGAGCACCGTCAGGCCGATGAGGATGACCAGCAGGCCGGTGACCAATCCCCGGACGATGGGGGCCAGGGTCTGGAACTGGGCGGCGCGCCGGGGATCTCGGGCGCGGTGCTGGAGGCTCAGGAACATGCGGTCCATCATCCGGCCGCCCAGTTCCAGGACGGCCACGCCGATGACCACCAGGAAGGCCACCCGCGCCAGGGCCGCTCCGGAGCTCCCGGTCAGCCAGGCGAGCGGGGCAAGACCCCAGACCTCCAGGACGAGCAGCGCCGCCCCGAAGCTGATCGCCAGCTTGAGAAGCCCCCACGACATGGCCGCGATCCGGGGGCCGCGCCCGGCTTGCGGGTCGGCCACCAGTCCCTTGGCCGCGAGCCGTTCGACGCCCTGGCGCAGCGTCCAGTCGAGAAACCGCACAATGCCGTACGCGGCCGCGATGATGACGGCGGTGAGGGCCAGGTTGATGGCCGCCTCGCGGGGCTGGAGGTGCGCGACCCAGGCCGACCACGACCGAAGCCCGTCGATGACCGCGGCGCCCGCCGACGCCGCGCTCGGGCTCCCCGTCGCGGCGGCTACGGGGTGGCTGGACGAAGCAACCAAGCGAAATCCTTCGGCGACCGACGTCGTGCCGTCGGACGCGGGAACGCCGGGCGGGGGGGTGGGTTCCCCTTCGATGGCAGGTCGCGGGGCGCGCCGGCGGCCATGGGCGATTGCATCCCTCCGCGCTCCTGCCTTAGGGTCCCTTCACTGAACGATGATCAGGCACCCGCCCCGGAGGTGGGGCGGTCGGAGGAGCCGCAATGAAGTTCACCTGGTTCAACCTGATGCCCTGGCCCTATCTGCCGGACGATTTCCGGGAGAAGAACCGTTCGGTGTGGGTCGACATCGACCAGCGGCTGTTCGACCCGGTGAAGAGCCATGAGGTCTACAACACCTACATGGACCTTCTGGAATACGCCGACACCCTGGGCTTCGATGGCATCGGGGTGAACGAGCATCACCAGAACGGCTACGGCATCATGCCTTCGCCCAACATCATAGCCGCGGGCCTGGCGCGCCGGACCAAGAACGCCGCCCTGGTTGTGCTGGGCAATTCCATCGCCCTCTACAACCCGCCGGTGCGGGTGGCCGAGGAGTTCGCCATGCTGGACTGCATCAGCGGCGGGCGGCTGGTGGCGGGCTTCCCGGTCGGCACCTCGATGGACACCAACTACTGCTACGGCCAGATCCCGGCCCTGACGCGGGAGAAATACGCCGAAGCTCATGAGCTGATCATCCGGGCCTGGACCGAGCGCGACCCCTTCGCCTTCAACGGCCGCTACAACAAGCTGCGGCACGTCAACATCTGGCCCCGCCCGATCCAGCAGCCGCACCCGCCCGTCCACATTCCCGGCGGCGGGTCGCTGGAGACCTACGACTTTTGTATAGATAATAGTTATTCCTACTCCTACCTCAGCTTCTCCGGCTACCTGCGGGCCAAGCACCTGATGCAGGGCTACTGGGACCGGGTCGCCGCGCGGAACACGCCCGACGCCTCGCCCTACAGGGCCGGCTTCGCCCAGACGATCTGCGTGGCGGACAGCGACGAAGAGGCCGAACGCCTCTATTCCGAGCACGTCCTTTATTTCTACAATCGCTGCCTGCACGTCTATCCGGGCTTCGCCGACGCGCCCGGCTACCGGACCATCAAGACCATCCAGAGCGGGGCGCTGTCGCAATACGCGCCGCCGCGCGGCAGCTTCGCCAAGCTGACCTGGAAGGACCTGGTGGAGGGCGGCCACGTGATCGCCGGCTCGCCGGAGACCGTCCGCCATCGGATGGAAGACCTTATCAAGGGGCTCATCGTCGGCAACATCTTCTGCCTGATGCACGTGGGGAACATGCCCGCCGACAAGTGCATGTATTCCACCCGGCTGTTCGCCGAGAAGGTGATGCCGAAGCTGCGCGGCGTGCTGCCGGAGTGCGAGGGCGACGGACGCTTCTGGTGCCATCCGATCGCCACGCGCGCGACGCCGGGCAGCCTGCCGCGCCCTTATGAACCGGCCCGCATCGCCGAAACCGTCTGAAAGCTGAACCATGCTGGATCTGAAGACCGCCCCGACGCGGCACGCCGACGTGCGCTATCTGGAAGGGGGCGCGGGCGATCCGCTGGTCTACTTCCACGGCGCGGGTGGCATGACACCGGACGACCCCCTGCTGGTCGCCCTGGCCGAGAACCACCATGTCTTCGCGCCCTACCTGCCCGGCTACGGCGAGACCGAGGACTGTCCGGCCCTGCGCGACATGCTCGACTACACCCTCCTCGGCTGGGACCTGGTGCGCGCGTTTGGCCTGACCGATCCGATCCTGGTGGGCCATTCCATGGGCGGCATGATCGCCGCCGAGATGGCCGCCGTCGCGCCGAACGACGTCTCGCGCCTTGCCCTAATCGCGCCGGCCGGACTGTGGCTCGAGGATCATCCGATCCCGGACATGTTCACCCTGCTGCCGTATGAGCTGCCCGCCTACCTGTTCCACGACGTGGAGGCGGGGACGAAGCTGCTGACCGCCGGGCTGAAGCTCGATGATCCCCAGTTCCTGCAGGACTATCTGGTGCGCAACGCCCGGCAGCTGGGCATGGCCGGCAAGCTGCTATTCCCGATCCCCGAGCGCGGCTTGGCGCAGAGGCTCTATCGGATCACCTCACGCACGGTGATCGTCTGGGGGGAGAGCGACCGGATGATCCCGCCGGTCTATGGCCCCGCCTTCGAAGCCGGCATCGCCGGGGCGCGGCTGGTGAACATCCCGGAGGCGGGCCACATGGTGACTCTCGAGAACCCCGCCGCGATCGCCGAGGCCGTGGCCAGCCTGGCCTGATTGCCAAACGCGGCCGTGGGGCGGATGATCTCCCCGAGCGGACCTCCAGAGTCCGCCCGGAAAGCGAGCGGCCATGTCCGGCTCCGGGGTGAAACACAGTGTCTGGGAACGCCTGCCGACGGCGTTTCGCGCGATCGTCTCAGGTCTCGCGATCGGGCTGATCGGGGCCAACGTCTGGTCCGTCCTGCTGATCGCCTTCGGGCCGGTCGTGGCGTCGATCGCCGAGCCCGTATTCCTGGTCGTCTATCTCTGGTGGGCGAGCGGCGGGGGACCACCTGCCCGGACGGCGGAGGCGCGACGGCGGGCGTTCCGCGCGCCCACGCTCTCGCCGGCCGGCTGGTTCTGGGGCCTGATCGCCGCGGTCGCCTTCGCGGCGAGCGTCCACGCCGCCATGGTGATCCTGTTCCGCCTCGTCCCTTTTCCGGTCGCCCAGTTCCGCCAGGGCTATGACCTCTCCTCGATCCCGGGCGCCCAGCTCCGTTGGGTCGTCGTGGTCATCTCCGCCGCATCGGCGGGCATCTGCGAGGAGACCGGGTTTCGCGGCTATATGCAGCAGCCGCTGGAGGTCCGTTTCAGCCCCCGTTGGGCGATCCTGACCTCGGCGGTGTTCTTCACCCTGCTCCACCTGAACAAGGGCTGGGCCGGGCTTGGCATGGTCCCGATCGTCCTTGGCGCGGGCCTGCTGCTGGGGACGCTCGCCTGGGCGTCGGGATCCCTGATCCCGTGCATGATCGGCCACACGATCATGGATATCGGACTGTTCGCCTATTGGTGGACGGGGATAGCCGGAACGTTCACGGCGCGCCCGATCGGTGAGACCGGCCTGGACGCCGGTTTCTTCATCGCCGTGGGGTTCTTCGTCCTCGCCCTGGGCGCCTGCTTGACGAGCATCTGGCGGCTGCGCAGACTCACCTCCTAGAGCGGAATGCAATCTGACGGAATCAGATCGCCGCTCTAGTTGTTTGTTTTGACGCGCGTTCTGATCCGAAAACCGGTTGCCGCTTTTCGGAACGCGCTCTGGTTCGGGGGCGAAGTGCATGCGCGTTACGCGGCGGGGTTGGATCGGCGCCACGGCGGCGATGGCTGGGGTGTCGATGGCGCCGACCGTCCAGGCGGAGAGCAGCGGCTTCGCCGCCCGCCCGCCCATCCCGGCCGCGCCAGACAGCCGGTTCCAGATCCGGGCGCGAGGCGCCGGGCAGCACGACTACACGCCTGCGCTCGAGGCGCTCAGGGACTATGCGCGCGCCGAACTGGCGGGGGTCGGCCTGCCCGGCATGACGCTGGCGGTGACCGACACGGAGGGCTTCACCGCCGTGCTCGGCCTCGGCTGGGCGGACGCGGACCAGCGCATCCCCGTCCGTCCCGACCACTTTTTCCAGATCGGTTCGATCAGCAAGTCCTTCGTCGCCCTGACCGTCCTGGCGCTCGCCGACCAGGGAAGGATCGACGTGGACGCACCGGTGGCCCGCTACCTGCCCGACGCCGCCCTGCCGGACGAGCCGATCACGGTGGCGCAGCTGCTGAGCCACGTCTCGGGCCTTCCCGACGGCGCGCCGCTGTTTCCGCGCACGCCGAATGGCCGGCTGTGGTGCGGCTTCGCGCCGGGTTCGCGCTTCTCCTACAGCAACACCGGCTATGTGATCCTGGGCCGGCTGATCGAACGGGTGACGGGGCTGCCGCATCGGCGGGCCGTGGCGGAACTGGTTCGCGCGAAGCTGAACCTCGTGGAGATGGCGGGCACGATCGCGCAGGCCCGCCGGCCGGAGTTCGCCGTCGGCTATTGGCCCTGGGACCGCACCGCCGCCGCATCCCTGCCGGGGGCGCGGCTCGAGTTCGCCTCCTGGGACGAGGAGGACTCGCCGGCCGGCTCCATCGGCGCCACCAGCGAACAGATGGCGGTCTATCTGCGGGCCCTGCTCCGCCTCGGCCGGGGTGAGGGAGCGCCGATCCTTTCCGATGCCGCCGCGAGACGCTTCGCCGCCCCGGTGATCGCCGCCGACGAGGACTTCGGTGCCGGCGCCGGCTACGCCTGCGGGGTGGCGACCCAGCCGGTCGACGGCGTCTCCTGCCTGCACCACACCGGCGGGATGATGGCGTTCTCTTCGTCGTTCCACGCCGATCCCGCGGCGGGGGTGGCCTGCTTCGCCAGCGTCAACGCCCGCAACGCCGGCTACCGTCCGCGGGCGACCACGGCCTACGCCATCCAGCTCATGCGCGCGGCGCGCGGCGGAGCGCCCCTTCCCGCGGCGCCCGATCCCCTCGCGCCTTACCGCGTCAGGAACGTCGCCGCCTTCCTGGGGACCTACAGGGCCGCCGACCTGACGATCGCCCTGGCGGAGGGGCCGGCCGGCCTTCGGCTGGAGTCGGCGCGGGGCGTCGGGCGGGTGAGGCCCGCCGGGACGGACCGGCTCGTCACCGACCACCCGGGCCTCTCCGGCTTCGGTTTCGACGCGGTGCGCGAGAACGGCGAGGTCGTGGCCCTGTGGTGGGGCGAGACCCTGCTCGGCCGCGGCGCCCCGCGTCAGCGCCCGGCGAGCCCGGAGGCGTTGGGCGCCCTCGCGGGCTCCTACCTCAACCGCGATCCCTGGGTCGGCGGCGCCAGGGTGGTGGCGCGCGGCGACACCCTCTGGGTGGACGGTGTCGGCCGGCTGGTGGAGCGCGGCGGCTGGTGGAGTGCGGAGAAGGATCCCGGCGGCGTGGAGCGCCTGCGCTTCGACGGCTTCCTGGGCGGCCGGGCCCAGCGCCTCAACGTCTCGGGCGACGACCTGCTGAGGATTACGGTCTAAATCTGCCTGGCGCGACCCGCCCAGTAGGGGGCGCGGACCTTGCCGCGCTGGATCTTGCCGGCGGGGCTGCGGGGGAGTTCCTCCACGAAGTCGACCGATCGGGGGATCTTGAAACCGGCCAGGCGCTGGCGCGCGAAGGCCAGGATGTCGGCGCCGAGCGCCTCGGTGGGTTCCTGGCCCGGGTGCAGGGTTACCACCACCTTGACCTCCTCGCCCCACTCGGCGTTCGGCACGCCGATGGCGCAGCTGTCCTCCACCGCCGGGTGCTTGATGATCTCGTTGTCGATCTCCTGGGGATAGATATTCACCCCGCCGGAGATGATGCACTCGGCGGTCCGCCCGGTGAGGAAGAGATAGTCGTCGTCGTCCAGGTAGCCGACGTCGCCGAGGGTGAAGTAGCCTTCCTTGTGCGCCGCGGCCGTCTTGACCGGGTCCTTGAAGTACTCGAACGGGGCGATGGCCGATACCTTGAAATAGATCATGCCCGAGCGGTTGCGCCCGGTGACCTCGCGGCCTTCCTCGTCCAGTAGCCTGACGGCGTCGGGGGCGGGCAGGCGGCCTACGGTGCCGGGCTTGGCGAGCCACTCGTGGGAGTCGATCAGGAAGCCCGCTCCGCCCTCCGAGCCGGCGTAGTATTCATGGACGATCGGCCCCAACCATTCGATCATCGCCTTCTTCACCTCCGGCGGGCAGGGCGCCGCGCCGTGGATCACGTAGCGCAGGCTCGAGAGGTCGTACTTCGCCTTCACCTCGTCCGGCAGGGCCAGCAGGCGCTGGAACATGATCGGCACCATGTGCGCCCGCGTCACCCGGTAGAACTCGATCGTCTCCAGCACCCGCTCGGAGTCCCAGCGGTCGAGGAACACCAGGGGACTGCCCTGGTTGATCGCGGCGCGCACGTCGAAGGCCAGGGGCGCGGCGTGATAGGCGGGCCCGGCGCACATCTGCACGTCGTCCGGCGCCCCGGGGGTCGGCAGGACGAGGAGGGCGTTGTTGCGACGGTAGACGCCCTTGGGCCGGCCGGTGGTGCCGGAGGTGTAGAGCATCGCCCCGCCGAGGACGGGATCGTCGATGTCCGTTCCGTCGAACTGGCTCAGGGTCTCGGCGTAGGGCAGGAACCCTTCGGCCGGCGCGCCGATGGCGACCTTCAGGCGCACGCCCGGGGCCCCGGTGGAAAGGGCGGCCGGATAGCGCGGCTCGGCGAACAGCGCCTTGGCCTCGCAGTCGTTGATGATGTACTCGACCTCGTCGGCCGTCAGGTGCCAGTTGACCGGCGTAAAGCGGAAGCCGCCGCGCAGGGTGGCGCACAGCACCTCCACGAATTCGGCGCGGTTGCTGCACATAAGGGCGACGGAGTCCCCCGGGCGGAAGCCCCGGGCGCGCAGCAGGCGGACGATCCGGTTGGCGTTGGCGTTGACCTCGAAGAAGCCGCGCTTGCCCTGGGCATCGTGGATCGCCACCGCGTCCGGCTTCTCCTGCGCCCAGACGCTGGCGGTCATGCCCACGGCGGCGGCGCGGTGAAGGCGTTCGGTCAGATCCAGCATGCGCTCTCCCTGGCGATCCGTCTGGCGATCGGCGGCGTTCCCGGCGTCTGGCGGCCGGATGAACCTTCGAAGCTATTGTTTGGCCTTCGATTGCGTCGTCAATCAGAAACGTCGAGGGGCAGAAAGCTTGGAGGGCAGAAAGCTCTCAGGAAGGTTGGGCCTGGTTTTCGGCGCCGCCCAGGACGCCGCCGCTCGCGGCCATGGCGTCGCGGACCGCCTCGGGCGCGGCGGTGGCCTGGGTGTCGAACTCGTGCAGTTCGGGGGGCACATACCAGTGGATCTTGTCGGTGTGGTAGGCGCCCCAGACCGCTTCGGCCACTGCCGTGGCCGGCACCAGCCGCCACATGCCCTCCTTGGGGGCGGCCTCCTTGGCCTCGTCCGGAAGCAGCGGCGTGTCGATCAGGCCGGGCAGGGTGTCGGCCACCCGGACGCCGTGGGCCTTCATCTCGATGGACAGGGCCTCGGTGAAGCCCTTCACCGCGTGCTTGGTGGCCGAATAGACGGCGATGCCCGCCATCCCGAAGGTGGCCGACGACGAGGAGGTGGAAAAGCACAGCGACCCCGGTGTCGCCTTCAGCAGGGGCAGGGCCAGGTGGACGCCGCTGATGACGCCGACCAGGTTGACGTTGATCACCGCCATCACGTCCTCCCAGGCCATGTCCTCGTAGGGCCCGCCCCGGCCGATGCCGGCGTTGTTGAAGAGGATGTCCATGCGTCCGCCGGTGGCCTCGGCGAAGGTGGCGATGGCGGCGCGGTAGGCCTCGCGGTCGGTGACGTCGAGGCGCCCGAAGAGGCCATTGTCGCCGCCGATCTCGTCCCGGAGGCTGGCCAGCAGGCCCTCCTGGAGGTCGTAGGCGCCGACGAACCAGCCCTCCCGGGCGAAGAGCCGCGCGGTCTCGCGCCCCATGCCCGACGCGGCCCCGGTGATGAAGATCGACTTGCGGCCATTGGCTTGGGACATGGCGTCTTCCTGACCGCGTTTCGCCCACCTGTCCATGGCCTCGCCGACTCGAAGCGCATGCTTGCCGGCCGGTCAACGCTAAGCCATCATCACCGCGCCTGACACGGGACGGGAGGACCTGAGATGGCGATATCCGGGAGGGCCATGGCCGCCCTGGCGGTGGGATTGACCATTCCCGCTCTGGCGTGGGCCGCGGACCCGAGCGCCGGTTCCTCTCAGACTGCCGGCGGCTCGATGGCCGGCATGGCCGTGCCGGCGGCGGCGCCCGGGCCGCCGGCGACGCTGGAAGGTTGGGCGCAAGGCGCTCAGATCTTTGCCGGACTGGGCGATTTCCATCGCCAGGCGACCACCCGCTCGCCCGAGGCTCAGACATACTTCGACCAGGGCGTGCGGTTCGTCTGGGCCTTCAACCACGACGAGGCGACCCGCTCCTTCGCCAAGGCCGCCGAGCTGGATCCGGCCTGCGCCGCCTGCTGGTGGGGCGTCGCCCTGAGCCTTGGCCCCAATTACAACATGCCGCTCATGGCCGATCCGCGCGGTCGGGTCGGCTGGGAAGCGGTAAAGCGCGCCAGGGCGGTCGCGGCCGGAGCGTCCCCGGTCGAGCAGGCTCTCATAGAGGCCGTCGCTCAGCGCTTCGCCGGTCCCGCTCCGCTGGACCCGACGGCAGCGACCCCCCGGCTGACCGCCTATGCCGGCGCCATGAAGTCGGTCGCGGACCGCTTTCCCGAGGACCTGGACGTTCAGGTCCTCACGGCCGAGGCCCAGATGAACGTCAATCCCTGGAAGCTGTGGAGCCTCGACAGTACCCCGGCTCCAGGTACGCAGGAGATCGTGACACGGCTGGAGGGCGTGCTGGCCAAGGCCCCCAACCACCCCGGAGCGAACCACTACTATGTGCACGCCCTGGAGGCCTCGCCGCATCCGGAAAAGGCGCTCGACGCCGCGGGCCGGTTGGCTGTGCTGATGCCCGCCGCTGGCCACATCGTGCACATGCCCGCTCACATCCTGCAGCGGGTGGGGCGCTACGAGGACGCGGCCCAGGCCAATCGTCTCGCCGCGGGCGTCGACGCGGCCTACTACCAGAAGACCTCGGCGCCCGATTACTATCCCATGTACACGGCGCACAATTATCAGTTCCTCGCCTTCTCGGCCGCCATGGAGGGCCGGAGGGCCGAAACCCTGGCGGCGGTGAAGAAAGCGCGGTCGCTGGCGCCGGACGAGATGCTTGCAAACATGCCCGGCGCGGACTGGATGGCCGGGGACCTCTACCAGGCCATGGTGAGGTTCGGCCTGTGGGGCGACATCCTGGATCAGCCGGCGCCCGCCGCGAAATTGCCGGGCCTGAAAGGCTCCTGGCTCGAGGCGCGCGCCATCGCCCTGGCGAAGACCGGCCGGATCGCCGAGGCCAAGTCCGCCGCCGGGGAACTCGAGAAGCTCGCCGCCGCGACGCCGGCAGACTACCCGGCCGGCTTCAACACCGCGCACGACATGCTGGCCCTGGGGCTGCTGATCGCCAGGGCCAATATCGCCCTGGCCGAGCACGACGCCGCCATGGGCGTGGCGCTGCTGCGCGAGGCGGTGCGCCGGGAAGACCGGCTCGCCTATGACGAGCCGGCCGACGCCTTCTTCCCGGCCCGTCACCAACTGGGCGCCGCCCTCCTGGCGAGCGGGGATCCGAAGGCCGCGGAGGCGGTCTATCGCGCCGACCTGGCGCGCAATCCCGACAACGGCTGGTCGCTCAAGGGCCTCGCCCTCGCCCTGGCGGCCGAGGGCCGCGTCGAC
Organism: Caulobacteraceae bacterium; assembly: GCA_028290905.1. Taxonomy (GTDB): domain Bacteria; phylum Pseudomonadota; class Alphaproteobacteria; order Caulobacterales; family Caulobacteraceae; genus Acaudatibacter. The sequence goes on along the minus strand of JAQGIW010000305.1, from coordinate 15,933 downwards.
GAGACGGCGGACGCGAGACGCCGCTTCGAAGCCGCCTGGACCCACGCCGACGTCGTCCCGCCCGGCTCCGCCTATTGAGTCCTGGCTCCGGCGCCCCGGTTCAGATTTCCACGGGCCGGTCGGAGAACACGTGGCCGCGCCCGCCCTCCGCCGGGAAGTGAGCGCGTAGCGCCTCGCCGCAGATCTCGATCGCCCGGACGATACCGGCCGTGGGGTCGTGGCCGCCCTTCATGGCGGCGCCGATGGCGTCCGCCGCGGTTTTCCAGGCCATCTCGTCGGCCTTCTCGTGCAAGGCCTTGTCGGCCAGGATCACCACCTGCCGGTCGTCGACGGCCACGAAGATCAACACCCCCGTCTCGCTGCCCGCCGCCCGGGCGCTTATGGCCGCGAACTGCTGGTGGGCGGCGCGCTCGACCTTGTGCCTCTTGAGCCGGGCAGGCGTGGCGAGCCGGCGCACGGCCGGGATCTCAAGGATGAGGAAGACCAGGATGAAGATGGCGGTCTGGATCAGGGCGTAGAGGGCGAGGGCCCTGATCATCTCGCCCTCCAGGGCGCCGGCCTGCGCCGCCGTCCAGGAGCCGGCTTCGGCGGCCATGGCCAGGGGGTGCGCGCCCAGGACCAGCGCCAGGGGCGGCAGGACCAGGGCCGCGACGGCGGCCCAGCCGAGGGCCACCTCCGGGTAGTGGGAGACCTCGGCCGCCAGGACGCAGACGATTTCGCCCGACGTGCCCTCCTCGGCCTTGGCCACCGCCGCCGCGATGCGTTCCTGGTCGAGGGTGTTCAGCATCTCACCAACTCCCCGAAGCGCCGCCGCCGCCACCCGATCCGCCGCCGCCGCTGAAGCCGCCGCCACCGTCGCCGCCTCCCCAGCCACCACCCCCTCCCCAGTCGCGGCCCCCGCCGCCGCCGCCGAGGAACATCATCGGAAGGATCCAGCCCATGCCGCCGCCGCCGCCGCGCCGGCCCCGGAAGATCGAGGAGAACACGAAGAAGATGATGATCAGCGGGATCAGGCCGGCGAGGGGGCTGCGATGGTGGTGCAACACCGGCGCCTCGGCCGCCGCGGCCGCCTGGGCCTCGGCGGTGGAGCGATCGAGGCTGAGCTGCTGCATCAGCGCGTTGGTCCCGTCGACGATGCCGCCCTGGACGTCGCCGGCGCGAAACTTCGGGATCACGGCCTTCTGCAGGATCACGCTCGACATCGCGTCGGTGAGGATCGGCTCAAGGCCGTAGCCGACCTCGATGCGCACCTTGTGCTCGCTGGGGACGACGATGAAGAGGGCGCCGTTGTTCAGGCCCTTCTGGCCGATCTGCCAGTGGCGCAGCAGCTGGTAGCCGTAGTCGGCGATGTCATAGCCGCCGAGGGAGGGGAGGGTGACCACCACCAGCTGTCGGCTGGTTTTCTGCTCCAGGGCCGCGAGCTTGGCGGTCAGGTCGGCCTGGACCTGCGGGCTCAGCACGTGGGCGGCGTCGACCACCCGCCCGGTCAGCTCCGGGAACTGCGGGCCTGTCGGGGCGGCCGCGAAGGCCGGGGCCGAGAGCGGAGCCCAGAGCACGAGCATGAGCAGGCCCAGAAGGCCTGCCAGGCGGGTCACTTGGCGGCCGGCGTGGAAGGCGGCGGCGATCCCGGCGAGGCGCCCGGAACGCTGGCAGGGGGAGCGCCAGCGGCCGCGCCGGTGGGCGGCAGGCTGTTGTCGAAGCTCACCGTGGGCGCCGACTGGGCGGATTGGCTGGCGGTGAACAGCGCCATCGGCTTGGCCCCGCTGTAGAAGGTCGAGGCCCAGATCGAGGTCGGCAGCACCCGCAGGGTGGTGTTGTAGTCCTGCACCGCCAGGTTGTAGTCGCGCCGGGCGACATTGATGCGGTTCTCGGTGCCCTCCAGCTGCGACTGCAGGGCCATGAAGTTCTCATTGGACTTGAGGTCGGGGTAGCGCTCCTGGATCAGCATCAGCCGGCCCAGCGCGCCGGAGAGCTGGTTCTGGGCCTGCTCGTACTGGTGGAAGGCGGCGGGGTTGGTCAGGGTCGAGGCGTCGACCTTGGCCTGGGTGGCGCTGGCCCGGGCCTGGGTCACCTCCACCAGCACCCGCTGCTCCTGGGCGGCGTAGCCCTTCACCGTGTTCACCAAGTTGGGGATCAGGTCGGCCCGGCGCTGGTAGGCGGACTGGACGTCGCCCCACTTCTCCTTGGCCGCTTCCTGCTTGGTGGGGATGGCGTTGACGCCGCAGCCGGCGATGGCGAGAGGCAGGACGAGCATGGCCGCGAGCCGGGCCAGACTGCGAAAGGGGTTTTTCAACGCGATGTCCCTCGACGCCGCGTGTGTCGCGGCGGACACGAATCTAAGGCGCCGCCCCCCGCTCCGCCAGAGCCGCGTAACCTTAAGTATTGGTAAGCCCGAGCGGGCTGACAAACCCCGCGCCCCCGGACGTGGCTCAAGGCCGCCTCTACGTTGTCTGCGGGGCGCCCTCGGCGAGGTCGTCGAAGGAGCCGTGGCTGGAGGCGTAGAGGCGGGCGTAGAGGCCGTCGTGGGCCATCAGGGCGTCGTGCGGACCCTGTTCGACGATGCGTCCGTCTCGCAGAACGATGATGCGGTCGGCGTCGCGCACCGTGGCCAGGCGGTGGGCGATCACCAGGCAGGTGCGCCCGGCGAACAGCACCCGCAGCGCCCTCTGGATCGCCTGCTCGGTGAAGCTGTCGATGTTGGCGGTGGCCTCGTCGAGGATCAGGATCTTCGGATTGGCCACCAGGGCGCGGGCGAAGGAGATCAGCTGGCGCTGGCCGACCGAAAGGTTGCGGCCGCGCTGTCCCAGCGGCGTATCGTAGCCGTTCGGCAGGCGCATGATGAACTCATGGGCCGACACCGCCCTGGCGGCGGCGACCACGTCGTCCCGGCTGGCGGAGAGGGTGTTGTAGCGGATGTTCTCCTCGATCGTGCCGGAGAACAGGAACGGGTCCTGAAGCACCATCCCGACCATGGCGCCGAGGGACTCGAGGGTCACATCGCGCACGTCATGGCCACCCACCCGAACCCGGCCTTCCTGGGTGTCATAGAACCGGTGGACCAGAGCGGTGATGCTGGTCTTGCCCGATCCCGTGGGGCCCACCAGGGCGACCACCTGGCGCGGTTCCACCTTCAGGCTGATGTCGTGCAGGATGGGCCGCTTCGGGTCGTAGCCGAAGGTGACGTGGTCCAGCTCCACCGTGGGCGGCGCGTCCTTCAGGACGATCGCCCCCGGTCTGTCGGCGATCGTCACCGGCACGTCGAGCACCTCGAAGATTCGATGTCCCGCCGCCATGGCCCGCTGCATCACGGTGTATTGCATGGAGAGCAGGCGCACCGGCTCGAAGAACCGCTGCACCGAGAGGATGAAGGTCACCAGGACCCCGACCGCCAAGCTCCCGCCCAGCACCTCGTTACCCCCCACCACGATGATGAAGGCCATGGCGACGCCTGTCAGGATGTCCACGGTCGGGGTCATGATCTGCGCCAGCCACGCCGACTCGGCCTGGGCGCGGAAGTTCTCCCGCGCCTTCTCCTCGTAGAGCTCGAAGTTCATCGCCTCGCGCCGGGTCTCCTGCACGGTGCGCACGCCGTTGATGTTCTCGGCCAGGGCGCTGTTGGCGGTCGAGGACGCATCTCGGGCCCGGCGGAACGTCCGCTTGGAATAGGGGAGCCACACGGCCCGCACGGCGATCAGGGCGGGGATGGTGGTGAGGGTCAAGAGGCCCAGGCGCCAGTCCATCCACAACAGGACGACGGCGTAGCCGAACAGGGTGGTGAAGTCCCCGAGCGCCCCGGTGGAGCTCTCCAGGAACTCCTGCAGGGCGTTCACGTCGCCCTGCAGGCGCGCCATGATCCGGCCCACGTGGGTCTTGTCCATGAAGGTCAGGGCGACATCCTGGAAGTGGGCGAACATCGCCCGGCGGACATCGAAGATCACCCGCTGCGCAAGGCGCGTGGTCATCCACTGGTCGCCGAAGTTCGAGGCGGCGTTCACGGTCACCAGCACGCCGAACGCCATCAGCCAGCGGTGCAAGCCCTCCCCATCGCGCGCCACCGTCGCGCTCACGATGGTCCCGATCACCCAGGGCGTGGCGACGCTGGTCAGGGACGAGACCAGCACGGCGCCCTGCGCCCCGAACACCAGGGCGCGGTGGGGTTTGAGGAAGGCGAAGAACCGGCCGATGATCAGGGTGTCGAAGGAGGCGAACACCTCCTCCTCGTCCGGCGACCCCAGGTTGGCCTTGCGCCGGCGGCGCGGCGCTGCGGCGACGGCGTCAGTCATGGCGCACCTCCCTCCCCCTTGGGGGAGGGAGGATCTGGTTGACGCCACCTCACGCTTGCGCCTCCGCCAGCTTCCGCCGCAGGCGGGCGTCGGCGATCGAGAGGCCCTGCTCGGCTCTCGTCTGCAGGGCGTAAAGGTCGGCGTATTCGCCGCCGAGCGCGATCAGTTCCTCGTGGGTCCCGCGCTCGACGATGCGCCCCGCCTCCAGGACGATGATCTCGTCGGCGTGCATCAGGGACGACAGGCGGTGGGCGATGATGATGGTCGCCTTGGCCGCAGTCGCCTCGGCCAGGGCGTCGCGGACCTTCTTTTCGGTCACCGCGTCGATGGCGGCGGTGGAGTCGTCGAAGATCATCACGCCGGGACCCGGCACGACGCCGCGGGCGATGGACATTCGCTGGCGCTGGCCGCCGGAGAGGGCGACGCCCCGCTCGCCCACCCGGGTCTCATAGGCGCCGGGCAGGCCGGCCACATAGTCGTGGATCTGGGCGGTGCGGGCGGCGCGCACGATGCGGTCCTCCTCCGCCCAGGGGTCGGCATAGGCGACGTTGTTGACCACGGTGGCGTCGAACAGGAACGCCTCCTGCTGCACCAGGCCCACATGGCTGCGCAGGGAGGCGAGGGTGACGTCGCGCACGTCCTGGCCGTCGATCGTCACGGCGCCGCCGGTGACGTCGTAGAAGCGGGGGACTAGGTTGGCGATGGTCGACTTGCCCGAACCCGGCGGCCCGACGATCCCGAGGGTCTTGCCCGGCCCCACCTCGAAGCTGACGTCGTGCAGGACCGGCGCGCCGGGATCGTAGGCGAAGTCGACGTGCTCGAACCGCACCACGCCCCGGGCGACGACCAGGTCCTTGGCCCCCGGCCGGTCGGCGACGCCGGGGGCCAGGTCGAGGATCTCGAACAGGCGCTGGCCGGAGGTGGTGGCGCGGGCGGCGGCGGCGACGATCATGGCGATCTGGCGGATCGGCGACTGCAGCAGGGTCATGTAGGTGAGGAATTCGGTCAGCCGCCCCGGCGTCATGGCGCCCGCCGCCACGCGCGTGCCGCCGTACCATAGCAGGAGGCCCATGGAGCCGTAGAAGCTCAGGGTCATCACCGACACGGCCCGAAAGCGCAGGAAGATGCGGCGGTAGGAGTATGCCAGGGCGGCGTTGGCGGCCCTGTCGAACTTGGCCATCTCGAAGGTCTTGGCGGCGAACGACCGCACCACCCGGATGCCCTGGAGGTTCTCTTCCATGGTCAGGGTGAGGATGCTCATCAGCTGCTGCACCTTGAGCCAGGTCACCCGCAGCAAGAAGCCCATCCGCGCCAGCACCACGCTGGCGAGCGGCGTGAAGGCGAGGCCCAGCGCCGCCATCACCGGGTCGGTGGTGATCATCATGCCGGCGGCGATGCCGACCAGCAGGATCATGGTCAGGGCCACCAGCAGGCCGTTCTGGATGAACGACCGCGCGCCCTCCAGGTCGAGCATGCCGCGGGTGATCAGGTCGCCGGAGTGGATCTTGTCGTGGAAGGCGAAGGATAGCCGCTGCAGCTGGCGGAAGAAGTCGAGCCGGAACTGGTAGGCCACCTTCTGGCTGACGTACTCGGCCTGGTAGTTGGCTGTCATAGTGGTCAGGCCGCGCACCAGCGTGGCGAGGATCACCAGCCCGGCGGTGACCAGGAGGGCGTGGCGCGCCTCTTGCGCCAGGCCGGCGGCGCGCAGGGTGTCGGCCGAAGCGCCGGCGGCGTGCACGGCGGTCGCGTGGGCGGCGTCGCGGGCGCGGCTGGCGATCCCGAGCAGACGCTGGGCCTGGTTGACGGCGTGGCCGAACAGCCGCGGCAGGCTCAGGCTCGCCACCGCGGCGGCGAGAGAGGCGCCCATGGCCAGGACCACCCGCCAGGGCGCCTGCCGCACCGCCTCGACGGCGATGCGGCGCAGGACGCGCGGCATGGCCCGGACGTCGACAGTCTGCTCGGAATCGGCGGACGCGAGGGCGCCGTCGCCGGAGGGCGCGGACATGGATTCGAAAATCCGAGGGGTGAGGAATCGTTATTTTGAACGGCGGACGACGGCTTGGCTAGTGCCGGGCGGCCACAGGCGCCAGGGGCCCGCAGGGGCGCAATTCACGCTTGTTCCCGTTTTGTTTTCCGGTATCCTGGCCAAGCCTAATCGGATCCCGTCATCCCCATTCGGAAAAGGTGAACCCCATGAGCGACGAGCTTGTCTTCTACACCAACCCCATGTCGCGCGGTCGGATCGTCCGCTGGATGCTGGAAGAGGTTGGCGCGCCCTACCGCACCGAGATCCTCGACTACGCGTCATCGCTCAAGTCGCCGGCCTATCTGGCCATCAACCCGATGGGGAAGATCCCCGCCGTCGTCCACCGCGGCGTGGTGGTGACCGAGTGCGCCGCCATCTGCGCCTACCTGGCCGACGCCTTCCCGCAGGCCGGCCTCGCCCCGCCCACGGCCGAACGGGGTCCCTACTACCGCTGGATGTTCTTCGCCGCCGGGCCGGTGGAAGCGGCGAGCACCAACAAGAGCATGGGCTTCGAGGTGACGCCGGAAGGTCAGAGGATGGCCGGCTACGGCAACCTTGGCCTGGTGGTGGACACTCTCGAGGGCGCGGTCTCGAAGAGCGACTATGTGGCCGGAGACAAGTTCACCGCCGCGGACGTTTATGTCGGCTCGCAGATCGGCTGGGGCATGCAGTTCGGATGGCTCGAGAAACGCCCGGCGTTCGAAGCCTATTGGGCCCGCATCAGCCAGCGACCGGCCGCCATTCGCGCGCGGGAGATTGACGACGGACTGGTCGCGGCGCAGTCGGGGGCGCCGACCGCCGCCTAGCCTTCACTCGCCCTGGGATCTCTTTTGCCGCCGATCATTTCCGTCAGGGGTGTGACCAAGACCTACGCCTCGGGGTTCCAGGCCCTGAAGCCCATCGACCTGGATATCCGCCGGGGCGAGATCTTCGCGCTGCTCGGGCCCAACGGGGCGGGCAAGAGCACCCTGATCAACATCATCTGCGGCCTGGTGCGCGCCTCGTCGGGGACGGTGCTCGCCGACGGGTACGACATCGTCCGCGACTACCGGGTAGCCCGCTCGCTGATCGGCCTGGTCCCGCAGGAGATGGCCACCGAGGGCTACGAGACCGTGTGGGCCACGATGAAGTTCAGCCGCGGCGTGCACGGCCGCGGCCGCGACCCGGCCTACCTTGAAAAGGTGCTCCGCGACCTGTCGCTATGGGACAAGAAGGACAGCCCGATCCTCGCCCTCTCCGGCGGCATGAAGCGGCGGGTGATGATCGCCAAGGCGCTCTCCCATCAGCCGCGCATCCTCTTCCTCGACGAGCCCACCGCCGGGGTCGACGTCGAGCTGCGGCGGGATCTCTGGGCGATGGTGCGGTCTCTGAGGGACAGCGGCGTGACCATCATCCTGACCACCCACTACATCGAGGAGGCCGAGGAGATGGCCGACAGGGTCGGGGTCATCAACCGCGGCGAACTGATCCTGGTGGAAGACAAGGCCGCCCTGATGCGCGACCTGGGGACCCGCCAGCTGATCCTCACGCTTGCCGCGCCCCTGAGCGGATTGCCGGCCGACCTCGCGGGTGAGCCGCTGCACTTCGCCGACGACGGCCTCAGCCTCGTCTACACCTTCGACCCCAAGGCGGAGGGGGAGGGGGTCGAGGGCCTGATCCGCCGCCTGATCGACGCGGGGGTGGCCTTCACCGACATCCGGTCACGCGAAAGTTCACTGGAGGAGATCTTCGTCGGCCTGGTGAGGGCGCCGGCATGAACGTCAATGCGCTCAGGGCCATCTACCTCTTCGAGATGTCGCGGTGGTTTCGCACCCTCGTCGGCTCCCTGCTGTCGCCGGTGATCTCGACCTCGCTCTACTTCGTGGTGTTCGGCTCGGCGATCGGCTCGCGAATGACCGCCATCGACGGGGTCTCCTACGCTGCCTTCATCGTACCGGGCCTGACGATGTTGTCGGTCCTTACGGAGAGCATCGGCAACGCCTCCTTCGGCATCTACATGCCCAAGTGGTCGGGGACGATCTACGAACTGCTCTCGGCGCCGGTGGCCTGGTGGGAGGCGGTCATCGCCTATGTGGGGGCGGCCGCCTCGAAGTCCGTGCTGCTGGGCGGGGTGATCCTCCTCACCGCGCGCCTGTTCGTGCCCTACCACATCGCCCATCCGTTCTGGATGGCGGCCTTCCTGATCCTCACCGCCCTGACCTTCTGCCTGTTCGGCTTCATCATCGGCGTCTGGGCGGAGGGATGGGAGCGCCTGCAGATCGTGCCGACCCTGATCATCACCCCGCTGACCTTCCTGGGCGGCAGCTTCTATTCGATCTCCATGCTGCCTCCGCTGTGGCGCAAGATCACCCTGTTCAACCCGGTGGTCTATCTGGTCAGCGGTTTCCGCTGGAGCTTCTATGGCGTCTCGGACGTGGGGGTCTCCCTGAGCCTCGGCATGACGCTCGGCTTCATGGCCGTCTGCCTGGTCGTGATCTGGTGGATCTTCAAGACCGGGTACAAGCTGAAACCGTGACACATTATTCCGCTCATCCCCGCGAAACAGGCTGTGTGAAAAGTCGAGGCTGTCACATTCCCGCGCAATTTTTCATCTCCTACGCGCCGCGCACGCGCGCTTTGCGAAACGATTTTCCGATCTCACGGCAACTGCAGAATATTATTGCGTTGAAATGTGACAACTCCGACTTTTCACACAGCCTGCTTCGCGGGGATGAGCGGGGTTTAGGACCGCATCAACGAGAGCCAGAGAGAAAACGATGCCCCACCCTCACAGACGCGCGATCCTCGCCGGGACCGGCGGCCTCGTCGCATCCACGGCCCTGGCCCAGACCCCCTCTCCCGCGGCCCTCGCGCTGCCGCGGGTGGTCCTGCAGACCGCCGACGGCCCCATCACCATCGAGCTGGCCGCCGACAAGGCGCCGGTCACCTGCGCCAATTTCCTGCGCTACGTCGACGCCAAGCGCTTCGACGGCGGGGTCTTCTACCGCGCCCTGAAGCTCAGCCCGCAACCGCCGGCCGGCCTGATCCAGGGCGGGGTCAAGAACGACCCGGCCAAGGCCTTTCCGCCCATCGCCCACGAGAGCACCAAGACAACGGGGCTGTCGCACAAGGACGGGACCGTCTCGATGGCCCGTTACGATCCGGGCACGGCCACCTCGGAGTTCTTCATCTGCATCGGGGACATCTCTTCCCTCGACGCCGACCCGTCCCAGCCGGGGGACAACGCCGGCTTCGCCGCCTTCGGCCACGTGGTCGAAGGCATGGAAGCCGCCCGCAGGATCCTCGCCGCCTCGGTCTCCGCGACCGCCGGCGAAGGCTCCATGAAAGGCCAGATGCTGGATCCGGAGGTGGCGATCGTCAGCGCGCGGCGGGCGTGACTCCGCCGGGTCTCATTCCACGATCGACGAGTAGATGATGCTCTTGAGCTGGCCGCGGAAGTTGAAGGCGCCGGAGGGCATCAGCTGGGTCATGAAGACGACGGTCAGATCCTCCGCCGGGTCGACCCAGAAGACGGTCGAAGCGGCGCCGCCCCAGTAGTAGTCGCCCTCGCCGAGGGCGCCATTCCTGACGCTGTCGAGCGTCATGGCGAAGCCGAGGCCGAAGCCGACGCCCTCGTTGGCGGTCTCGGAGAACCCCCCGATGGCCATCTCAGTCAGGTCGCGCCCGTCCTTGAGGTGATTGCGGTGCATCAGGGCGAGCGTGCGCGGACCAAGGATGCGCGCGCCGTCCAGTTCGCCGCCCCGGCGCAGCATCTCGCAGAACCGCAGATAGTCCTCGGTCGTGGAGGTCAGGCCGCCGCCGCCCGAGAAGAAGGTCGGCTCGGCCAGATAGTCGCTGGTCTCCGGCGCGTCGATGAGCCCGAGGGTCTTGTCGGGGTTGCGACGATAGTTGGCGCAGAACCGGCCTGCCTTGTCGGCCGCGACGCTGAAGGCGGTGTCCTTCATGCCCAGGGGCTCGAAGATCGTCTCCTTGAGGTAGCGGTCGAACCTCTGGCCGCTGATCTTCTCCACCAGGGCGCCGCAGACGTCGGTAGAGAGCGAATACATCCACCGCTCGCCGGGCTGATAGCGCAGCGGCACGCGCGCCAGCTTGTCCATGAAGTCCATCAGGGTCTCGCCCCGCCCGCGCCGCACCCCGACCTCGGCATAGACCTTGTCGACCGGATGGCCGTCGTCGGGAACGCCCAGCGCGGCCAGGGCCGAACCATAGGTTATGCCGCCGGTATGGCAGAGCATGTCGCGCATGGAGACCGGCCGCAGCGGTTCCTCGGTGACCATGGAAGAGCCCTCGTCGGAGACCCACACGCGGTGGTTCTTCCACGCCGGGAAGAAGCGGCTCACCGGATCGTTGAGCTGGAAATAGCCGCGCTCATAGAGGCTCATCAGCGCGACCGAGGTGATCGGCTTGGTCATCGAATAGATGCGGAAGATAGCGTCGTCGGCCATCGGCCGGGCGCGCTCGCGATCCATTTGGCCCAGGGACCGGAAGTAAGCCAGATGCCCGTGGCGGGCGACGGCGACCTGGCATCCGGCGATCTTGCCCGGGGCGATGTAGTTGCGCTCGAGGTGCTCGGTGATGCGCTCAAGCCGGGCGGTGGAGAGGCCGGTCTTCTTAGGGGCGAGTTCCATTTCGTTTCCTCCTGTCTCTCTTATCGGTTCGAAGGAGCCTCAAGGCCCCGAACCCCCCCCGGCGGCCATTGCCCCTGGAGCGGTGATGTCCCACACCGCCTTCCACACGCCGTTGGCTCCGGGCTTGTAGACGGTGACATAGCTTCCCGCCTCGGTCACGGGCGCGCCGGTCTTCGGATCCTCGGTGGTCATCCGATAGCTGCCGTGGGTCGCGGCGAGGTCGCCGGAGGCGGCGACATCGACCCGATCGCTGGTGAAGGCGAACCTGAAGCTCGGCTGGCCGATCAACTGGCTGGTGGCGGCCTGGATCGCCGCCGTCCCCACCAGAGGCGAGGCGCCCGCCGGCATGACCACCGCGTCCGGCGCGAAATGCGCCGCCAGGCGGGCGGCGTCCCCCGACTTCCAGTCGGCGTTCCAGTGGACCTCGTCGGTCTTGATCGCATCGACGATCTTGGCGGTGTCCACCGGCCGCTTCAGGCTGGCGGCGTCGCAGCCGACGAGCAGCAGCGCGCCCAGGCAGGCGAGAGGGACGGCGCGCGCAGGCATGGGCGATCTTTCGACAACGGGACCTCGATGCACCATCACTGCGCGGGGGCGACAGCGTCAAGACTTCGGGGAGCGCCATCGGCGCGCTTGCCCGCCACCTGGATTATGATCGGCGAACGGGCGCCGGTCAGGAATTGAGCCCGCCCCTGGCCCAGACAGTCGACATAGAGCCGGCGGTCGCTTAGATGCGCCAATGGTCGCCTATTGCGTCAGGGCGGTCTTAAACGTCGCGAAGAGGAACAGACTTGTCGATAATGCCGCCACCGCAGGGACTTTATGACCCTCGCCATGAGCATGACTCATGCGGTGTCGGCTTCGTGGCCAATATCAAGGGTCGAAAATCCCAGGAGGTCGTCGCCTGCGGCCTGGAGATCCTGGTGAATCTCGACCATCGCGGCGCCGTCGGCGCCGATCCGCTGGTGGGAGACGGGGCCGGAATCCTGATCCAGATCCCGCATGCCCTTCTGCAGGCCTGGGCGGCGAGTGAGAGCCTCGAACTGCCGGCGCCCGGCGACTACGCGGTGGCCATGTGCTTCATGCCGCGGGACAGCGCCACCGCCGAGACCGTCATCGGCCAGTTCGAACACTTCATTCGGGTCGAGGGCCAGCGGCTGATCGGCTGGCGGGACGTGCCCATCGACACCACGGGCCTGGGCGAGGCCGTGCTCGCCGAGATGCCGGTCATCCGCCAGGCGATCGTGGCGCGGGGCGCCACGACCCCCGATCAGGACGCCTTCGAGCGCAAGATCCTGGTCATCCGCAAGCAGACCCAGAACCCGCTCTTTGAACTGGCCAAGAAGTACGGCATGCCGGAGGTGACCCGGTTCTACATGCCGTCATTCTCCACCCGCACCGTGGTCTACAAGGGCCTTCTGCTGGCGAACCAGGTCGGGACCTTCTACCGTGACCTCACCGACCCGCTCACGGAATCGGCGCTGGCGCTGGTCCACCAACGGTTCTCCACCAACACCTTCCCGTCGTGGAAGCTGTCCCACCCGTACCGGTTCATCGCCCACAACGGCGAAATCAACACCGTGCGCGGCAACGTCAACTGGATGAACGCCCGCCGGCGCACCCTGGAGTCCGAACTGCTGGGGCCGGACCTGGACAAGATGTGGCCGCTCATCCCGCACGGCCAATCCGACACCGCGTCCCTGGACAACGCGCTGGAGCTGCTGGTGGCGGGGGGCTACCCCCTCGCCCACGCGGTGATGATGCTGATCCCGGAAGCCTGGGCCGGCAATCCGCTGATGGACCCCGCCCGCAAGGCCTTCTACGAGTACCACGCGGCGCTGATGGAGCCGTGGGACGGCCCGGCCGCCATCGCCTTCACGGACGGCCGCCAGATCGGCGCCACTCTCGACCGAAACGGCCTGCGGCCCGCGCGCATCGTGATCACCGACCAGGACCATGTCATCCTGGCCTCCGAGGTCGGCGTGCTCACGATCCCCGAGGAGCGCATCGTCCACAAGGGGCGCCTGCAGCCGGGCAAGATGCTGCTCATCGACATGGAAGAGGGGCGGATCGTCGAGGACGAGGAGATCAAGCGCACCCTCGCCGACGCGCAGCCCTATGCAGAATGGCTGGCCCGCACCCAGTTCAAGCTCGAGGACCTGCCCGACGCGCCTGAAGCGCCGGTCGCGCCGCCATCGGCGGCCGCGCCGCCGCCCGAGCCGGGGAGGCTGCTCGATCGCCAGCAGCTGTTCGGCTACACCCAGGAAGACCTCGCCTTCTTCCTCGATCCCATGGGCCGGGTGGGCGAGGATCCGGTCGGGTCGATGGGAACCGACACGCCGATCGCCGTCCTCTCCAACAGGCCGAAGCTGCTCTACGACTATTTCAAGCAGAACTTCGCCCAGGTCACCAACCCGCCGATCGATCCGATCCGCGAGGAACTGGTGATGAGCCTGGTGTCGATGATCGGCCCCCGGCCCAACCTGCTGGGACGCCAGGCCGGCAGCCACAAGCGCCTCGAGGTCGCGCAGCCGGTGCTGACCAACGCCGACCTGGAGAAGATCCGCTCGATCGCCGAGCTGCTCGACGGCGCCTTCCGCACCACCACCTTGGACGCCACTTGGCCGGCGGCCGAAGGGGCGGACGGTCTGGCGCGCGCCATCGACACCCTTTGCTCGGCCGCCACCGATGCGGTGCTGGACGACATCAACATCCTCATCCTGTCGGACCGCGCCGCGGGACCGGACCGCATTCCCATTCCCGCGGCCTTGGCCACCGCCGCCGTTCATCACAAGCTTATCCGCCAGGGCCTGCGCATGCAGACCGGCCTGGTTATCGAGACCGGCGAGGCGCGCGAGGTGCACCACTTCTGCGTCCTGGCCGGCTATGGCGCCGAGGCGGTCAACCCCTACCTGGCGTTCGAGACCCTGGAAGCCATGCGCCAGGAGTCGGTGCGCCTGGACGCGAGGCGCGGGGCGACCGGATCGACCCCCAGCTCCGCGACCGTGGCCAAGAACTACGTCAAGGCGGTGGGCAAGGGCATCCTCAAGGTGATGTCCAAGATGGGCATCTCCACCTACCAGTCCTATTGCGGCGCGCAGATCTTCGACGCCGTCGGCCTATCGAGCGATTTCGTCGAACGCTTCTTCACCGGCACGGCCAGCGTCGTCGAGGGCGTCGGCCTGGACCAGATCGCCCGGGAGTGCGTGCGCCGCCACGCGGACGCCTATGGCGACTCGCCGATCTATCGCGACATGCTCGACGTCGGAGGGACTTACGCCTTCCGCCTGCGCGGCGAGGACCACGCCTGGACGCCGGAGTCGGTGTCAAGGCTGCAGCACGCCGTGCGCGGCAACCTGCCTTCCGAGTACGAGGCCTTCGCGGCGGCCATCAACCAGCAGAACGAGCGCCTGCTCACCCTGCGCGGCCTGATGCAGTTCAGGATGGCGGAGACTCCGGTCCCGCTTGAGCAGGTCGAGCCCGCCTCGGCCATCGTGCGGCGCTTCTCCACGGGCGCGATGAGCTTCGGCTCCATCAGCCGGGAGGCCCACACCACGCTCGCCATCGCCATGAACCGGATCGGCGGACGCTCGAACACCGGCGAGGGCGGCGAGGAGGCCGACCGCTTCGTGCGCCTGCCCAACGGCGATTCCATGCGCTCGGCGATCAAGCAGGTCGCCTCGGGCCGCTTTGGGGTCACGGCCGAGTACCTGGTCAACGCCGACGACATCCAGATCAAGATGGCCCAGGGCGCAAAGCCCGGCGAGGGTGGCCAGCTGCCCGGCCACAAGGTCGACAAGGCCATCGCCGCGGTGCGCCACTCGACCCCGGGCGTCGGCCTGATCTCGCCGCCGCCGCACCACGACATCTATTCGATAGAGGACCTCAAGCAGCTCATCCACGACCTGAAGAACGTCAATCCCGCGGCGCGCATCTCCGTGAAGCTGGTGTCCGAGGTGGGCGTGGGGACGGTGGCCGCCGGCGTCGCCAAGTGCCGGGCCGACCACCTGACCATCAGCGGCTTCGAGGGTGGCACGGGGGCCAGTCCCCTGACCTCCCTGACCCATGCCGGCTCGCCCTGGGAGATCGGCCTTGCCGAGACCCAGCAGACCCTGCTGCTGAACGGCCTGCGCTCGCGCATCGCCGTGCAGGTGGACGGCGGCCTGCGCACCGGCCGCGACGTCGCCATCGCAGCCCTGCTGGGCGCCGACGAGTTCGGTTTCGCCACCGCGCCGCTGATCGCGGCGGGCTGCATCATGATGCGCAAGTGCCACCTGAACACCTGCCCGGTGGGGGTGGCGACCCAGGATCCGGTCCTGCGGGCCCGCTTCACCGGCCAGCCCGAGCACGTGATCAACTACTTCTTCTTCGTCGCCGAGGAACTGCGCGCGATCATGGCCCAGCTCGGGTTCCGCACCGTGCAGGAGATGATCGGCAAGGTCGACCGCCTGGACATGCGTCCGGCCGTCGAACACTGGAAGGCCCGCGACGTCGACCTCACGCGCATCCTCTACGCCGTCCCGGCGGGAGACGGCGCCGCCCTGTGGAACAGCGAACGCCAGGACCATGGGTTGGAGAAGGCGCTCGACCACGAGCTGATCGCGCAGGCCAAGCCCGCCCTCGAGGGCGGCGCGCCGGTGCGCATCGAGGCGACCATCCGCAACGTCAACCGGACCGTCGGGGCGATGATGTCGGGAGTCATCGCACGTCTCTCGGGACACGAGGGCCTGCCGGACGGCGCGATCACGGTGCGCCTGACCGGCACGGCCGGCCAGAGCTTCGGAGCCTTCCTGGCGCGGGGCGTCACCCTGGACCTGGTGGGCGACGCCAACGACTATGTCGGCAAGGGGCTTTCCGGCGGTCGCATCATCGTCAGCCAGCCCCCCGAGGCGACGCGCGAACCGACCGAGAACATCATCGTCGGCAACACCGTGCTGTACGGCGCGATCGCCGGCGAGGCCTATTTCGAGGGCGTGGCCGGCGAGCGCTTCGCCGT
>JAQGIW010000248.1 GCA_028290905.1 Caulobacteraceae bacterium | reverse complement strand
TGGGAAGAACACGGGCGGCTGATGGTTCAGTCGGAGGACCGGCTCATCGACCTGCCGCCCCCGGGCTTGTTCGGCGCGCATCAATTCGCCAACGCCGGGCTGGCCGTCGCGGCCGTCCTCGCGCTCGGCGATCCGCGCCTCGACGAGGCGGCGATGCGCGCCGGCGTCGCGTCGGCGGTGTGGCCCGGGCGTTTCCAGCGTCTCGCCGGAGGTCCGCTGGCCGAGCGGGCCGCCGAGACCGACCTGTGGATCGACGGGGCTCACAACCCGCACGCCGGCCACGCCCTGGCGGACGCCTGCGCTCGCCTGGCCGCGCGCGACGGTCGGCCGGTCGCCCTGATCGTCGGCATGCTGGGCCGCAAGGACGCCTCCGGCTTCTTCGCCGCCTTTTCGGATCTGTCCCCGCGCGTGTTCGCAACGGGGTTCGCCTCGCCCAGCGCCACGCCGGCCGAGACCCTGGTGGCGGCCGCGCGGACACAGGGGCTGGAAGCCGAGGCCGCGGACGGCGTGGAGGACGCCCTGGCCCGGGCGCTGCGCTTGCCGGGTCCGCCGCACGTGGTCATCTGCGGCTCGTTGCATTTCATCGGTGACGTCCTGGCCCTCAGCCAGGACACTTGGCCCACCTGACGCGCCGTCCGCTCGGGACCGCCGGATGAAGAAAGGGCCACGCCTCACGGCGCGGCCCTCGCTCCTACGCTCTACTGATGGCGGAAGGTCGTGCTCAGGCCGCAAAGAACCTGCGACGGCGCGCGGTGGCGCCGGCCAGGCCGGCTCCGACCAGCATCATCGTCCAGGTCGCCGGTTCCGGAATCGCGCCCGCCTTGTAGAGGTCGGACATGTTGTAGGCGGTGGCGGCGGCGCCCAGAGGCACGTTCTGAACGCCCAAGATGTCCTGAATCGTCCGCAGATCGTTGGAGTGGGTGTACTGGATGGTGTTCGTGTAGGCGTTGCCCTTGGCCAGCGGGGAGATGATGATCTCCATGCTGGTGTAGCCCGCCGTGGCCGTACCCGCGCCCTCGGTCTCGTCATTCCAGATCACGATCTCGCCGTTATTTTTGTAGGCCTGGGAGGCCTCGATCAGTGGCACGATCTGCGACAGGAAGTTGTCGCCGAGGGCGATCTGCTCCTCGTCGGAGCCCGCGGCATAGGTCACGCCATTGTAGGTGAAGGGCGTGTTCAGCGCCGAGTGCATGTCGTTGTACTGATTCGGTGTGATCACGTTGTACCGCGCGACCGTGTTGTTGGCCAAGTCCGACGCCAGCTGCTGCAGCGGCGCGTAGTGCGAGGCTTCGGGATTGCTCGCGGTGGGGTCGTTACCCCCGTTGGTCGCCGTGAAGAACAGCTGACCGTCGTGCTTCGAGGCGAAGTTGTATTGATGGCTGCCATTGTAGGAGTTGGTGTAGAGCGCTGACGTCCCCGAGAAACTGGTCAGCGGCGCCTCGTACTGGCTGGGCGCAGCGACATTGTTCGTCAGGACGCCGCCGGCGGCGTTGAAGTTCTGGCCGCTGGTGTTCAGAAGGTCGGTGTCTTCCTGATAGGATTTCCAGCTGATGCCTTTGGATTGCAGCACAGCGCTCAGGTTCGGCGCGTTGACGATGTTGTTGGGATAAGGGTTGGCGTCATTCAGCGGCCCCAAGAGACCGGCTTCCTGCCAGACATAGTTCGGTTCCGAGGGGTGCAGCCCCGGACTGACGTTCACGTAGTTGCTGGCGTAGGAGACCTGGGCGGCGTTGGGATTGCCTGGCGTGACAAGGCTGTTGATGAACGGCGCGGCGGAGTTGCCGGAGATCTGGTTGATGCCGGTGAGCGACGCCGGCTGCGTCCAGTTGTGGTTCTCCATGTAGATGTAGAACACGTCACCGACCTGGGCCGCGTGGGCGCTCGAAGCGATGAGCAGGGCCGTCGTCGAGGCGGCGATAGTCTTGAGCATGGTGATCTCCCGATCGTGGTGGTTGACCCGCGCCCCCCTCGATATGGCAACATTATGCGGGCAACTCTGCGTAACACTACTAAGCGTCAGAAATGTAAAATCTGTGTAATATAAATATGAAAGACTCTGCCCAGGCGCGGGAGCCGCTTGGATGCCTTCCGTAAACGGACGTTTACCTATAGGGAGCGATTTGATTCATGGCCGTTTGTTCCGCCCGCCAGACACGCACGCTGAAACCGGTTGATGTCAGCAGCACGGACGATGAGGGTCAGGAAGCGGCCACGGCAGCGGTGCGCGCAGCGCCGGCCCCGGAGTCGGGCGCCCGGATGAGCGGGGCGCCCGGGCGTCAAAGTGTCAGGCGGTGGCCTTGATGCCGGTTTCGGCCAGCCACTCCAGGATCTTCTGCTTGGGCATGGCCCCGACCTTCATCGAGGCCATCTGGCCGTCCTTGAACAGCATCATGGTTGGGATGCCGCGCACGCCGTACCGCGAAGGCGTCATCGGCGAGGCCTCGATGTCGATCTTGGCGACGGTGACCGCGCCTTCGAGTTCGCTGGCAATCTGCTCGAGAGCGGGGGCGATCTGGCGACAGGGGCCGCACCACTCGGCCCAGAAGTCGACGAGGACGGGCCTCTCTGACTTCAGGACATCGGTCTCGAAGGACGAATCGGTGACGGCGACGGTGCTCATGGACGGCTCCTGTGGGAGACTGAGCATTTAGGCCGACCGGAGCCCCCGTCAACCTTGCGCCCCCGCTTGCGCCTCTCGCGGGGGCCGGAGTTTTTCTGGCGCCGTCGCGAGTTTCTTAGACGAGTCTTATCCCTCGCCCGCGCCGCTCATCGACAGGATCCCGCCCCGGCGGCGGCGCAGCAGCAGGAAATAGCCCATCGCCAGCACCAGTAGCACAAGGCTGAAGATCAGGCTGGGTCGACCCACCTGCGGGTCGATCCAGTTGGCGTAGATCACATAGGCGAGGGCGACGAGGGCGAAGGCTGGCGCCAGGGGAAAGAGCGGCATGCGGAAGGCGGCGTGGTCCGTGGCGCCGCTGATGCGGCCGGCGATCGCGCCCAGGCAGAGCAGCACATACATCACCACTACGCCCGTGCCGTTCATCACCAACAGGAGGTGGAAGGGGACGAAGCAGGTGAGGGTCGCCGACACCCCCGCCAGGAGCGTCGCCACCCAGGGCGAGTCGAAGCGGCCGTGCACCCGCACCAGGGCGCCGTTGAAGGCGCCGTGCCACACGCCGGCGCGGCCGCTGGAATAGAGGAACCGGGCGTTGATCAGCACCGTGGCGATGACGGCGTTGACGATGGCCAGGGCGATCCCCAGGCTGACGACGGTGTCGAGGGTCCGCCCGCCGGCGCCAAGCAGGAAGTCGCTGAAGGGGCTCTCCGCGGACAGGAGACGGCGGAGGTCGGGCGCCCCGGCCATCACCGCGACCACCGGGATAAACTCGAAGGCGACGGTCAACGCCAGCGCCCATAGGATGGTGCGCGCCACCTGCCGCGGCGCCTCGTGCATCTCCTCGCTGAAATAGACCGCCGCGCCAAAGCCGTTGTAGGAGAAAATCGCCACGGCGGTCGCCAGACCGACCATGGCGGCCGGCGTGGGCGCGAAATGACCCGCGCTCAAGATGACAGGATGGGTCAGCAGGCCTGCGAGCGGCCGGTGGGCGTGGAAGATCCCCAACGCCGCCAGCAGGACGAGAGCCAGCATCTCTACCAAAAGGAAGACGCCCGTAACCCAGGCGTTCAGGCGGATGTTGAACACCCCCAGGAGCATGGAGATGGAGACGATGGCGACCGCCAGGGGGACGCTTCCGACGCCGGGCCAGACGGCCGGGACATAGTCGGCCGCCCCTAGGGAGAGCACCGCCGGGGCCAGGGTCGAGCCGACCAGGTTCATGCCCATGAACACGTAGCCCACGAAGGGGCCGAGGCTGCGCCCCAACATGGCGTACTCGCCGCCGGCGTGAGGGAAGGCAGAGGCCAGCTCGGCGTAGACCAGCGCCATGGCGAGGGCGACCAGGGCGGCGGCCATAAGGCTGACCAGCGCGCCCGTCCCTGCCTGGCTGACGATTCCGGGGATGATCACGAACACCGAGGAGGCGGGCGTCACCGCCGAGAGGGTCAGCAGCAGCACTCCCGTAAGCCTCATGCTGCGGATGAACGGGCGCGGCTGGGTGAGGGTCAGGTGCGTCATGCAGGCCTCATCACCGCGGCGGCTCCCCGGCGGGGTGAGCGTGCTCGGCCCGAGTCGGTCGATCAAGGGCCCGCGCGCCGGGGATCAGTCGGAAATCGACAGAACGCTGAACGATTGACCGCCGGCGCCCGGCGTGGTCCGCTTCCCGACCGGTCGGGAGGCGGCGCGCACGGCTGGGCGTTGGGTGGGTTCGAGGACGACTGTGGAGTCGATGTCCGAAGAGACGCAGCTTCGCGAGAAGATGCGCAAGATCGAGGCGCTGTTCGCCGGCGCGGGGACAGAAGGCGAGCGAGTGGCGGCGGGCGCCGCCCTCACCCGGGTGCGCGCGCGTCTGGCGGCCTTGCAGCGCGATGCGCCGCCCGTGGAGATGCAGTTTTCCCTGACCGACCAATGGTCCCGGCGGCTGTTTGTCGCCCTCTGCCGACGGTATGGCCTCGCGCCCTACCGACTCCATCGCCAGCGCCTGACCACGGTTATGCTGACGGCGCCCCGGCGTTTCATCGAGGAGGTGCTGTGGCCCGAGTTCGAGGAGTTGAACCTCGCCCTCGTACAGTACCTCAACGCCGTAACCCTGCGGGTGATCCGCGAGGAGGTGCACCGCGACGCCGGCGAGGCCGCGGAGATCAGCCCCGGGGTGACGGGCGCGGCCGCGCGGCCCTGACGGGTCGGCGGCTATCTTAGCTTCGCCAGAGCCTCCTCCAGCCGCGATGGTGGGATGGGCATGAGTCTGGGCCCGTCGGTCCACACCAGGGCGGCTTCGACGACGCGGCCGGGGTAGATGTCCGCGAGTAGCGCCCAGTAGAGCGCCATCTGGGTGACGTAGGCATCGTCGGCGTCCTCGATACGGCCGGGCGCCGGACGGTTGGTCTTGAAATCGACCACCAGCACGCGATCCGCCTCCACCAGAAGGCGGTCGACGCGGCCGGAGATGGCGAGACCGGCCGGCAGGCGCTCCGCGACACCGGCCAACGCCACCTCGGCCCGGGAACCGGGTCCGAATACGGCGGCGAAGCGCGAATCGCCCAGCACGCCCAGGGCGGCCTGCGCCATCTCGGCGCGCTGGTCCTCGGTCAGGTCGCGCTCGCGGCCGAGCAGGCGGCGCGCGGCCTCCGCCCGCCGGTCCGGCGCGATGTCGGGCAGCAGTTGCAGCAGACGATGGATGAGCTCGCCGCGCCGATAGCGGCCGAGCCCCCCCGCCGCGGCCAGGGGTGAGGACGCGGGAGCGGGCGAGCCTTCGCCGAGGCTGGTGGGCGAGGCGTAGCGGGCCAGAGCCGGTTCGGCGGGCGCCAGACCCGCCATCCACGCCGGCGACGGGCGGGTTTCCGTGTCGCGGACCGCCTCGCCTGCGCAGGGTATGGGGGCTGGGCCGTAGCGGCGCCCCTC